>NZ_JBUEGE010000017.1:0-201467 GCF_054963755.1 Streptomyces sp. EDA2-14
GCGGCCGCCGACGTAGTCGCTGATCGTGCCGTGCCGAGCCAACAGGTCGATGATCCGCTCCGCCTTGTCGCGGTAGCGCTGATCCGAGTCGTCGAGGTTGGTGAACTCGATGTCGCGCGGCGGGGTGTCGGCCGTCGGACCGGTGGCCGTGTCGGGTGTGGCGTCCGTGGTGGGGCCGGTACCCGACATCGTGTCCAGCTCATACGCCTCGTCCGTCTCCGAAGTCGTCGGCTTCGGCGCCGGGGTGCGTTCGAGCAACGGTACGAAGTCTCCGCCGCGGCGGCGGAGCCGGATGTGGGTGCTGTCGGAGGACGGGCCCGCGTAGGTGTGCGCGGTGCCGTTCTCCTCGATGAGGGTGACCGTGGTGCCGGTCGCGGCGGCAGCCCATTCGGCCACCGCGCGGTCCGCCTCGTGCTTCCAGGGAGCCTCGGCGAGGTGGCGGCGCAGGTGGCCGTCGCGGGCGTACTGACTGGGCGCCGGTGTGTTCGGCGCCTGCTGGAGTGGCGGCGGCGAGAAGAGCGAGGAGCGCTCGTCCGGCTTGCCCGGGAGGCCGTTCATCCGCATCAGTTGCGCGGCCGGCACCGTGGCGCGGACGCGCAGCCGGGCCGCTTCGTGGCGCTCCGTGCCCGGGTGGGCGGCGGCGTGCTGGAGAGCCGTGGTGAGCGCGCCGAAGAAGCCGTTGCCGTGGCCGGTGGGCCGGCCCTGGGTGTACGTGGCGCCGTCGGGTGCGGTGAGGACGCCGTCGCGGTCGAGGCGGTAGCGCGGGCCGCTCAGGTCGGTCGGCGGCGACCAGGGCGGGGTGTCGTGGCTGCGGTGCGGGGTCGGCTTCGCGGCCCGGTCCGCGGTCGTGTTCGTACCGGTGGACTCCGTACGCGCCGCGGTGCCGGTCGTCGACCCGGGCGTCGGCAGCGGCGTGGCGACCGGCGCCGGTGTGCCGGGCACCAGGGTGGCGTGGAAGAAGCCGTCGGTGGTGAACAGGACCGGGTCGTTGACCGGGTCGACGGCCGCCGGGTCGCCGCCGTGCGGCAGGAACAGCTGGTCGCGGCCCTCGCCGGTGACGACAGTCAGCGGGGTGCCCAGGACGCGGGCGGCGAGCGCGGGCAGCAGGTCGGCGCCGCCGTGGTCGCCGGCGATGCGCTGCGGCGGAGTCTGCTCGCCGTCCGGCCGGGCGGTGGTGTCCGTGTCCGGCGTCGGCTCGATGGCGAACGGGCGGGCCAGCGCCGAGACGGCCAGGGCGACGCGCTGTGCGGGCGTCGGCCAGAAGGTCTGCGGCAGCCGTCCGAGCGCGTCGAACTCGGCCTGCTGGGCCGGGGTGAACTCCACTCCGGCGGCGTCGAGTTCGGCCTGCGTGAAGGTGTCGGCGGCATCCAGTGCGAGCGCGTCGAGCAGGTCCTCGTTGCCGTTGTCGCCCAGTGCGGTGGCGAGCCGGTCGCGGGCGGCGCCGACGGCTTCGGCGGTGACGTTCGGGTCGCCGGGGGTGCGCGTGAACCGCTCGGCGAGGTCGGTGCCGAGCAGGTGCGGCAGCCGGCCGTGCGCGTCGGCGGTGGCGAGCAGCGCGTGGAAGAACGAGGCGCCGTCGTGCGGCATGTCGTGCACCTCGCGCACCGTGGCGCCGCCCGGAGAGGTGAGGGTGCGCGGGGTGTCACCCTCGGCGTCCGTGACCGTGTACGGGTCGGGGGCCTCGGAGCGCCACGTCGGCTCGGTGTACTCCTGCGGACGGTCCGGTACGGGGACGGCGGTCGAACCCTGGTGGTGGGCGGTGAGCCGGGATGCGGCGAGGTGCAGCCGGTGGTGGTCCTTGGCCGCGGTGTCGACGCGCTCCTGCCAGAGTCGGACGTCGTCACGGGCGGCCTGCCAGGCGGTCACGGCCGGGGACTCGGCGAGGGTCTTCGGCAGGACGGTCGGCCGGTCGGGGTCTCCGTCGCCGAGCGCGGCCTGTTCGTCCGGGCTCAGGCCGAGCCAGGTCTCGCGGGCACGGGCGCGGGCGTCGTAGTAGTTCGTCTCGGCCTTGGCGAGGTCGCCCGCCGCGTCGGACATGGTGTCCCAGGCGGTGCCGACCTCGTCGGGGAACGAGGTGTCGTCCAGCAGGCCGTAGTCACGGGCGATGTCCTCGCGCAGCCAGACCAGGGCGGTGGTCTCCGCCTCGGCGGCGCGCGGGCCACGGACCGGCTTGCCGAGCGCCTGCAACGGGCGGCTGTCGGTGAGCCGGTGGTCCGCTTCGGCGACCGACAGCCAGCTCACCGGCACGGCGAAGAGCATGCTGCGGTCGGTGACCACCTTGAGGTGGGTGCCGAGGGTGGTGTCGTTGGCGCCGCGGAGCGCGTTGGTGTCGTTGCTGCCGCCGAACGGAACCGTGGTGCCGGGAATGACCAGGCCCGCGGCGGTGGTGCTGAATATGGGGCCGGTGCCCATGGCGCCTTCGACGTTGTCGGTGACACCGGTCTCGTCGGCGTTGGAGGTCTTCGCCCGCTGCATGGCCTCCATGCGCGGCTTGTTCTCGACGGCGAGGAGTCGGGCGCCGGTGCGGTGCATCTTCGCGTACAGGCGCGAGTCGGCGGTGTGGGACTGGCCGAAGAGGCGGGCGGAGGCCTGGCTCGGCAGCTGCGAGCCGTGGGCGCCGAGCGCCTCGCGGAAACCGGCGGTCAGCCCGCCCTGGGTGGTGGCCTCGTACTGGGCCTGCGCGGCGGCGGTGCCCGGACCGGTGAGCGGGGTGAGGCGGGCCATGCGCAGCCGCTCGTCGAGGACGTTGCCGGTGTGCAGTTTGCCGGGGTCGTTGTCGCCGAAGCCGTCGGCGCGGGCGGTGGCGAGGGTCAGGGCGTCCTGCACATTGGCCGCGCCGCGGATGTCGACGGCGAGGATGCCGGAGCCGATCCGGTCGTCGAAGGGCAGAACGTCGGACGTGCCGGGGGTGTTGCCCGCGGGTGCGGTGCGCCATGCGGCGATGCCGTCCGGGCGGGCCTGCTCGGGGGTCTTCATCCGCACCGCACGCTCCGGCTCGGGCACGCTGCCCTCGGTGAGCGCGCCGTCGGATCCGTCGCCCTCCGGGGTGAGCAGACTGGCCGGGGCGATCTCGTGCAGCTCGCCGACGTGGGACACGGCGCGCGGCGAGAGCCGCTGCCCCGCCTCGTCGGTCATGGTGACGGTCAGGATGTAGTCGGTGACGATCTCGGCGTGCGCCTGCGTGGTGGCGATGTTCGGCATCGCCGTGTTGCCCGCGGTGCGGGTACGGGTGGTGGCCTGCTGCTGGGTGGCGGTGCCCTGGACCGCGGGTCCGGCGAGCAGGGGGCCGCCGCCCATGCGCTCGCCGACGCCGAGGGTCGCGTCGCCGCCGCGGTCCTGGACGGTGGCGTCGGCGTTGTCGCGCGCGTTGTTCCGGTAGTCCTCCAACTCGTATCCGGTGCGCAGCCGTTCGACGGTGGTGGTGACCGGGGTCAGCTTGAACTTCACCTGGCCGGGGCTTCCACCGACGACCAGGTGGTGCGGGCTCGACCAGGAGCGGTAGCGGACCGGCAGGGTCATTCCGTCGGTGGTCAGCTCGTGCAGATGGGCGCGGAGGAAGTCCGGGGAGAGCCGCTGGAGCACCTGCTCGCGGTCGTGCGAGGGCACGCCGATCTTCTCCAGGCGGGGCAGCAGTTGGTGTGCTGCGTGCCCGGCGTCGAGCTGGCCGCTGGGGTGGGTGGGGAAGCGGCGGCCGCGCAGGAACGCGGGGACGCGGTAGCCGCCGCCGAGGTTGCGCGGGGTGTTGGTGCTCAGCCCGTCCGGGGCGAGTCCGGCCTCGATGGCGTCCTGCATCGGCAGGTGCAGCATGACCGCGTCCTTGATGCGCTGGAGCGCGGCGGCGGCCTTGCGCGGGGCGAGGCTCTGCCCGAGGCGGCCGGAGATCCGTCCGGCGGCGGAGCTGAGCGCGGTGCCGGCGCGGGTGCCGATCGTGCCCATCGCGGCGGTCCACCGGTCCCGTACGGCGACGGTCTCGGTGGCGTCGGCGGCCAGCAGATACATCCGGCCCGCGTAGCTGACGGTGGTGCTGCGGCCGCGGGAGACGGTCTGCGAGATGCTGCGGCCCTTGCCCCAGGCGTACTGGAGGGCCGTCTGGTACGTGCCGGTCACGCCCTGGTGGCCGGGGGTGTGCTGATAGGGGATGTCGCTGCCCTGGAGGCCGACGGTGGCCCGCGTCGTCGCGCCGGAGCTGCCGAGGATGCGGTGCTCGTTGCCGAGGGTGACCTCCAGGCTGCCGGCCTTCGGGTCGCTCTTGACGCGTACGTTGGTCAGCTCGCCGCGGACCGCGGCCTTCAGGTAGTGCGTGCGCAGCGGTCCCGCGCCGTTCAGTCCGGTGATCCGGGAGCCGAACGGGCCCAGGTACTGGCCGAGTTGACCGGCGATGCTCAGGTTGGCCATCGCGCGGCGCAGTGCGGTGCGCACGGGGGCGCCGGGGGCGCTGACGTGCCAGGTGGTGCCGGAGGCGCGATCGGCGGTGTCCTGCATGAGCCGGGTGCGCGGGCCGCCGCCCTCGGTGCTGAGGACGATGTGCGGGGACTTCAGGAGCTTGCGGGTCAGGTCCCGGTCGGCGCTGCCGGTGTGCGGCAAGGGGCTTTCACCGTCGAGGAGTTGGTCGGCCTCGACGCTGGAGAGCCGCTGCGGGGACGGGGTCGGCGACGGCGTGGTGGCCGGGCTGCCGGTAGCGGGGTCGGTCGCCGGGTCGGTGGGGGCGTACCGGTCGGATCCGTGGGAGGAGGGCACGGCCAGCTCGACGCGGCCCACGCTCGCGCTGCCGTTGTCGAACAGCGGGCGTTCGGTGACCTTGCTGACGAAGATGCCGCCGCCGAGCAGGCCGGCCGTGGCGAGACGGGTCCAGCCGCGCGGGCGGCGGTGACCCTCGAACGTGGCTCCCAGGTCGACGCGGTAGCTGTACAGGTCGGAGGTGCTCTGGAATGCCAGGTTGTCGTGGGTGACCGCGGACGTGCTCCGGGTGGCCGTCTGGTCGGTCCTGCCGTAGCGGGCGCCGAGGGTGACGTTGCCGATCTGAGCCAGTGACGTGGTGCCGGGCACGGGGGTGTGGTCGCGGGGCGAGATGCCCAGTTCGACGCCTCCGGAGAGAGTGCTGGAGGCCTGCTCGCCCTGGCCGGACACCTCGGTGCCGATCACCGCGTTGCGAAGGGAGCGCTCGCTCATGGTGGTCTCGAACCGGCGGTCGGTGAGCCGGGCCCGCAGGATCACCGTGTGGTGACCGCGGCGCACCTTGCCGTCCTCGGTGAGGGTGACGGGCACTCCGGTGGTGGTCAGGTCGTCCAGGCTCTGCGCCAGGGTCGGGCGGTTCAGCGCCTCGCGCACCTGGCGGTCGTTGTGCAGCGCGGTGCGCATCCGGCCGTCGCCGTACCAGAGCTTGGCCAGGCGCGGGTGACGCAGCATCAGTGGCGGGACGAACAGTGACGGGTACGACTGGTGCAGCGTGTCCAGGACCGTGTCGGCGAAGACCCGCATGGGGTCCTGGTTCCGGTTCGGGTCCGTCGTCGCGTTCGGGTCCTGCGGCGTCGTGCTCGAATCCGTGGTGACGTCCGTGGTCGCCTTCGGATCGGTCGTCGTCTTAAGGGCCGTCGTCGTCTTAGGGGCCGTCGACGTGTTCTGATCCGTCGTCGTCTCAGGGTCCGGGGTGACGTCCGTCGTCGCCTTCGGGGGCGGGTCCGTGGCCAGTTCCGGGTTGGGGTTCGGTGCGGAGTTCTGCGGGTGGTCCGGGCGGAAGCCCTCGGCGCGGACCTGGCCGCCGAGGTGCACCGGGTCCTCGCGGGTGAGGTACCACGGCACGGGCGGCTCGGCGTCCGGGTTCGGTCCTGCTTGGCCGGGCGTGCGGCTGTCCCAGCCCGCCAGCCGCCGCGCGTCCTGGGTGGACATCCAGTCCAGGCTGACCACGCGCACCGGCTGGGCGGCGGAAGCGGGTTGGCCGGCCTTGCGCACCATGAGGGTGCGCTCCACCCGGTACAGCGCGACCGGGTGGTTGCGGACACGGCCGGTGACCTTGCGGGCCGCGTCGGCACCGTAGTAGTGGCCGCGCCCGGTGCTCAGGTCCGAGCGGACCTGGGGCCCGCCCTGGACGCGTACGTCCACGTCGGGGCCGACGAAGCTGTGGTTGGGACCGGAGGTGACCTGGACACCGAAGCGGGTGTCGCGGACGTGGCCGCGCTGGTTCTGGTACGTGGTCTGGGTGAGGTCGCGCACCTCCGCCTTGACCGACTCGGCGACGAGCGTGGCGCGGTGCGGCACCGACCGCTCCACGATCAGGTGGCCCAGCGGATGGTGTCCGCTCCCCCGGGTCAGCTCGGGGCTGCTGACCGGCCCCGCGAGCCGCCCGAACAGTCCGAGCAGCCGTCCAGGCCGGACGTAGGAGACGAGCGTGCGGTGCGCCGAACTGCCGGGCCGGGCACCGGAGATGGCGAGGGCCAGGTCCTCCGGCGGGTCCGTCAGATGCAGGCCGGTGGTGTCGGTCATCCGCGGCGCGACGCCGTCCGGGAAGGTCAGTGTCTCGGGCGCGCGCCGGGTGCCCTCGTACGGGATGGTGAGGTCGTCGGGCAGCCGCCAGCTCAGGCCGTCCCGCATGGCGAACTCGGCGGTGTGCACGGGCGTGCGCCGCCAGTTGGGGGCGCGGTTGCCGCCGGAGCGGTCACCGGTGGTCGGGCCGGTGGGCTTCGGGGCCTCGGTGACACGCTCCACCCGCACCCGGTAGTGCACGTCGTCCAGGTGCAGATGCGAGCCCTCGAAGGCCCGGTACTCGGACTGGTGGAAGCCCTGGGTGCCCAGCGAGAAGTCGGTCCTGCGGGTCCAGCCCAGCGAGACACCGATCTTCAGCAGCCAGTTGAGCGGCGGGCCCATGCTCAGCGCACCGGCGATCCGGCGGCCCATGCCGGCACTGCGTCCGCCGCCCGTACCGGACTGGCCGCGCCGCATGGTGTCGAGGCGCGTGGTGCCGCCGTCGATGTCGCTGAACCGTTCCCAGCGGTGGTACGGGATGGCCTCGACGGTCAGCTCATGGCCGACGCCGGACTTCTCGCGGCCCACGAAGCGGGCGCCTCGGGGTGCGGTGAAAGCGCTGGGTTGTTCGGCGAGCAGCCGCAACAGTTCGGCCTCGTCGAACTGGGAGCGCAGATTCGGCGGCAGTCCGTCGAGGATCTGCCGGGCCGCCAGCTCGGGCGAGCGCAGGGCGAGCGTGCCCGGACCGGTGAAGAGTCCGGTGCGGACGGCCGGTGTCCTGGTGCCGGTGGCGCCTTCCGTGCTCTTGTCGTTCGGGTCGGCGTCCGGGCTGATCAGCACGGTGGGCAGTCGGCTGCCGTCGTCGAAGGTGACGGTGCGCGGGGCCGGGCCCGGCGGGGTGGCGTCCGGCCCGGTCATGAGGCGTGCCGGGCGGTGCCGGTCGAGCTGGGTCTCCAGCGGGACCGTCTCGCCGCTGTCCTTGGGCGTGGTGTCGGTGCCGAAGACGTCGGTGACCCCGCCCATGCCGCGCAGCCACTCGCCGAACGGGTCGGAGCCGTCGGTGTCGGACTCGGTCTCGGACGTGGCGGTCGTGTCGGGCGTCGTCTCCGTGGTCACCGGGGTGGTTCCGGTGGTGACCGGCGTCGTCCCGGTCGTCGTCAGCGGTGCGGAGGCCGGGATCAGGGCGTCGAAGTGGTCCCTGCCGTTGTACGCCAGGTGCAGGATGCCGTTGCCACCGCCCGGGTTGAGCCGGGTGACGAAGGTGGCGCCCGGCGCCCCGTGCCGGTCGGGCTGGACCACTCGCAGGTCGACGTCGAGGGTGTGCGCCAGTGCGTGCGGAAGCAGGTCGCCGAAGGGCGAGGACCACAGGCCCGTCCGTTCGGCCGCCGCGGCGATCAGCCCCTCGGTGCCGATCCGCCGCGCGTCGCCGGGCGTGGGCGCCAACTCGGCGAGCTGCGGATAGCCGCTCTCCTTCAGGATCTGCTGCCACTGGTCGGGATCGCCGTCGGTGACGACCTGGTCCGCGATCCGGTTCCAGCGCTCGGTGATCCGCGCCTGCTCGGTCGGGTCCGTGACCCCTGCGATGGCGGTCATGTGCAGATCGTCCACGACGGAGAGCACCGGGTCGGGCGTCATGGCGGAGGCCGTGGCGACGAGTTCGGAGCCGGCGATCCGGTCGCGCAGCAGGCCGCGCAGCCCTGCGACGTTGCGCGCGGCCCAGGCGGGCGGGATGTCCTGACCGCGCGCGCTGTCGAGCAGGGACCGGAAGAGGCAGTCGCCGTCGGCGCGGGTGTCCAGCCGGACCAGCGAACGGCCGTCCGCGTGGACGGTGTTGGTCGGATCGGGCGTCGTCGGACTCTTGCTGAACAGGGCCACGTTGTCGGCGAGGCTCTCCGGGCGACTCGGCGCGGGGGCCAGGTCGGGTCTGCGACGCAGCAGTTCAGCGGTGTCCTCGGAGCTGAGGGACAGCTCGGACAGTGGCAGCGGCTCGTGGGAGAGCGACCAGGTGACGCGCGCGGACGGCGCGTAGTCGAGGCCGCGGACGTCGTCGGGCGAGACCAGCGTGCTCGGCGGCAGTTCGGTGGGGGGCGGCGGGAGCAGCGCGTCGAGAGTGGTGTCGGGTCCGGTGTTCGCACGCAATTCGGCGGCCGCGTGGAGGAACTCGGTGTACTGCTCGACGGTGGGGCCGGCCGTTGGGTCGGTGAGGGTGCCGCCGGTCGTGCGGAGCCGGTCGGTGACCATGCGGTTCAGCAGGTCCGGAGTCATCCGGCCGTCGCCGTAGCGGGCCGCGCTCTGCGGGCTGTGCCAGCGCAGGGCGTCGGCGTAGGCGAGCCCGGACAGCAGCGCGCGGTTCTCCGGGCGCTGTTCGGCGTCCGGGCCGAGCGCGTCGCGCAGCGTGCGGACCTGCTGGAGGGTACGGGCGCGGGCGAAGGCGTCGGCCGGTTCCGGGCCGCGGTGCAGGCCCGCCTCGCGGGCCAGTTGGTCGAGGGTGGCACCGGCGGGCTCGGGGGTGAACAGCCGCCAGCGGCCCGGTCCTTCCGCGCCCTCGGTGAGCACCGCGCGTACGTTGCCGTCGCGGTCGCGGGCGGTACCAACCTCGGTGGTCGGCGCGTACACCGGGCGTCCGGTGCGGTTGGCGACGTGCTGGGCGACGGGCAGTCCGGCCACCGCGGGCTGCCGTCCGGTCTCGCAGGAGAACAGGACCACTGGCCGGTCCTGCTGCCCGTCCTGCGACCAGGACTTGAGGACTTCGCCGAGCTGCACACCGCTGACCTTGACGCTGGGGTGCGCCGAGTCGTCGGTGCCGAGTGTGACCGTACGGGGCGTGCCGTGCCCGGCGAAGTAGTCGGCTCCGCGCTCGGTGCCGGAGCCGGGGAGCGCGGTGGGCGGGCCGGTGAACACGGTGCGGGAGGTGTCCTCCGGGCCGGACGTGGTGCGCACCCCGCGGAAGTCCTCCTGGCCGAGGAGTTCGGCCCGGCGCTCACTGAGCGGTGTGCCGTCCTCGGTCGGGCTCTGCGAGATCGTCAGCGTCTGCACGGCCTGTCCCGGCCGGGGGTGAACGGTCGACTCGGGCATCCAGCGCCGCAGTTGGGCGACCGGAACCGTCTGTCCGTCCAGGGTGGTGACGACCGGTTCGGCCGGGGTGGTCGCGCTCTGGGCGACGGGCCGTACGACGATCTTCGCCGGCGGCGGTGGGGTGGCGCCGGTACCGCGACCGCGTCCGCCGCCGGGGCCCGGAGCGTGTACGCCCGTGCCGTGGCCCGACTCCAGGTGCAGGTCGGTGGCCTCCTCGGTGGGGCGGCCGGACTCGGTGGCGGGGCGGGTCGTCGACGGGGCCGGGCCGAGGGCGTCGGCGAGCGGCAGCAGTACGTCCGCGCCGGGGAACTCGGTGTCGGTGGTGGCGTCCGGGTGCGCGGCGGGCGGCGGGCCGGCGAGCGGGCGGACCTGGACGGGGGCGCCCGGTCCGACGCGGGTCAGTTCCACGGCGGAGCGCGCAGGGCGACCGGTGCCGTCCGGGGTGACACCCGGCCCGAAGACGACGGCGCGGTCGGTTCCGGCGCCGTCCAGGACGGCGGCCGCCTCGGGGGTGCCCGCCGACGGCGGAGGAGTCTGCGAGACGACGATCGTCAGCGGCGACGCCTGGACTGCCGGGTCCGTCCCGGGCGTGGACTCGGTCCGTACGGTGCCGTCGCCTCCGGTGTACGACCCGGTGGTGTTCACCCTCGGCGGGGTGACCGTGTCGGCAGGCGGTGGGGTGGCGCGACGTCCGTCGGGGCCCGGGTTGACGCTGCTGTCGGGCGTGTTGGAGACGTCCGGGGACGTGGTGAGATCCGGAGCCGTCGTCGTGTCCGCGGACGTGATGATGTCGGCAGACGAGGTGGTGTCCAGCGTGCTGCCGGTATTCGGGGGCGTGGTGGTCTCGGGAGGCGTGGTGGCCTCCGGGGAAGTGTCCGTCCCGGAAGAGGTGGTGGTCTCCGGGGAAGTGTCCGTGCCAGAAGAGGTGGTGGCCTCCGGGGGCGGCGAAGTCTGCGGGCCCGCGGCGGGCGGCGTGCCGTCGAGGTTCGTGCGGGTGCCCTGCGGCGGGGCGGTGGCGCCGGGCCGGGGGCCGGTGGCGCCCACGGGATTGGCGGAGCTGTTGGAGCCGGGCGCGGGCGCGGCGTTGGTTCCGGTGCCGGTACCGGGCGCGGCCGGTGCGCCCGGCACCGGCGGGACAGCTGGTGCGGGTCCGTTCTCGGTTGTGTCACTGGGTGTGCTAGACGTGTTGGGGTCGTGCGCGGTCGAGCCGTCCGGGTCGGGCCGGGTCGAGATCTCGGGGTCGGACGACGTCGAGGGAGCGGCACCGGGGGGCTTCGACGTACTGGGCGCGTCGGAGGTGTCGGAGCCGAATCCGGTCGAGTCGTTCGTACCGGGCGCGTGGGACGTGTGGGAGTCCGGTACGGGCGAGCCGTCGGGCGTCGGCGGCGTGGACGTACCAGCGCCGGGCCCCTCGGAGATCTCGGGGCCGCTCCCTGCCGCACTGTCCGTGCCGGGCACGTTCAACGTGTCGGTACCCGGCACCGTCGACAGATCGGAGCCGGACAGCTCGGACGTATCCGTACCGGGCACGTTCGCCGTGTCTGGGAGGTCCCCCGTCACGCCATCCCGACCGGGCACGTCAGACGCATCGGAACCCGGCGCCGTCGACAGGTCGGAGCCGGACGCCCCGGACGTGTCCGTGCCGGGCACGTTCGACGTGTCGGGGAGGTCCCCCGTCACGCCATCCCGACCGGGCACGTTCGACGTGTCGGAACCCGGCGCCGTCGACAGGTCGGAGCCGGACGCCCCGGACGTGTCCGTGCCGGGCACGTTCGACGTGTCGGGGTTGTGCGCCGTTGAGGCGGCCGGGTCGGGGACCGTCGACGTGTCGGGGTCCGGGGCCGTTGAAGCGGCCGGGTCGGGGTTCGGGGTTGTCGAGGCGTCCTGGCCGGTGGCGCCGTTGTTGCCGCCCGGCGTGTTCGACGGCCCGGCGCCGGGCGTCGTCGAGGAGGTGGGGCCCGTGCCGGACGTGGAGCCGCCGGCCTGGCCCGGCAGCGTGCTGGGCTGGTCGTTGTGGTCCACTCCCCCGGGGGTGTCCACCGTGACCGGCGTACCGAACCCGTCGAGGGCACCGCGGACATGGTCGATGTCGGCCTGCGCAGTGGGGCCGCCCGGGGACACCACCCGGACCTCGGGGACCTGCGACAGGTTGTGGTTCAGACCGTCGCGCACCCCGATCTCGGTGCCGCCGGGCGGCGGCGTGCCGCGCAGTGCGCCAAGGTCGTCCAGCGCCTGCTGGCGTACGTCGGCCGGACCGTTGAGCACCTGCTGCCACAGGTGGCTCTCGTTGGCGGACACCGAGGGCGCGAACGGCGTGTACGGCGGCGGGTCCATGGGTGTGTACGGCGGCGGGCTGTCCGTGAACGCGGACTCGTTGCCGGACGCCTGGTTCTGGGCGGGGCTCTCCTGGCCAGTGGGTGGGGACTGCGTGGAGCCGGGGCCGTTGTTGCCGCCCCCGCTTTCGGTATGCGGGCGGCCGTCGCCGTCGACGGAGCGCGTGGAGCCGTTCTCGCCGCCGCTGACGGTCGGCGGCGTACGCATGGTGTCGATGGTGTTGCGCAGTTCGGCGCCGCCGTTCAGGGCGGTCGAGGTGAGCGAGGACTCGACCTTGCTGCTGACACCCGCGCCGACGAAGGTGGACCAGCTGGTGGTCCACTCGCCGTCGAACACGCCCCTGATGAAGATCTCCGCGAGCGCCTCACCGGCACCGGCCGCGACGAAGTCGGCCGTCGTCTTGAGCCCGTAGTGCCCGGCGAGGCCGCGCAGGTTGTCCGCGTTGTCGCGCAGGATGGTGCTGTTGCGCCACAGGTTCGGGTTGTTGAGGAACGACAGCGAGTTGTTGTGCAGCAGGGACGGCGGATTGCGGGTGATGCCGGAGCCGCCCGGCACCGGAGTGGGCGTGGGCGTCGGGGTGGGCGTGGGCTCAGGGGTCGGTGTGGGCTTCGGCTTCGGATCGGGGTCGGGGCCGGGACCGGGGTCGTTCGGCTTCAGGTTGGGGCCCGGAGTGTGGTCCTTGAGGTCGGGACCGAGGTCGTTCTTCAGGTTCGGACCGGGCTTGAAGTCGAGGTCCGGGCTGTCCTTGAGGAACGTGCTGTCGTAGCTCTTGACGATGTTGTGCGCGAACTTGTCGAAGATGCTGGTGAGGCCTCCGGCGGCGGCTCCGAACGCGCCGTCCTTGAGGATCTGGTTCCAGTCGAAGCCGTCCGGGCGGCGGTTGTTGGGCGCGAAGTTCATCATCGCCAGGCGCACCGCGAACGTGGTGAACGCCTCGGCGAACGCCTCCGTCAGCGACGGCGCGATGTGCAGCCGCTGCAGCAGATGACTGAGCGTGGTGAGGATCATGAAGCGGCTGCGCAGCTTGGCCATCATGATCTGGCTGGCCGAGGCGCCGCCGGTGAAGAACGACATCGCGAGATAGATGGCGATCTCGATGAGCAGCCGGATGATCTCGGCGATCACCTGCCACTTGGACTCCATGATGTCCATGGAGGTCTTGCGCCGTCCCTCGGCGATCTTGTCGAGCTGCTCGGCGAACTGGCGCAGATAGTTCTTGCCGTTGTCGTCGGTGAGCGTGCCCATCGCCCTGGCGTACGACTTGGCCAGGTCGTCCGGCATGGCCTCGGAGATGTCGTGGACCGACTTGTCGATCAGCGACGACAGCCGGTCGACCTTCCGGCCGAGGCCCGAGTAGGGCTGACGGCTGTCGTAGGCGAGATCCTCGTCGGCGTCGATGAGCTTCTCTCCGGTGAGGATGAAGATCATCGCGTTGACCTCGGGCGAGGCCTTGATGCTCACCGGGGTCCGCCCGCGGGGTCGTACGGGCAGGCCGGAGCGGCCGCTGCCGCCGGGAGGCGGGAGCGGCCGGTGCGGCGTGCGTCAGTGGTGACCACGGTTCCCGACACCGTCGACATCGACGCCGACGTCGTCGCCGAGTCCCTCGGTCTCGATCCGGCTGTTGCCCCGCTCGACGTCCTCGATGTTCTGGTCGCGGGTGCGCTTCATCATCTCGACCTGGCTGAGCGTGGAGTCCGTGATGCCCACCAGGGCGTCCCGGATGGACATCATGGTGTCCTTGGTGGTCTGCCGCTCCTTCTGCTCCTGCGGCTTGGCCTTCTCCGCGAACTCGCCCTCGTGGCCGGGCCAGTTCACCGTAGGGGCCAGACCGTCGAGGAATTCCTCGGTCATGCTCCGGACGAGCGTGGAGATCTCCTCGAGCTGGCCCGTGCAGGCTTCGATGCGCTGCGGGTCGACGTAGTACCGCTGTCCCATCGTCAGTCCTCCCCGTCCTCGTCGAGCGCGTCCCGCCAGGCGGGCGTGGCCCGGGTGTCGTCGCGTGCCGTGTCCTCGTCGTCGTCGCGCAGCACCTCGGGGCCGAAGATCCGCTCCCAGTCCAGCTCGAAGCCCTTCAGCTCCGGCAGGTTGCTGCTCGGCTCGGCGAACGGCGCCATCGCCTTCATGACATGCCGGTTCATCTTGATGCGGGCCGCGCTCGACGCCTCCAGGACGCTGGCGGCCAGCTCCTGGGGCGACATGTCGCGGTGCTTGTTCTCCAGGAACTCGATCCCGGTCAGTTCGCCCTGGGGGCCCACGGTGGCGCGGACCGCGCGGTCGGAGGAGAGCACCGAGAACGATGCCTGCCGCAGCTCGCGCTCGGTGCGCGCGATCGCCTCCTGGGCCTCCTGGAGCTCGACCATCGCCTTCTCCAGGCGCTTCTCCAGCGGTTCCGTCACGTCGGCTCAGCCCCCTTCCCCGTCGGTCTCTTCAGTCTCTTCGCGCTGTTGGTCCCTCAACTGCACTCATGATCTTGCCTGGTGAGGGGCGTGCTGCGGAAGCCGGGGTCGGGTGGTGTTCGTCTCCACGACCGGCCGGGCCGGGGCACGCCACCGCTCACCGCCCGATGACGGCGGGAGCGCCGCCCTCGTCGGTGCCCCACACGTCGGCGTCCTCCTCCAGGTAGTCGGCGGAGCTGGTGGTCCTTCGGCCCGTGGTCTCCGCGTCCTGGTCGGCGCCGTCGTGGCCGCCGCCGCTGGTGGTGGTCGCGACGCGGGAGGCCGGTGAGAGGAAGGTGTCGCTGTCCTCCTGGCGGTTCCACGGGTTGCGTCGCCGGCGGTTGCGCCGCTCGCTCTCCTCGGCCGCGTCGACGAGGACGGCACGCACGCGCTCGCCGTTGCCCTTGTCGGCGCCGCCCGCACCCATGCCTCCGGCGCCGCCCATCGGCATACCGGGAGTGCCCGGCGTACCGGGGGCGCCCGGGGCGCCGGGCTGCTGCGCGCCGCCTCCCCCGTTGTTCAGCGAGGAGTTGCTCGCGGGGCTGTCCGAGAGCGGCGCGGCGTTGCCGCCACCCAGGTCGCCCAAGGAGTTGGAGCCGTTCCCGTTGAGTCCCGGGGCCGAGCCGAGGGACTGGGTGCTGCCGTTCGACCCGCCGCCGTTCGCCCCGCCTCCGCCGAGATTCAGGTCCGAGGTCGGGACGTGTTGGGTGCTCGGGTTGTCGCCGCCGGTCAGGTTCAGGTCCTTCAGGTCCTTCAGCGGGTCCGAGGTGGTGTTGCCGCCGCTGTTCAGGTCGTGCAGGTTGACCTTCTCGGTGTGGCCCTGCGCGTCGGTGGTAGT
This sequence comes from Streptomyces sp. EDA2-14, assembly GCF_054963755.1. Taxonomy (NCBI): domain Bacteria; kingdom Bacillati; phylum Actinomycetota; class Actinomycetes; order Kitasatosporales; family Streptomycetaceae; genus Streptomyces; species Streptomyces sp. EDA2-14. Next base: position 15,142 of record NZ_JBUEGE010000017.1, read on the forward strand.
GGCGAGGCCCGTGTCCGGGTCGATGGTCTGGGTGCTGCCGTCCGGGTACTTGGTGGTCAGCTGCCCGTTGTCGAGCGTGGTGGTGGAACCGTCCGGGTTGTGCACCGACGCACCGTGGGTGAGGTCGGTGGTCGTGGTGGTGCCGTCCGGGTTGGTCACGGTCAGCGAGCCGGTGTCGGGGTCGAACGAGGAGTGCCCGCCGTCGGCGAATGTGGTGGCGAAGTCGTCGCCGTCCATCCCGGTGTGGCCGCCGGTCGGGGTGTCCAGGCTGTTGCCGCTGTTGAGGTCGCCGAAGTTGCCGAGGTCCGACGTGGTCGGGATGTTCGAGTCGATGTTCCCGAGGTCGTTCAGGTTGTTCAGGTTGTTCAGGTCGTTCGGGTTGTTGTTGCCGTTCAGGTTGCCCAGGTTCCCGAGGTTGCTGGTCGTGGTGTGACCGTTCGGGTCCGTGGTGGTGGCCTGTCCGTTGGACGGGTCGACGCTCTGGCTGCTGCCGTCGGGGAACGTGGTGTTCAGCTTGCCGTCGTCGCCGAGGGAGGTGACCGAGCCGTCCGGGTTGGTCACCGAGCGGCCGTCGCCGAGGTCGACGGTGTTGGTCGAACCGTCCGGGTTGGTCGTGGTGAGCGTGCTGTCGTCCGGGTTGAACGAGGACTCGCTGCCGTCCGGGAAGTCGGTCGACAGGTCGCCGTTGCCCGTCAGTTGGGTGTGCCCGCCGGTCGGGGTGTCCAGGGTGCTGTTGCCGAGCTGTTCGTTCAGCGCGTTGGTCGCGTCGTTGTTGTTGTTCAGGCCCTGAAGGCTGCCCAGGTTGTCCGTGTGCGTGGAACCGTCCGGGTTGGTGGTGAGGCTCTGCCCGGTGTTGGGGTCGACGGTCTGGGTGGTGCCGTCGGGGAACGTGGTGGTCAGCTTGCCGTCGTCGCCGAGCGTGGTCCTCGACCCGTCCGGGTTGAGCAGTTCCTTGCCGTTGCCCAGATCCGTGGTGGTGGTCGAGCCGTCCGGGTTGGTGGTGGTGACCTCACCGGTGCCGGGGTCGAACGAGGTCTTGCTGCCGTCGTCGAAGTCGGTGTTCAGCTTGTTGCCGTCGAGGCGGGTGTTGCCGCCGGTCGGTGTCTTGAGCGCGTTCCCGCCGCCCCCGTTGAGGCTGCCGAGGTTGCCCAGGCTCTGCGTGATCGGCGCGGCGGGGTTGTTCCCGAGTCCCTGCGGGTCGCCGTTGCCCTGCTGCTGGTCGCCGTTGCCGTTCAGTCCGTCGAAGTTGCCGAGGCTCTCGGTGACGGGGTTGTTCTGGCCGTTGCCGTTCAACCCGTCGATGTTGCCCAGGTTCTCGGTCGTCGGGCCGTTCTGCTTCAGGTAGTCGTCGAGCTTGTCGAGGCTCTGGTCGCCGCCGCCCCCGCCGTTGATGTCGCCCAGGCTGTTCTGCAGGTTCTTGGCCTGCTCGTCGGCCTCTCGCTGGGCCTCTTCCTGCTGCTTGCGCTGCTCCTCGCGCAGCTCTTCCTGGTACGCCTTTTCCTCTTTGCGCTGCTCTTCCTGCTCCTTGCGCAGCTCGTCCTGGTAGGCCTTGTCCTCGTTGCGCTGTTCCTCCTGCTCCTTGCGCAACTTCTCCTGGTAGGCCTTGTCCTCCTCACGCTGCTTGTCCTGCTCGTTGCGGAGGTCCTCCTGCTCCTTGCGGTTCTTCTCGTTCTCCTCCTCGATCCGCTCCTTCTCCTCCTGCGCCTGCTGCTTCTCGTAGTCGTCCGACGCCGTGCTGGTCGACTTGGGCTTCGGCACGTTGCCCGAGAAGTCCTTGGAGAGGTCGAGGAAGTGGTTGTTCAGATTCGACTGCACCGTACGGGCGGGGTCGCCGAGGTACTGGTCGATGCCCTGGTTCCAGAGCTTGACGGCCTTGTCGCCGACCTTGGACCAGTTCTCGATGTTCGTGAGGTCGCCGTACTCCGGGTGGTTCTGGGTGAAGCCGTCCTTCGGGGAGTGGTAGGTGCTGGAGGAGTACGCGCTGTACGTCGTCTGGATGTCCGTCTGGGCGACGTTGTGCTCGTCCACCCACATCGCCAGGTCGTCCAGGACGTAGCGCAGCACCTGAAGCGGGTCGTAGTACGGGGAGTTGGCCCACTTGCTCCACGCCTGGAGCAACTCCTTCGCGGAGTTCTCCAGGTACGTGCGGCCCAGCGAGAGGGCCCGCGAGTACACGGTGCCGCCCTTGCCGGCCCCGTCCCCGTCGCCTGCCGTCTCGTCGAAGGTCTCGATGTAGTTCTCGTAGTTCTCGCGGACCTTCTTCAGCAGGTTGCGGAAGACCTCCGCCGCCTCGCCCTTCCAGCTCGCTCCGTCGCCGCCGAACCGCTTCTCCCAGTCCTCCAGCACTTCCTTGGTCTCGCGGAAGAACTTGGCGGCGTAGTCGAAGGATTCGCCGGTGCGGTCGAAGGAGCTGAGGTCGACCGCGGCGTCCTCGGCCACCCCCAGGTTGCTGAACCGGGCGTCCCCGGTTCCTCCGGCCAGCAGCTTCATGAGCGCCTCGCGCGGCCCGTTCATGTACCGGGCGAGCGCGACGGTGCTCATCTTGTCTTTGTTGTAGTCGGTGAACTCGTTGCCCGAACTGACCGAGGCGTCCTCGTAGTTGTCGCTGCCGGGGTCGGCGAAGTGGATCTCGTCGCCCGACTTGACGCGGCCCTCGAAGACGATGCGGGCCTGCTTGATCACCGTCTTCTTGCCGCTGTCGAAGAAGTAGATGTCGTAGTCTTCGCCGCTGTTCTGCAGGAACCCGGAGTCCTTGACCGCGTTGCTGAGGCTGTGCTCCTGGATGTCCATCCGGAAGAGTTTGCCGCCGTGGTCGGAGCGGAGCGTGTCGAAGACGGTGGAGCGGTCCGGCACCGGGTAGCCCGTGATGTGAGTGACCAGGTTCGCCCAGATGTCACTCTGCGGGTCCTTGGCGTCCTTGAACTCGCCGATGTTGTCCCGTGAGTCTTTGTCGTACCGGTCCGCCACCGGGCGCCCCTTCTGGTCAGTAGTCGTGCGAACCGGCCCACCGGGTCCTCATGCGTGAGGGGGGGGCGGCCGGCTGAGGTTCCGCTCAGGTGGTCTCGTCGTCCGATCCGGAGCTGCCGGAGGTCAGGGTGTCGACCTCCTCGAACTTCTGCAGCAGCGTCTGCGCGTCGATCGCGTCGAGGTTCTTGTCCTTGGTCTTCTCGGCCTCGTCGATGGTGTCCGTGAGCGCTTCCTTCAGCTCCTTGAACAGGTCCATCTGGTCACCGAGCAGCTTGTCGACGGCCGTGGCCGCGGTGGTGATGCCCTCGATCAGCGTCGGGCCCGAGACCAGGGGCTCCTTGTTCATCTTGCCGAGGCGCAGGAGCTGCTGGTCCTGGGAGAGGTTGTCCGCGGTGGTGTGTCCGTCGATGAGCTCGCCGAGCGGGCGGACGCTGCTCCCGTCGCCGTCCTCGCGGTGCTTCTTCGCCTTGGTGTAGACCGGCTGCACCTCGTGGTCCCGGAAACTCTCCATCTGCTTGAGGTCGAAATGCGTGACGTCGGCCTTGTCGTCGGCCATGGGGCGCCTCCTGCCGCTTGCTGCCTGACGGGGGTGGGGGTGGCCCGACGGGCGCCCCGAGCAGGGGCCCCGGCCGCAGCGCCGGGGCCCGGAAAGACCTAACGGGCTCGCACGCTGCCCCAGTTGTCGGCGCTCTTGCGCTCGTCACGCGAGTGGTTGTCGTGGATGCTCTGGATCAACTCGCCGTTGTCGCCGAGGAGCTGGGCCATGTTCTTGGTGGCCTGGTCCCACTCCGCCTGGACCCCGCGGTACATCTCCTGGTCCGAACCCTCCCAGGAGGCGATGAGCGGCTTGAGCTCGTCCTCCAGGTTGTTCAGGACGGTGATGATGTGCTGGGTCTGCTCGCCCAGCTCCTCGATCGCCTGCCGGACCTTGGGGTACTGAACATCGATAATGCCGTCGGCCATGACGTCTCCTCTTCGGTGGCCGGGCGCCGTGGCCCGGAAAGCTCACGAGCCCGCGGTCAAGGGGCTCGTACCGCAGGGTGGTTCAGCGCAGTGCTTCGAAGACGCCCTGGCTGGTCTTGCTGTTGAGGACCTCGGTCAGGTCCTGGTTCTCCTGCGCCAGACGGTTGGCGGAGGTCACGTTCTCCTGGAGGGCGTCGACCATCTTGCTGATCTGGACGACGACCTTCTGCGCCTCGCCGTTCCAGCTGCGGAAGAGCTTCAGCAGGGCCTGGCCCTCGTCGCCGCCGACACCAGAACGCGCCGCGATCTCACCGACGTTGTTCTGAATTTTCTCGACCTGGTCCCGGGCGCTCTCCAGGGAGGAGACACCTCCCAGACCCTTGGCATATTCCGCTTTCCTCGCGGCGCTGTCCGCCATGTCGCGTTCCCTTCGCTCAAGCGAGTCTCGTCGCACGCTGTCCGCTGAGGCTAAAGAGAACCTGCGGTTCCGCGCAACGCGAGCCGGAAAGATTTGAGCATCCGAAGCCCCGCCAGAATTCCTGTGTGGCACGGGAGTTGAGCACAGGTTTCAGCACGATGAACACTCGCCGGGCATGGATTCGGGCAGCCGGACATGAACCGTTCACCGACGCACGCGACGCGGGCGGAAAACGGGCGCACGCGACTGCCGAACGGGCATCGGGACGGATCGGATCCACCCCTGAAGACGCGTCAGCGGCTTTAGCGGATCCAGCCGAGGACATATTTCTGAGCTTTGTCTGAGGTTCGCCGCCGCGACCGGATACCGCGCCGGCACACCGACTCGGTGTCACCGGCACCCAGTTCGGCCGAAATGTATCCCCGGGCCGCCCTTTTCTCTTTCTTCGCCACCTTATGTTCTGCTTGCCGCGCTCAGTGCGCGGTGTCTGCTGTGCCCACAGTGCGCACTGTGCCCGTCTTTCCGTTCTTGTCCTGTGCGTCGCTCTCTCCCCGCTGCCCCGTTTCCTCCCCCTTGGCACAGGCCGGCGCTGTGACCTTGGCCTCAACGGCGCCGGTCGCGGCGTCCGGGTCGAGGTCGGCGCCGGTCGGCAGGGAGGCGAGCAGTGGGGCCGGGACCGAGTCGATGTCACCGGTGCCGAAGCCCAGGGCCGCCAACGACTCCTCGTTGGACACGCGGTACTTCACCCCGTTCTCGGCCACCAGGTACGTCGTCCCGGCGTGTGCGGCGCCGCTCGCGTGCAGCGCCCTGACCAGGGCGCCGCGGCCGGGCCGCACCACGGTGGCGTCGGTGGGGACACAGGCGTCCTCGAGCGGGTCGGCGGTGCCGGCGGGCACCGCGACCGGGGACAGCGAGGTCAGCGGGACCAGGACCGACCTGATCCGGACGCCGCCGTCGCCGCCGTCGGCCCGGGCGCACAGCGCCTTGCCGCGCGGTGTGGTCTGCGGGGCGGGCGGCGCGTCCGGCAGCTCCGCAGAACCGGCCGAACCGGCGTTCTTGGCCCGGTGCTCGCGCAGCGCGTCCGCGCCGACCGTGCGGGCCTCGGGCGACTTCCCCTGGTAGGCGTCCTTCTGGGTGGCCGGATCGCCGAGGACGAGGGCGGCGTCGAGCCGGGTCAGCGGCACCAGGCCGTCCTTGCGCAGCAGGTGGTACGTGCTGTCGCCGCCGGGCACGCTGACCTGGAAGACCTGGCCGACGCGGCTGGCCTCGCCGCCGATGACGGGGCCCTGTTCGCCGCGCCCCGGGGCCGCGGGCGGCTTCAGAGTGGGCCCGGAGGCCAGCGCGTCCAGGAAGGCCGCCGAGACCGGCATCGGCTTCTGGGAGCCGTAGCCGAGGGCGTTGCGGGCGTCGGACGCGCGGTCCAGTGGCAGCCGGCTGCCGCGCCAGACCAGGTACTCGGTTCCGTTCGGGCCGCGTACCAGCACGCCGCGGTCGCCGCCGACGTCGGAGGAGTCCAGGGGCGCCCCGGCCACCATGGTGGTGGCGCCGGGCTCGTTCACGCCGGTGTTCGACACGGTTCCGGACGTGTTGGCCAGTGCCCCGCCGGGCCCGGTGACGCACATGTGCCACGCGTCCGCGTCGAGTTGGCCGGGCCCCGGCACGGAGTCGGGGGCGCCGGGTATGCCGACCGGGGAGCCCACCGGGACGCCTTCGAGGGAGGGCGTGTGGACGTCCGACGTGGCCAGGTCGGAGCCGCCGATCAGGCGCGCCGAGGCGTAGTTGCGCACCGGGTGCAGCACGTCGTCGGTGTCGGTCCACAGGTAGCGGGCGCCGGTGTCACGGTTGACCACGAGGTGCTTGCCGTCGCGCCAGCTCTCGTTGCCGCCGGGGCGCAGCAGCCCGTAGACGGTGGTCCCGGCGCCGATCAGGACCGTCACCAGGACGCCGAAGACCACACCGCGGGTGGTGCGCCCGAGCGGGCTCTCCGGGGCGTCCGGGTCGGCCATCAGCAGGCCCGAGCTGAGCCTGCCCATCATGAAGGTGTGGGCGTGTACCTGGTCGCGTTTGGACTGCACGGCCTCTCCTCAACGTCTTTCTCGTGTCCGCGCGCCTACGGTCGGCGTTTCGGGCGTACGGGTGTGCTCAGCCGAACAGGCCGCGGAGCCAGCCGAAGAGGCCCGCCACCCAGAGGGTCAGGGGCAGCACCGCCACCGCCAGCAGCGTGTGCAGGATCTCCGCGGCGCGGCCCCAGTAGGGCAGCATCCGGCGGCCGGGCACCGTCCAGGCGGCGATCACGAGCCCGGCGGCCGCGGCCAGCAGCACCGCGAAGACCACGGTGCGCGACGTGCCCTCGGCCTCCACCGCCCAGCTGCGGGCGAGGAGCAGCAGCCCCCAGATGCCGGGGACGGCCAGGGTGAGGCGCTGCCCGATGTGCACCAGGCCGCGGGAGTGCAGGAGCAGCAGCAGGCTCAGCGCGGCGGCGGTCAGCACCTCGGGAAGGTTGGGGTGTTCGGTGAGGACGACCAGGGTGGCCGCGACGACGGTGCCGGTGGCGGCGAACAGGGCGGCGACCCAGCGTCCGGCCAGTTCGGTGCGCTCGGCGACCTCGTCGCCCGCGTACGGCTCGATGCCCTCCTGGAGCTGACCGGCCGACGAGGGCAGGGCGGGCAGCCGCATCCCGGCCAGCTTGAAGGCGAACGGCGCCACCGCTCCGGCGCCCAGCGCGACCACGGTGGCCACCACGGCCACGGCGGCCGGGACGTGCAGTCCGGTGTAGCCCATGAGCGCACCGGCGATCGCGGTGGCCACCGCGACGACGGCGGTGGCGAACAGGGCCGGGGCGCCGACCGCGGTGGCCGCCAGCGCGAGGACCGCGCCGCCCGCGCCCGCGGCGCCCGCGGCGAGCAGCCGGGCACCGGCGACGCGCGCCGCGTCCGGTCCTGTCAGGTCGCCGCCGGGCAGCAGCCAGCCGGCCAGGGCCAGGCAGGGGGCGACCAGCAGGCCGAGGGCCGTCGCCGAGAGCCGGTCGCCGACCGCGCGGCTGGCGGAACCGGCGCCCGCGAGGACCAGCAGCCCGGTCACCGCGGCGCAGGCGGCGCGGGTGGAATCGGTGGCGGTGACGCCGGGCCACAGCAGCAGGACGAGGGCGGCCGCCACGGTCACCAGGGCGGTGACCACCAGGGCCCAGCGGGAGGCCGCGGGGCGCCAGGTGTGCAGCCGGCGGCCCGCGGTGTCGGCTATGCCGTCCACCAGGTCGTCGAGCCGGGCCTCGGGCAGTGCCTCGGTGTGCGGGCGCAGATGGAGCACGTCGCCGTCGGCGAGACCGGCGCGTTCGAGGGTGGTCTCCTCGTCGAGCGGGGTGTCACCGAGTCGTTGGAGCACCCAGCCCGCGTGGTCGAGTCCGGACTCCTCGGCGTCCTCGCCGACGTAGCGCAGCAGCGTGGGGAGCAGATCGGCGACCGGGACGTCGGCGGGCACGGCCAGATCGACGGAGACGCTCGGCGCACGTACGGTCAGGCGGCACAGGGCGGCCACCACGCTGTCGGTCATCAGCTGAACTCTCGTCTTCCGTGGGGGCTTTGTCGGAGGACTTCCCGAGAGGGAACTTCCCCGACAGGGATGTGCGAAGAGTACGGAAAGCGCGCACGGTGAGGAACGGCGGGTCCGGGCAGTGGAATTGAGTCCCGCGGTCCGGCGACCGCCTCATCCCGCGTGGACAGGGCGCGTTCCGTGAATGCAGACTACTGCCTGTGCCCGCCGGATCGCACTGCCGACCGGACTCTCTTTGTCCGGTGCGGACTTGCTCTCGGGAGTCGGCTGCCCTGTTATGCGCTCGAAGTTTTCATCCGGTGTTCACCGCGTGAGCGGCGACCCGGAGAATCGGCGTGGTGCGGTCTTTCCCGGAACCGGTGCACCGGTACTCGGTCCGGGCCGGAAAGTCAGTGAAACCGGAGGTTCTGTTCCTTGAGTGTGGTGCTGTTTCGCCGGCCGGCCCGTAGGCGTGGACCGGAGATGCCAGACGGGCAATTGACCCTCCAGGAGCCACCGGTCCTCGCCGAGACCGTGCCCGACACATCGGCGATCTGGACCTATTTGCCGATGGCACTGATGTCGGTGTCGATGATGCTGATGTTCCTGCGGACCGGCGGCAGCAACGGCATCTTCATGTATCTGGCGATGGGTGTCATGGTGATCGCCGCCGCCGCGATGCTCCTGGGGCAGCTGATGCGCCGCGCCGGTGAGCGCAAGCAGCGCCTCAAGGGCGAGCGGCGTGACTACCTCCGGTACCTGGCGCAGATCCGCAAGCGGGTCCGTACCACCATCGTCGAGCAGCAGCGGGCACTGGCCTGGCGCCACCCGGAGCCCTCCTCGCTGCGTTCGGTGGCCCGCACCTCGCGGCTGTGGGAGCGGCGTCCGGCCGACGAGGACTTCGGCGAGGTCCGGCTCGCGGTCGGCGAGCAGCAGCTCGCGGTGACCCTGGAACCGGTCTCCACCCGCCCCGTGGAGGACCTGGAACCGCTGTGCGCGCACGCGCTGCGCCGTTTCATCCGCGCCTACTCCACCATCCCCGACCAGCCGCTCGGGCTGTATCTTCGCTCCTCGGCCAGGGTGTTGCTGCGCCCCGAGGCAGCGGCCGGCGAGGAGAGCGCCGAGCGCGGCGGCACGCAGGGCTCCGAGCGGGACACCGAGGCGGTACGGGACCTGGTGCGGGCCATGCTGGGCCAGCTCGCGGTCTTCCACGCGCCCGAGGAGCTGTGGCTCGCGCTGTGCGTCAGCGACGAGCGGCGGGCCGACTGGGAGTGGACCAAGTGGCTCCCGCACGTGCTGCACCCGCACGAGGAGGACGGCGCGGGCCAGGTCCGCCGGATCACCGGTGACATCACCGAGCTGGACGACCTGCTGGGCGCCGAGTTCGCCGAGCGGCCGGGCTTCGACCCGGACGGCCGCCCCGACCGCGACGAGCCGTACACGGTCATCGTCCTGGACGGTGTCTCCGTCCCCGAGGGGCACCGCTGGGAGGGCCACGGTTACCGCAACGCGCTGGTGCTCGATGTCTCGGGCGCACTGCGCTGGCGTCCCGGCCGCAACACGCTGCGGCTGACCGTCGGGCAGGGCCGGGTCAATCTGGTGCGCACCGACCGCAGCCGCAAGGAGCGCTCCGTGCCGCTCGGCACACCGGACCGGCTCGGCGTGCTCGGCGCGGAGGCGCTGGCCCGGCTGCTCACACCGCGCCGGATCAGCCTGGGCGGCGACATATCCCAGCCACTGGACAGCGACGTCGAGTTGACCACCCTGCTCGGCATCCCGGATCTGCACCGGCACGACCCGCAGATCCTGTTCGACCGGCACTCCGGGAGCGGGCGGCTGCGGGTCCCGATCGCGGTCGGTGAGAACGGCCGCCCGATGGAACTCGACATCAAGGAGTCCGCGCAGGGCGGCATGGGACCGCACGGCATGCTCATCGGCGCCACCGGCTCCGGCAAGAGTGAACTCCTGCGCACCCTCGTCCTCGGTCTGGCCCTGACCAACTCCTCCGAGACACTCAACTTCGTCCTGGTCGACTTCAAGGGTGGCGCGACCTTCCTCGGTCTGGACGAACTGCCCCACACCGCGGCCGTCATCACCAACCTCGCCGACGAGGCCGCGCTGGTGGAGCGGATGCAGGACGCCCTGCACGGTGAGCTCATCCGCCGCCAGGAACTGCTGCGCGCCGCGGGCAACTACACCTCCGCCCTGGAGTACGAGCGGGCCCGCGCGGCCGGTGCCGATCTGAAGCCGCTGCCCAGCCTGTTCGTGGTGGTCGACGAGTTCAGTGAACTGCTCTCCGCTCACCGCGAGTTCATGGACCTGTTCGTGATGATCGGCCGCCTCGGCCGTTCGCTCGGCGTCCATCTGCTGCTCGCCTCGCAGCGTCTCGACGAGGGACGTATGCACCAGTTGGAGAGCCACCTCTCCTACCGGATCGGTCTGCGCACCTTCTCCGCCATGGAGAGCCGCGGTGTGCTGGGCGTCCCGGACGCGTACGAGCTGCCGGCGCAGCCCGGCAGTGGCTACCTCAAGTCCGGTGTGGAGTCGCTGATCCGGTTCCGTGCGGCGTACTCCTCCGGCTCCTACCGGCGCCGCACCGGGGCGGTCGTGCAGGCCCGGGTGGCCAGCCAGGTGGTGCAGTGGACCAGCGGCTGGGTGGTGCCCCGCACCCTGGAGGCGGCCCCCGAGCCGGAGCCGGCCGAGGAGGAGAGCGGCGACGAGGAGACCCTGCTCGAGGTCGCGCTCGACCGGCTGCGCGGCTCAGGACCCGATCCGCACCGGGTGTGGCTGCCGCCGCTCGGCGCGCCCTCGCCGCTGGACGAACTCCTGGGCGGGGTCGTGCCCGACGAGGAGCGCGGGCTCACCGCGGCGAAGTGGTCCGGCACCGGCAGGCTGCGGGTCCCGGTCGGTCTGGTGGACAAGCCGTTCGAGCAGCGTCGTGACCCGCTGGTCGTGGACCTGTCCGCGGCGGGCGGCCACGTCGCCATCGCGGGCGGTTCGCAGAGCGGCAAGTCGACGCTGGCCCGGACGCTGATCGCCGCGCTCGCGCTGACCCACACGCCCCGCGAGATCCAGTTCTACTGCCTGGACTTCGGTGGCGGCGGTCTCTCCCAGTTCGCCGGTCTGCCGCACGTCGGCGGGGTCGCGGCGCGGCTCAACCCGGAGCGGGTGCAGCGCGCCGTCTCCGAGGTGATGGCCCTGCTCGCCCGGCGTGAGCAGTTCTTCGTGGACCACACCCTGGACTCCATGCAGTCCTACCGGCGCCGCCGGGCCGCGGGCGAGTTCGCCGACGAGCCGTTCGGCGATGTGTTCATGGTGGTCGACGGCTGGTCCACGGTCCGCCAGGACTACGACGAGCTGATCCCCAAGTTCAATGAACTCGCCGCCCGCGGACTGAACTACGGCATCCACCTGATCATCACCACCACCCGCTGGGTGGAGCTGTCCGCGCAGGTCCGCGACCAGTCGGCGACCCGGCTCGAACTGCGCATGGGTGACCCGATGGACTCCGAGATCGACACCCGCAAGGCCCGCACGGTGCCGCGCAGCGGCGGCCGAGGCATCACCGCCGACAGCAAGATGCACTTTCTGGCGGGCCTGCCCCGCCTGGACGGCAGCGGGTCCCTTGAGGACCTCGGCGACGGTGTCTCGCACCTGGTCTCCGAGATCTCCCGCGCCTGGACGGGTGCCCGCGCCCCGCAGGTCCGGATGCTGCCGCACCGGCTCCCGCTGGCCGAACTCCCGGCGCCCGAGAGCACCGAGGGCGGCGGGATGCGGCTGCCGGTGGGCATCGACCAAGACGCTCTGGAGCCGGTCTGGCACGACTTCAGCCGCACTCCGCACCTGATCGTGGTCGGTGACACCGAAAGCGGCAAGACGAACCTGCTGCGCCGCATCACGGACGGCATCACCAGCCGGTACGCCCCGAACGAGGCGAAGATCATCGCGGTCGACTACCGCCGCACCCTGGTCGACGCCATCCCCGAGGAGTACCGCATCGGGCACGTGATCTCCCTGGACAACCTCACGGAGACCATCGACGGCGCGGCCCGTGCGCTCAAGACCCGGGTGCCCGGCGCGGACATCGCGCCCGCGCGGATGCGCAAGTGCGACTGGTGGACGGGCCCGCGGCTTTTCCTCCTGATCGACGACTACGACATGGTCTCCGGCAACTCGTTCCAGAACCCCTTCGAGCCGCTCTTCGAGCATCTGACGCTCGGCTACGAGATGGGGCTGCACGTGGTCGTCGCCCGCAGCGCGATGGGCGCGGGCCGCGGTCTCAGCGACGCGCTGGTGCGCCGCCTGGACGAGGCCAACAACCCGGCGGTCCTGCTGTCCTGCCCGCCCACGGAGGGCCGCCTGTTCGGCAGTGCGAAGCCGCTCAACCTGCCGCCGGGCCGGGCCCAGTACATCGCCCGCCGCCGGGCGCGGCTGATGCAGACGGCGCTGATGGAGGAGCTGCCGCAGGAGAGCTGAGCCGGCGCGAGAGGCGCACGGCACAAAGGAGCGGGGGCCACCCGAGGTGGCCCCCGCTCTCGCGTTCCCTCCGCGTTCCCTCCGCCTTCACTCCGTGCCGGAGCCGCCCTGTTCGGCCGGGCGCCAGCCACGGGAGCGGGCCCGTGGCAGCGCGAACGCCAGCCAGACGACCACCAGGACGACGGCGGACCCTCCGAGCAGCATGCCGGTCGCCCGTCCGGTGGCCCGCTCGGTGTCCGAGGTGTCGCGCACGGTCACCGGCTCCGCGGCGCTGTCGGAGCCACCGGAACCGGACGACCCGGAGTGACCGAAGACCGTGGTGACGGCCGCGTACGGGTCCAGCTGCGGGGTGTCGGCCGGGTAGGCGGTGGCGGTGAGCCGGTGGGTCACCTCGGCGGCCGAGTCGTCGGGGCGTGCGGCGCGCACCACGGCGGCGGCACCGGCCGTGTAGGCGGCGGCCACCGCGGGGCCGCCGCCGAGGTAGTGGCCGGTGCCCCGGGCCCCGCCCGAGACCACTCCGGCCCCGGGAGCGGCCAGGTCGACGCCCGCGGTGAGCAGTGAGTTCTTGGGCCGGGAGCCATTGGGCAGCATGTCGGCGACCGACAGGACGCCGGGCTCGGCGGCCGGCCAGTAGAGGCGGGCGGGGATCTCTTCGTCGCCGAGGGTCTTGGGCGGGTCCGGGGTGGCCGCGGCGACCACGACGGCGCCCCCGGCGCGGGCTTCGGCGATCGCGCGGGTCAGCTCCTTGTCGCGCCGGGGCAGCGCCACACCGATCGCGATGACCCCGGCGCGGGCCTGCGTCGCCGCGCGGACCGACGACGTCACGAGCGCGGCTTCGGCCCGGCCGTTCTTGTCGGTGCCGCGCAGCGCGAGGATCTCGGCGCTCGGCGCGACCCCGGCGAGCCGGGGGCTGGCCCCGCCGTCACCGGCGATCAGCCCCGCCAGGAAGGAGCCGTGGCCCACGCAGTCCTCACCGGCGGCGCCGGACGCGGTGACCCGGCCGTCGAGCCCGGCGGCGTCCGTCGCGACCCCGGTGTCGATCAGGGCGACGGTCACGCCCGCACCGGTGCCGTCGCGGCGCACCTTGTCCAGGTCGAGACGCTGGCGCGACCAGTCCTGCTTCTTCGCCCGTTCCTTGGAGGCGGGCACGCAGGACGTCTTGCCGTACTTCGTGTCGAGCGCGGACGGCATTCCGGGCAGCGCCTGACCTTTGTCACCGTCCGCGGCAGGCAGCCGCGGCGGGGCGGACTGCACCGGCGGGGCCACCGACATCAGCAGGGCGGCGGCGACCGCGGCGCCGGAGAGCGCACGTGCGGCACCGCGCGCGGGCGGCCTCATCGGGGCGCCGCCTTCGGCTCGGCGGTGGTGACGTCGTCGGGCAGCAGGATGCGCAGGTCGTCCAGGGTGGGCGAGGCCAGCGAACTGAGCCGTCCCGCCTGTCGGGTGACCATCGAGTCGACCACCTGACGGGCCAGCCGGGCGTTGCCGAAGGTCCGATCCCTGGGCAGCGCGTCGAAGTACTCCTTGAGCAGCGGACCGGTGCCGGGACCGCACTCGTAGCCCATGTTCGAGGCCTGGGCGCGCACGATGGTGACCAGTTCCTCGGACGAGTAGTCGGCGAAGGCGATCCGGCGCGGGAAGCGCGAGGACAGGCCGGGGTTGGAGCCGAGGAAGCGCTCCATCTCGTGGGTGTATCCGGCGACGATGACGACCACCTCGTCGCGGTGGTCCTCCATGAGCTTCAGCAGCGTGTCGACGGCCTCCTGGCCGAAGTCGGCGCCGCCCCCGCGCGGGGTGAGGGTGTAGGCCTCGTCGATGAACAGCACGCCGCCGCGGGCCCGTTCGAAGACCTCACGGGTGAGCTGCGCCGTGTGGCCGATGTAGCGGCCGACGAGGTCGGCGCGGGCCGCCTCGACCATCTGGCCGCGTTGCAGGATGCCCAGCTGGGTGAGGATCTCGCCGTAGAGGCGGGCCACCGTGGTCTTGCCGGTGCCGGGTGGGCCGGTGAAGACCAGGTGGTGGCTGAGCGAGGGCACCGGGAGTCCGGCGGCGGCCCGGTGCCGGGCCGTGGTGATGAGGTTGACCAGGTTGGCGACGTCGCGCTTGACCTCGGCCAGACCGATCATGTCGCCGAGGCGGGTCAGCGGGTCGTCCTCCTGGACGGCGCTCTCGCCGCCCTGTCCGGCGGCCGTCGCGGACACGTCCTCCGGCAGCAGCAGCCGCAGATCGTCTTCACCGACCTGCTGGAGGGTGGCGAGCCGGACCGCCTGTCTGTCCACCATCTCCTCGAACACCCCGCGTGCGGCGCGGCCGTTGCCGAACCCGGCGTCGCGCGGCATCGTCTCGAAGTGCGCGGCCAGCGCCTCCGCGGTGCCCTCGCCCAGCTCGTACTGGTGCTGGGCGCACATGCTCTCCATGATCGCGACCAGTTCGGGCACCGAGTAGTTCTCGAACTCGACGGTGCGTGAGAAGCGGGAGGCGAGGCCGGGGTTGGAGGCCAGGAACGAGTCCATCTCGCGAGAGTATCCGGCGGCGACCACCACCACGTCGTCGCGGTGGTCCTCCATCAGCTTCAGGAGGGTGTCCACGGCCTCCCGGCCGAAGTCGGCGCCGCCGTTGCCGCTGTCCGCAGCGAGGGTGTACGCCTCGTCGATGAACAGGACGCCGCCGAGGGCCCGTTCGAAGGTCTCGGTGGTCTTGATGGCGGTACCGCCGACGACCTGGGCGACCAGGTCGGCGCGGGACACCTCGACGAGGTGGCCGCTGCGCAGCGAGCCCAGCTCGGCCAGGATCGCGCCGTAGAGGCGGGCCACGGTCGTCTTGCCGGTGCCGGGCGGCCCGGCGAAGATCAGGTGCCGGCTCATCGGCGGGGCGATCATGCCGAGTTGCTCGCGGCGCTGGGCGAGCTGGGTCAGATTGACCAGCGTGCCCACCTGCTGCTTGACGTTCTCCAGGCCGATCAGCGCGTTGAGCGCGCCGAGCGGGCCGCCCTCGCGGTCCGGCGGCGGCGCGTCGGCGGCGCCGGAGCCGGCCGGGTCGGTGTTCTCGGCGTTGCCGCTGCCCCAGGCGTCGCGCTTGCCGTTCCCTGTGCTGTTCAGGCCCTCGACCGCGAGCCGTTCGCCGGGGGCGGTCTGCACCAGCCCGGCGCCCTCGTTCTCCCGGGCGGTGCAGTTCACCAGTGAGACCGGGGCGGTGGACTCCACCCGGAAGCCGTCCTGCGCGCCGCCGTTGGCCTCGCAGCCGCTGAGCGAGGCGAGCGAGCCCTCGCGGAGCAGATATCCGTGCCCCTTGGCGGCGTGCACGGTGGTGCGGTTGGCGGTGAGTTCGCCGCCCGCGGCCACGACCACGCCTTCCTCGGCCGGTATCTCGACGCGGAAGTCGCGGACGGTGACGTTGCCGCCGTCCTCGACGACCAGTCCGTTGCGGACGGAGTCGGAGACGCCGCCGCCGGCCAGGTAGAGGGTGCTGCCCGCGGCCACGCGCACCCCGGCGCCGTTCGGCCGCACGATCTCGCAGTCCTCGGCGCGCCCGCGGGCGCTGTCGGTGGCCGCGATGCCGTCGCCGTTCGGCTCCACCAGGCGGGCCCGGCGCAGCATCGGGTTGGCGCCGCCGCGCATGGCGATGGCGGGCGCGCCGCCGATCACCTCGAGGCGGTCGAGCTCCGGTGCCGCGTCCTCCTCCAGGAGCAGTCCGGTCTGGTCGGCGTCGCGGACGGTCAGTCCGGTCAGCGCCGGGGAGGCGGCTCCGGCGACGCGGAGGGCGGCGCCGCGCGCGCCGTCCACCCAGCAGTCCTCGAAGGTGCCGCGCGAGCGGTCGGTGACCAGGATGCCGTTGCCCCGGGTGCGCGAGACGCGGCAGCGGCGCAGCACCGGGTCGGTGCCGGCGGCCAGCGCGATCCCGTTCCCGGACGCTCCGGTGACACGGACGTCCTCCAGGGTCGTGCGGCCCGCGGTGCTCACGTGCACACCGGTGCTGGTGTCGTGCACGACGGTGCGGGTGACCGTGAGGGCGGAGTTCTGCTCCAGGGCGAGGGAGGGCTTGTCGGTGGAGGAGATGTCGCAGTCCTCGACCGTGCCGCGGGACTCGCCGTTGGCGAGGACTCCGTTGCCGCGGGCATCGCGCACCGTGCAGTCGCGGATCCGGGCCTCGCCCTGCTCGGCGAGGACCAGGCCGCTGGTGCCCAGGTGCTCGAAGGTGCAGGACTCCACCGTGGTGGGCGTGGTGGAGGTGATCACGACGCCGGCGCCCTGGGAGTTGCTGATCCGGCACTCGCGCAGGGCGAGCGAACCGGTGCCGCCCGCCAGCATCGCCGTCCAGGCGGCACCGACGATCTCGCAGCCGTCGAACGCGGCCTGGCCGCGCCGTACGTCCACCGTCGGCAGCTCCGCATCGCCGCCGCGCAGGGTCAGCTCGGAGACCATCACGGCGTCGGCGCGCAGCGCGATCACGCTGCCCGTGCGCGGCCGGACCTCCACGGTGCCCCGGCCCTCGGCGGCGGTGAGGGTGACCCGGGTGGAGATCACGAGATTCTCCGCGTACGTCCCGGGCCGCACGCTGACCAGCGCGCCGGTGCGGGCAGCCGCGAGTGCCTCACCGATGGTCCGGTAGCGGTCCCCGGTGCCGGGTCCGACCGTCAGTACCTGGCGCGACACGCACCAACCTCCTTGCTACGGCGGCGTCCTGAGCGGGCTCCCCCGATTTCCGGGGGTGCCTGTCGGCGAGCCGACGGTGTCATCATGCCTCGTCGTGGTGACGGGCGGCGGACCGAGGGTGGTGCCCCGGTCCGGTGCGTCCGGTCAGACGCTCCACTTCTGTGCGTCGGCGCCGTTGCAGGTCCACAGCTGCACCGGTGCCTTGTTGTCCGGGTTGCTGCCCTTGATGTCGACACACATGCCCTTGACGGTGTTGACCAGGTCATGCGCCTCGTTCAGGACGAACTTCTGGGCGTCGTTGCCGTTGCACCAGGCGATCTGCATCGGTGTGCCGGGCGTGAAGTCGGCGTTGGCGACGTCCAGGCACATGCCGTGGATCCGGACGGTGCCGTCGGAGGCGAACTGCCATTTCTGCGCGGGGCCGTTGTTGCAGTCCCACATCATCAGCTTCTTGCCGTCGCTGAAGTCGCCGGCCGGCACGTCGAGGCAGCGGCCCGCGAGGTGGCTCCGCAGGGCCATGGGGGCGCTGAAGGTGACGTTGCCCGCCTTGGCCGGCTTGTTCTTCTTGGCGTCCGACTCCTTGTCGCCGGCCGCCTTCTTCGCCGGTTCCTTCTTCTCGGAGGACCCGCTCTTCGCCTCGTCCGTGCTTTCGCTCTTCGCGGCGGAGGGAGAGGCGGCGTCGTGGCCGGCCGCTACCTTTTCACCGGAGTCCTTCTTGTCGTCCTTCGAGGCGCTGGGGCTGGGCGTGGACTCCGAGAACGCGCCGGGGGCCTCCGTCTCGTCGCCGCCGAGGACGGTGCCGGCCGCGGTCGTCTCCTTGCGGTCGTTGTCGTCCTTGTCGCCGCCGAGCACCAGGAACGGTACGGAGACCAGCAGCGCGCCCGCGACCGCGGCACCGGCGATCACCGCCTTGCCCGGACGCCCCACCGCGGCGGCGGCCTGCGGCTTGTCGATGGCCGTGGCGCTCATGGTGCGGACGAGGGCGGGCAGTCGGCTCTTGGCCGCGGCGGCGGCGCCGGGGTCCGTCTCGGTGTCGGCCCCGGATCCGGTGCGGCCGTCGGCGTCCGCACCGTCGCCGCTCTCGCTCGCGCTCTCGTTCTCGTTCTCCGGAGCGGCTTCGGGGCCGGTGTCCGTGCTCTGCGCACCGGCCGACGCGGCACCGTCGGCGGTCGTCGCCTTCCCGGGCTCGGACGGGGACTCGGCCCCGGACTTCTCGGGCGTGGGTACGGGTTCGGTGGCGGCGGCGGTCGCGGCCGTGGCCGTCTCCTCGCCGTCCGGCCCGGTCTCCGCCTTGGCGGAGGTGGGGGGCTGCTGGGCCGAACGCGTCACGGGGTCCTCCCTGTGATGTGGGGCCGGGGTTCAGGGGAGTTGTCGGGCCGGGCGGCGGTGTCCGCCACGGGCGCCTGCTCGGCGCCCGGACCCGGTTCGGGGCCGAGCAGACGGTCTGCCGGGACGAGCAGAGGTGCCGCTGCCCCGGCGTTGGCCAGCAGCAGGGCGTCCGATCCGCTCAGGGACCGGGCCAACTCCCGCGCGGGAAGACTGTCATGGCGAAGTGTTGCGGACATGAACGCGTGTGCCGCGGAGGTGAACAACAGCACCACCGGCTCCCCGTCCCGTCCGGCAGCCGTGAGCGGGCCGCCGTCCGGTGAGCGCACCACGGTGACCTCGGCGTCGGCGAGCGCCGCGACCGCGTCGTCCGCCGTGCCGTAGCCGGTGGCGGCACGCTGGGCCGCCGTGTCCACGGGGTCGGTCGGCTCGGGCCAGCCGAGCATCCGGGCCGACGGCCGGTACCCCGGATTGGCGCGGTAGTCACCGACCTCGCCGCTCGCGTCCGACTGCCATTCGCCGAGCACCGCCCACTCCGGAGGGGTTCGCTCCTCGGTCCACTCCGGGTCGGCCACCCCGATCCAGTGGCCGGGCGCGCGGCGGGCGGCGGCCC
Source organism: Streptomyces sp. EDA2-14 (assembly GCF_054963755.1). Taxonomy (NCBI): domain Bacteria; kingdom Bacillati; phylum Actinomycetota; class Actinomycetes; order Kitasatosporales; family Streptomycetaceae; genus Streptomyces; species Streptomyces sp. EDA2-14. The sequence goes on from NZ_JBUEGE010000017.1 coordinate 34,085, forward strand.
GCACGGCCTCGGGTATCTCGGGGGCTTCGGCCGTGTCGGCGGCAGGGGTGACGGCGGGCTCGGGGTCATGGGCCGTCCCGGAGCCGTCGGGCGCCTCGGGCAGGGCCTCGTGCCTGCCGTCCTGCCGTTCTCCGGGCCGCATCTCCACCTGAACTCTTTGGTCCGTACGAATTCCTGGGTGCCGCATGACATGCGCACACGCCGACACTGATCAGATCAGGCGTCAACAGGATGCCACACACGTCCCTTCAGTATTGGACCCGGGAAGACCCGTATCGGTCCACAGCCTGCCCGTTTGCCGCCCGAGTGCGGAACTTAACGGGATCAAGGCGGAGTTGGCGGACATAGCGGGGACGGTGGTGGGGCGGGAGGAGCGGCCGTGACGGATGCGACGGGCTAAGTTGGGTGTGTCTTCGACCCCCCAGCCGTACCGGGCCGTGCGTGACCGGTGCCGGGTACGGCGCCGAACTGCCGGTCCCCCACGCGGCGTTCGTCCCTTCTCGCCGCAGGGGCTCCGTACACCGACAGCTCCGCCCCGAGTAGGAGTACCGCATGTCCACCGAGCAGCAGCCCCCCGGCTCGAACGGGGCGGCGGCCGCCGCCTCCCACAAGGCCGGTACCGAACCGGCGTCGGGCGCCGCGACCGCCGAACCCGAGTCCGCCGCACCGGAGTCGGGCGCCGCAGCGAAGGAACCGGGTCCCGCGGCCTCCTCCGGATCCGGCGCACTGCCGCAGGAGACGCCCGCCTCCTCGTCCCCGGACCCGGACGCCGAAGAGACCACTGGTGCGCGGAAGACGAAGAAGGCGAAGGAGGGCGTCGCGGTGGCGACGGCCGTCGCCACCGTGCAGCCGAACACCAAGACCCGGACCGGTGTCGACGGCGGCCGCCCGCGCAAGCCGGTCCTGGCCGGGGCCGCGCTCGCCGGGGCCGCGCTGGTCGCGATACCCATGCTGCTGATCGGCTCGAAGGACGACGGGCCCCGCGACGACAAGGCCAGGACCGCGGCGGAGTCCGACACGGTCCTGAACGCGGACTCCTCCCCCGACGACCTCGGCGACTACGTGGCAGAGGAGCCGAAGCCCTCTCCCAGCAAGGAGAAGGAGACGCCGAAGGCGGTCGTCAAGACCGTCGCGCCGCCGCCCGCGCCCACGACGAGCGCACCCAAGCCGAAGGCGACACCCAAGCCCAAGCCCAAGGCGACTCCGAAGCCGAACTGGGGCGCCACGACGGTCGGGGCGCCCAGCGTCCTCGAGGTCAACCAGGCCTGGACCACCAACCGCATCCGCATGATCATGCAGCCCGACGGCAACCTCGTGGTCTACAACGAGAAGAACAAGCCGATCTGGGCGTCCATGACCTTCGGCGAGCACCACCGGGCGATCTTCCAGAACGACGGCAACCTCGTCATCCACAACGGCGACGACCGCCCCATCTGGGCCTCCAAGAGCCACGGCCACGAGGGCGCCCAACTGATCCTCCGCGCCGACGCCAAGGTGGTCATCGTCCACCAGGGGCGGGTCATCTGGTCGACCTGACCGACTTCGATCTCTCGATCGTCCTCACTCACAGAGCTTTCCGTTCAACCGGATGTTGCCACGTCTTACGGCCCCGGCTGGGAGGTGAATCCATTGGGCGCCAAGACGAGAAGCGACGTCAGCCCGCGGACCAGGCGGGTGCGCCTCCAGCGCAGTTCAGCCGCCGGTACGGCCAACTGAAGTCCGGGGAAGCGTGCCAGCACGGCTCGCAGAACGATGTCCGCCTCGGCCTTGGCCAGCGGTGCGCCGACGCAGCGGTGGATGCCGTGGCCGAAGGCGAGGTGGCCCGCGGCATCCCGGTCCAGGTCGAGCTCGTCCGGTCCCGGGAACCGCGCCGGGTCACGGTTGGCGGCCCCGAGGGCGACCAGCACCGGAACGCCCGCTGGGATCTCGGTGCCGCCGAGCGTGACGGGCTCCGTGGTGAACCGGAAGGTGGAGGTGCTCACCGCGGAGTCGAAGCGGAGCAGTTCGTCCAGGGCGGCAGGGATCTCGTCCGGGTTCCGCCGGAGGCGATCCAACTGGGCCGGATGCTGGAGCAGCGCCAGGAGGGCGTTGCCGAGGGCGTTGGTGGTGGTTTCGTGTCCGGCAACGAGCAACAGGACGGCGAGCGAGACCAGTTCGGTCTCGGTCAGGCGATCCGCTCCGTCCCGGGCGGCGATCAGCTCGTCCAGGAGACAGTCGCCGGGGGCGAGACGCTTGGCGGCGATCAGGTCCGTCATGTATTCCGCCATCGCGTGCGATGCCGCGTCGATGACATCGGGCTCCCCCGCCGCGAACAGTTCCGCGGACCACCGCCGGACGTCGGCCCGGTCGGCCTGCGGCACTCCGAGCAATTCGCAGATCACGGTGACCGGCAGGGGAACAGCCAGACCGGCCACGAAGTCGAACGGTTCGCCGACGTGCCACTGGTCCAGCAGTTCCTCGGTGACACGGGCGATGAACGGACGCAGCCGCGCGACGGCCCCGGTCGTGAACGTCTTCGTCACCAGCTTGCGCAGCCGCGTGTGCTCGGGTGGGTCGCTGGCGAGCATGGTGTGGCCGACCGCGGGGTGCAGACGTCGCCGTGACTGCATGCCCGCGAAGAAGGCGGACGTGTCCTTCGACAGCCGGGCGTCGTTCAAGGCCTCCCTGGCCTCCGCGTACCCGGTGACCACGTAGTTGGTACGTCCACCGGAGCCGCCCGGTACGGGCCGCACCGGGCAGGGGTCCTGGTTCGGGTCGGCCATGGTCTCGGGCTCCAATGGTGTGCGGCACAGCCCAACCTACGCCCGACGACGCAACGGTGTTGCTGAGACACTTTCTTGATGACCAGCAATGAGATGCGATGAAGCGGATTCAGCGGGCCGCAGGCGCGATCGTCGGCTCGGCGGTGGGTGACGCCCTGGGTGGCCCCTTCGAGTTCGGCCCCGAAGGGGCGTTCTCCGCGCGGTTTCCCGTGTCCGGTGCCGATGACGAGATGTGCGGGGGCGGTGGCTGGGACCCCGGCGAGGCGACCGACGACACGCAGATGGCGGTCCTGGTCGCGGAGTCGCTGCTTGAACAGGGCGGACTGGATCTGCCCGACATCTTCGCCCGCTTTCAGCGGTGGGCGGCGGCGGGGCCCAAGGACATCGGACTGCAGACCGAGGACGTCCTGACCAATGGCATGTCCTGGGACCTCGCCGCCGCGATCCATTTCCAGGTCAATCTACGAGCGGCCGGGAACGGCTCCTTGATGCGGGCCTCGACGTCCGCGGTCCACTTCGCGGCCGCCGGGCAGGAAGCCACCATGGACGCGGCCCGCAGGATCGCCGCTCTGACGCACGGTGACCGCGCGGCCTGGGAGGGCACCGCGATTTTCCACGAACTCATCCGCGTCACTTTCGAGGACGCCGATCCCGTCACCGCGCTCCCGGACGTCCTGGCGCACGTCCACCCCGACCACCGTGACCGCTACGCCACCGTTCTCGCACCCGACTGGCACCCCGACCGGGCGACCGAGTTCAACGGTGCCGTCTGGCCCTGTCTGGGCTCCGCCGTCTGGGCCCTGCGTACCACTGCGGGCTTCGAGGAAGCGGTGCGCACGGCGATCGATCTCGGCGGTGACACGGACACCGTCGCCGCGGTGACGGGAGGTCTCGCGGGGGCGTACTACGGACTCGACGCGATCCCCGACCGCTGGACCCGGCCGCTCCATGTTCCGCTCCCCGGATTCGACGGACGGGTGCTCCGCCTGGCCGATCTGCTCGACCTCGCGCACCGCCTCGGCGCCTGAGCCCATTCAATCGGCGTGGAGGGTGGAGGGTCGACTCCACCATCTGGTGGGCGCGTTCGGGGCGTTCACGGTGTGAGGATCGCTCGGCCCCGGATACGGCCGCCCTCGAGGTCGTCCAGGGCGTCCTGGAAGCGGTCGAGGGGGTACTTCGCGGTGTGCAGGCGTACGCGGTTCTGTGCGGCCAGGACCATCAGTTCGCACAGGTCGTTGTAGGAGCCGACGAGGTTGCCGATGAAGTTGATCTCGGCGGAGATGATGTCGATGGTCGGGACGTCGATGTTCTCGCCGTAGCCGACCACGTGGTAGTCGCCCGCCTGGCGCAGCATGGCGACACCTTCCTTCGTGGAGCCGCCCTCGCCGACGAAGTCGACGACCGCCTCCGCCCCGTGTCCGCCCGTCAGTTCGCGCACCCGGTCGATGTGCCCGCCGTCCGCGACGATGCCGTGGTCGGCGCCGATGGAGGTGGCGAGGGCCACCGCGTCGGGGTTGCGGTCGACGACGAGGAGTTCGGCGGCGGTGAGGGCCTTGAGAACCTGTACGCCGATGTGCCCGAGCCCGCCCGCGCCGATCACGACGCAGCGGTCCCCCGGCCGCAGCTTGCGGGCCGCCTTGGCCGCGGCGTGGTACGCCGTGAGGCCCGCGTCGGCGAGCGCCGCGACGTCGGCCGGTTCGAGGGAGTCGTCGATCCGCACGACGCTGCGCGCGGACGTCTTCAGGTACTCGGCGTAGCCGCCCGCCGTGTCGATGCCCGGGAACTGGTTGTTCTCGCAGTGCACGTCGTCGCCCGCCCGGCAGGCCCGGCACAGCCCGCAGGTGATCAGCGGGTGCACGATGACCTTGTCGCCCTCGGAGACGTTGGTGACGGCGCTGCCGACGGCGTGGACCCAGCCGGCGTTCTCGTGGCCGATCGTGTAGGGCAGTGTCACGCCGGACTTCTGCGCCCACTGCCCTTCCAGGATGTGGATGTCGGTGCGGCACACACCGGCGCCGCCGATCCTGACGATCACGTCGAACGGGCCGGTGATTTCGGGAGCCGGGACTTCGGCCATTTCGAGGTTCTTGCCGTAGCCCACGACCTGAACTGCCTTCATGAGACTTTCTCCTTCGATTGGTCGGCCGCGGAGTGCGGGTACCGGGTGCGCAGCAGCCCCCGGCAGAAGTGCGCGTTGCCGTCGATCGAGACCCGGACCGCACGGGCGAAGCGCAGCCGGAGCGGGATCTCGCCCGGCGGGACGCGTCGCCCTTCCTCGTCCACCAGTACCGGGTCGGACGGTGCCACGCCCAGGCCGAGCGCTTCCCGTCGGCGCAGCAGCGCACTGGAGGCCGCCGCGTCCGGGAGGTCGTCGAGGACCACGGCGTGCAGGTCTTCCTCGGTGAGGTCGGGGTTCTCGCGGAGCAGGAGGGTCAACGCCCTTTCCATCGCGGCGGCATGGGCCTTGCGGCGGAACGTCAGCCGCAGCGCCTCCAGGTCCTTCTCCGCCTCCGCGCCGAACGTTCCGCAGTAGCCCGCGTCCGCCGCGAGCCCCTGGTTGATCAGGTCCGAGTCGTGGTGGTCGTCGAGCAGCACCACGACGTCCCGTGTCCAGGGCAGCGCCGTCAGCGCGTCCTTGGAGTCCGAGGCCATCAGGTACGCGAAGTTGGGCGCGCAGAACGACGTGGGGAGCCTGAGCCGGACGGTGAGCGCCCCGTCGGGGGTCAGCGTCACTGAGCGCACGAAGCCCAGATCGGTGATCGGCTCGTCCAGCTCCGGGTCGAGGACCGTGTCCAGTGCGGCGCGCGCGGAGCATTCCCGTGCGGCGACGTCCATGTCAGGCCACCGCCGCTTCGTCGACGCCGACGTCGAGGCCCGCCGGGACCTCGATGTCGTACATGGCCGCCGCGTTCAGCCCGAGGATCTTCTTCTTCTGTGCCAGGGTGATCGGCGCGTACTCGGGCTGCATGTCCTCGGGGATCTGGAAGTCGACGAACCGCTCGATCAGCCAGCGGGGCGTCCAGAGCGCGTAGTCGCTGGAGAACTGGATGCGGTCCTCGTCGAGCCAGTAGAGGAGTTCGCCGATGATCTGCGCGAAGTAGCGCGGCCTGCTGTGGATGAAGGGGATCGCGACGGCGAGGCCCGCGTGCACGTTGGGCTCCTGCGTGGCGATCCAGCAGAAGTCCTCCAGGCGCGGCAGTCCGCAGTGTTCGACGACGAAGTTCATCTCGGGGAACTGCGTGGCGGCCTTGTCGACATCCGCGACGTCGAAGGCGTCCCGGTCGAGCGGCCGGATCGTCGGCCCCTTGTGGATGTGGATGTTGTTGATCCCGAGTTCCTGGCAGACCTCGAGATAGCGGTACGTCCACGGGTCGTCGAGCTTGTAGCCGCGGCTGTCTCCCTTCCACTCGGCGGTGTACAGCTTGACGCCCTTGAGCTGGAACCGCTCGGCGTCGCGCCGCAGTTGGTCGAGGCCCTTCTGCTCGTACCGCGGATCCCATGAGTGGTTGTACGTCAGCTTGTCGGGGTGCTTCTGGGTGAGCGCGAAGGCTTCCTCGGTCTGCCCGAAGCCGCTCCGGTAGAACGCCCCGAGGCGCGCGGGCTGGAAGATGGCGTGGTCGACGTAGCCGTCGTCGAAGAGGTCCTTCATCAGGCGCTCGCCGCCCTGGTAGAGGTACTCCTCGTACGGCCACACCTCCGACTCCGGGCTCAGGTTGCGGTGGTAGTCGTAGAAGCAGTCGATGAACTGCTTGCCGTGGATGTTGAGTTGGTTCTCGGGCCGCGCGTCCCAGAGTGCGACGTGCGCGTCGACGATGAAGTAGTTCTCGCCGTCCTTGGAATACATGTCTCTCCTCGATTCACGGGTTCGCGGTTCGCGTGCGGTGGCCGACCGGGTGTGAGGGCGACGCGGCGCGTCAGGAGAACTGGATTCCGCCGTCGATCATGACGGACTGGCCGGTCATGTAGTCCGAGTCCGGCGAGGCCAGGTACGAGACGAAGGACGCGACGTCGGTCGGCTCCTCGACGCGGCCGAGCGCGATGGCCTCGGCGTACTTCTTGATGGCCCGGCCCTTCTGCAGGCCCTCCTCCTGCGCGAGGCGTTCGTCGATGAGGTCCCACATGTCGGTGCCGACGATGCCCGGGCAGTACGCGTTGACGGTGATGCCGTGCTGGGCCCACTCCATGGCGGCGGCCTGGGTCAGACCGCGTACGCCCCACTTGGACGCCGAGTAGGTGCCGAGCAGCGCGAAGGGGCGGTACGCGACGATCGACGCGGCACCGATGATCTTGCCTCCGCCGCCCTGGGCGATCATCTGCCGGGCGGCGGCCTGGTAGGAGAGGAAGACGCCGCGCAGGTTGACGGACATGATCTGCTCGAACTCGTCGAGCCCGGTGTCGAGGAGCGGGGTGACCCTGGCGATACCGGCGTTGGCGACGTAGACGTCGACCCGGCCGAAGCGGGCCGCCACCTCGTCGACGAGCGCGTCGGTCTGCTCCTTGCTGGACACGTCGGCGTGCACGGCGAGGGCCTTGCGCCCGGCCTTCTCGATTCCGGCCGCCACGTCGTTCAGCTCCTCGCTCATGCCGGGGAGGTCGGCGACGGCCACGTCGAGTCCGTCCTTGGCGAGCCGTTCGGCGATGGCACGGCCGATGCCGCGGGCGGCGCCGGTGACGATCGCGGTACGGGGTGCGTTCTCGACGGAAGTCATGGGGGCTCCTGTGCTCGACGGCGGGCCGCCGCATCCGGTGTGCGGCGCTGTCCATCAGCGTGGGGGCCGGGCGAGCCGTCGAGTTTTTCAATGTGGAACACACGGGGCCCGCACCCGGTATCGGGACGGTGAAAACGCACATGACCTCTTGGCGAACGGTCCGTTGACTGGTACGAACACCTTCGTAATATGGCGGAAACACGCCCATCGGAGGCGCCATGCTCAGTGACAGCACGGAGCGGGACCGGACCATCGCACGAGCGCGCCTGCAGTTCCTCACCAACGCGGAACCGCCTGCGCCGTTCGTCCCCGAGGGCATCCGCAACTCCTGGCAGCGTTCCAAGTACCTGGGGGTCGGCACGGACGAGGTGGTCGCCCCCTACCAGCCGGACTACGACCGGGAGAGCCGCCTGGTCCGTGCCGCGACGCCCGTCCTCGACCGCCTTGAACGGACGCTGGCGGGTTCGGACGCCTGTGTGATCGTGACGGACCGCAAGGGCTGGGTGCGCGACCGGCGCGTCGGCGAGAAGCGACTCTCGGCGCACCTCGACCGGGTCCACCTGGCCCCCGGCTTCAACTACGCCGAACAGTTCGTCGGCACGAACGGCATCGGGGTCGCCCTGGAGGAGCGCCGCCCCAACGTCGTCCTCGGCACCGAACACTTCAACGAACGGCTGCAGGGCGTCTCCTGCGCCGCCGCCCCGATCCGCAACTCGGTCACCGGTCGCGTCGAGGGCGCCATGAACCTGACGTGCTGGAACGGTCCGGCGCGCACGCTCATGGCGGCCCTGGTGCAGGAGGCCGCGAGCGACATCGAGCGCGTGATGTACGAGTTCAGCAGCTCGCACCAGCGGGCGCTCCTGGAAGCGTTCCAGCAGGTGAGCCACTACGGCGACCGGCCGGTGCTCTGTCTCGGGCAGGATCTCGTGCTCGCCAACTCCGCCGCCTCCGCGCGGCTCACGGGCGACGACCACCGGCTGCTGCACGAGGCCGCCGCCGGCCCGGGGCACGCGCCGCGCACCCGCCAAGAGGTGCGGCTGACCGGCGGCGAGACCGTCCTGATGCGCTGCCGCCGGGTCGACAGTTCGGCGGGTGCGGCCGGATATCTGCTGGAGCTGTCCTTCGCGGACCGCCTCTCCGGCCCGTCCCGCGCTCCGGCCGGCGTCCCGTACCGGGCGACGGAGGACGCGACCCGGCCGTGGCCGCTGCCGGGGCTGGCCGGAACGGACCCGTCCTGGAACACCGTCTCCCGTACGGTGTCGCGCTGCGCCCGCGACCGGACGCCGCTCCTGCTGCACGGCGAGCCCGGCACGGGGAAGGTCTCGCTGGTCGGCGCCGCGCACGCGCTGACGGGAGCCGCCTCTGTGCCCGTCGTCGTGGATGCCGCGGCCACCCGCACCGACGCCGGGAGCGACCTGCCGACCGTGCTGCGCGAGGCGCACACCGGTCCGGGCCGCGCCCTGGTCCTCCGGAACGTCGACGCCGTCCCGGCCGAGCAGGCGCCCGCCGTCGCCGGGGCGTTGGAGACCGCGGCGGCGCACGGCACCTGGGTCGTGGGCACGCTCCGGCGTGCGCAGGGCGTACCGGAGCCCCTGCGGCGCTGTTTCGTCGAGGCGGCGCCGGTGCCCGCCCTGCGGCACCGCCTCGCGGACCTCCCCGCCCTGGTCGACTGTCTGCTGCGGCGCATCGGCGCGGGCGTCGAGTGCGCACCGGAGGTGCTGCCGCTGCTGCGCAGGCACGACTGGCCCGGCAACGTAACGCAACTGGACGTCGCCCTGCGCGAGGCCGCCGCGGGCCGCCGCACCTACCGCATCGAGCTCCGCGATCTGCCGCCGTCCCTGCACAGTGCGGGCGGCCGGTCGCTGAGCCCCTGGGAGGCGTCCGAACGCGACACCTTGGTGCAGGCGCTCCTTGAGACGGACGGCAACAAACTGCTGGCGGCGCAGCGGCTCGGCATCTCCCGTACGACGATCTACCGCAAGATGCGGGCCTACGGCATCACGCTTCCCGCCCGCGGCTGAATCGGGGCGCCCGCCCACGAGTCGGCGGGCGCGCTCTCCCGCATGACGATCGCGTCCGTGTCCGGACTTGGCGCGCACGCGGCGGCGACGCGATCCGCCGTGCGTTCGAGGAGGCTCACGAGACGCGCGCGCAGTGAGCCTCCTCGGGTGCCCGTCGAAGGCTCAGCCCCCGCGCCGCACCCGCGCCGCCTTCCGCGCCTCCGCGAGCTTGCGGGCCTCGTTGGTCTTGCGGGAGCCCCGGCCGCCCGAGCCGGAGCCGGTGGCGGAGCCGCTCTTCGGGTTCTTGGTGCTGCCCATGCCGCGGAACGGGGTGTTCTGGTTCTTGGGGCGGGCGGCGGGGCCGCCGTCGAGGGGCTTCCCGGACGGGGCCTTCGCTCCGGTGATACGGCTCAGCTCCGCCTCGCCGGAGCGCACCTTGGTGACCTTGGGCCTGACGTCGGCGTCCGTCAGGACCTGGCTCGTCTCGCGGCGCTGGCCCGACAGGGCGAGCGTCACGACGGTGCCGGAGCGGCCTGCCCGGGCCGTGCGGCCGGCGCGGTGCAGATAGTCCTTGGGGTCGGTCGCCGGGTCGACGTTGACCACGAGGTCGAGGTCGTCGACGTGCAGGCCGCGCGCGGCGACGTTGGTCGCCACGAGGGCGGTGATCTCGCCGTACTTGAACTGGGCCAGGGTCCGGGTGCGCTGCGGCTGGGCCTTGCCGCTGTGCAGGGCGGCGGCGGCCACGCCGCTCGCGCGCAGATGCCGGGTGAGCTGGTCGACGCCGTGCTTGGTGTCGAGGAAGAGCAGGACGCGGCCCTCGCGGGCGGCGATCTCCGTGGCGACGGACCACCGGTCCGGTCCGTGCACGACGAGGACGTGGTGCTCGATCGCGGTGACCGAACTGGACGAGGGGTCCACGGAGTGGACGGCCGGGTCGCGCAGGTAGCGCCGCACCAACTGGTCCACGTCGCCGTCGAGGGTGGCGGAGAACAGCATGCGCTGCCCGTCGGGCCGCACCTGGTCGAGGGCTTCGGTGACCTGCGGCAGGAATCCCATGTCGCACATCTGGTCGGCCTCGTCGAGGACCGTGATGCGGACCCGGCCGAGGCGGCAGCCCTTGCGCTCGATGAGGTCGTGGAGGCGGCCCGGCGTGGCGACGACGACCTCGGCGCCGTCCCGCAGCGCGGCGGCCTGCCGTCCGATCGACACCCCGCCGACCACGGTCGCGAGCCGCAGCCGCAGCGCCTCGGCGTACGGGGTGAGCGCCTCGGTGACCTGCTGCGCCAGCTCCCTGGTGGGCACCAGTACGAGGGCCAGCGGTTCCTTGGGCTGTGCGCGCCGCCCGGCCGTCCGGGCGAGCAGCCCCAGGCCGAAGGCGAGCGTCTTGCCGGAGCCGGTGCGGCCCCGGCCGAGGACGTCACGTCCCGCGATGGCGTTCGGCAGCGCCGCCGCCTGGATCGGGAACGGCTTGGTCACCCCGTGCTCGTCGAGTGTGCGCAGCACCGCTGCCGGCAGTTCGAGCTCAGCGAAGGACGTCACGGGAGCGGTGCCCGGCGCATCGTCCTGCTGGTTGTCGGCATGTGCTGATTCGCTCACTGAGAGCCTTCCTGTGAAGGGACCGTCCCGAGGCAGGAGCGGCGGGGACGCGGCACCCGGGTCGGAGACATCGAACGGAGCTCCGACGTTTGGCCGCCGAAAGCGTTCAACGCTAGCACGGGAGCCGGTCGTACGCCTCTGACCTGCTGCTTCACTCCTCGGCGGCTCCGGCGCCGAAGGGCCGTGCGGTCCTCGCGATACGCCATCCCTTGATCGACCGACGTACTTGTCTTCGATTGCGGAACACCGCGGGGTCCGTCGCACGGGTGGCACCAGGCGTGCGCACCACGGACCGGGGCAACGGGCCAGAACGACAGAGAGAGCGGCTGATGAAGGAAGGAACGCGCATGTCACTGGAGACCCCGTCCCATCCGTCGGCCACGCTGGAAGCCCTCACGCTTCTGCGCGGCTCCCTGGAGGACGGATACACGCCCGCGTCCATGGCCCAACTCGACTCGGCCGTGCTTCGCTTGAGACAGCGTCTCGGCAACGACGCCGCGGCCCACTGCGCCCTGCTGTGGGCGATGACGCACACGGCGGAGCTGAGCGTGGGCGTCGCGGCGCAGGCGTACGACCTGGATCCCGGCTCCGTACTGGATCAACTGACCGTCGGGCTGCGGGGTGTCGACCACGTGCAGTGACGCCGGACGATCTGTACGAATACGACTGAGAGGCGCTCGGCCCTGTGCCCCCTCAGTGTGAGGTGTCCTCGCGCTGAGGGGGCTTCGTTTCGGCGACGCCCGACTCCTGGTCGACCGTCGTCGGTCCGGTCTCGCCCACGAGGTGGTCGAAGGTTCCGGTCACGTCCAGGAACCGGTCCAGTCGAGCGGAACGTTGGGTCAGGCGCAGGGTGGCCCCGAGTCCGTCGAGGCGCCGGCGCAGCGACAGGAGGACGGACAGGCCCATGGGGTCGACGGTGTGCAGATCGGCGCAGTCCAGGAGCACGGTGCGCGTGGCGGGGTGCTCGACCAGCGCCCTGGTGACGTGATGAGTGAGGTGGCCGCTGCTGTCGTGGTCGAGCGCCCCTGCTGCCCGCAGGGTCAGTACGCCGCCGGAGATCCCGACAGTGGTCACGTTCAGGGCTGCGTAGAAGGTCATGCGGGGTGTCCGGGTCGGGGGGCGGTCAGGGCTTCGCGGGCCGCGGTCAGGACGGCCGTGGCGCGCGGAAAGTCGTTGAGCTGGTTCAGCAGCGAGTCGAGGGCCGGCAGCAGGCTTCGGGACGGGACGCCGCGGCTGCGGAGGATGTCGGCGGTCCAGGTGATGAACCCGCTGAACAGTTCGGCGTCGTCGACGTACAGGGCGGTGCCGAGGTGGGTGACGATGTGGTCGATGTCCTCGGTCGTGCGCTCCAGTTGGTACGTGTTGTAGGCGCGCATGGGCGGGAAGGCGCTCTCGACGTCGACGAGGATCTGCTTGATCAGCCGTCGCTTCGACTGTCTGACGAAGGTGAATTCCTGGTCGCTGAGGTGCGGCAGGTCGAGGTCGGGCAGCCGGGCCGCCGCCACGGACGGGCGTGGGAGCCCGCGTTCCAGGAGGGTGTGCGCGCTGCGGGCGTCGGCTGCCCACGCGGCCCGCATCCGGTGTGCGTAGCGGCCCTGCGGTCCGAACGCGGCGCCGCCGACCATCACCGGGACACCGGCGGCCTGGCAGGCACTGATCGCGGCGTGGGCGGTGGGCAGGTGCGAGGGGATCGACGAGGAGAGCAGCACGGCGTCGGCGGCGCGCTGATGGAGGTGGGCGACGAGGTGCTCCGTGGGTACCTGCGCCCCGAGGTGGTCGACGCCCCAGCCGCGCAGCCGCAGGACTTCGGTGACCAGGCGGGCGGGCAGGGCGTGCCATTCCCCGTCGACGCACGCCACCGTCACCCGGCCCCGGACCGGGGCGTCCGGCGCGGGGGCGGCCAGGTCCGCGACCGCGCTGACGCACCGTTCGTTTATGGCGGTGGCCGCGTGCTCCTGTGCCACCGAGATCGTGTTCGCCGCCCACTCCACGCCCACGCGTGCCTGGACGGGCGCGATCAGGTCGAGGAGGACGCGCTCTGCCGCGGCCGACACCTGCGCGGGTTCACCCTCGCCGACGGCCCGGGACACCAACGCCACGGCGCGTGTGTCGTCGCAGCCGATCGCGGCGTCCCACAACTCCTCGCGCAGCGCGCCGCAGTCCAGTGACTCCTCGGCCGTGTCCGTCGTCATGCGGTGAACCTGCCCCTGGTGTGTCCGTCCACCGCGGTGAGGTGGGTGGATCGTGGTGCGGTGATCGCCAGGAGCGCCATGTCGTCGTGGGGGCCGTCGCCGACCCACTGGGCGGCCACCATGTGCACATGTTCCGTGACGGCGTCCGCCGGCAGCCCGGCGCACTCGGCGAGCACGGACCGCAGCCGCTCCTCCCCGAACATGCGGTCGCCCAACGGGCCGCCGTACGCCTCGGTGATGCCGTCGGAGTACATCAGACAGGTCTCCCCCGGTTCCAGGACGACCGTCGCCGTGTCCACCGTCATCTCGGGCAGCACACCGACGAGCGTGCCGCGGGTCCTGGCCTCCTCGACGCGGCCGTCGGCCCGCAGGATGAGGGGCGCGGGGTGTCCGCCGCTGGTGAGCCGCAGCCGCACCCGGCCCTGCCTGCGCACCGCGGACGCGAACACCATCGTCGCGAAGCGCGTGTGGTGCGAGGTCAGCAACGCGTTGTTGAGCAGGGTCAGTACGCGGGCGTGGTCGGCCGCGAAGGGCAGCAGCGCCTGGACGGTGTTGCGGATCTTCCCGGTCAGGACGGCCGCTTCCAGCCCCTTGCCGCACACGTCGCCCAGTACCGCGAACGCCTCGCCGTCCTCGCTGTCCGCGGCGTACACGTCGTAGAAGTCGCCGCCCACCCGCTCGCTCGCCGCCGAGGGGCGGTAGCGGCCGGAGAAGTCGATGCCCTGGGTCCGCCCGAGGGCCGGCGGCAGCAGTTCCTGCATGAGGACGCTGGTGATGTGTGTCTGCTCCGCATGGATCCGGGCGGCCGAGAGGCCCGCTCCCGCGCGGGCGGCGAACAGCCGGGCGAAGGCCTCCTCGCTCTCGGTGAACGCCGTTTCCTTGCTGTGGCGCATCAGTACGACGGCGCCCGCGGGCAGCCCGTGGCCGGGGAGCGGCACCACGGCCACCGAACCGATGTCGGCCGGGTGCCCGGTGAAGCCCTCGGGGACGGCCCACGCGGGCATCTGGGCCGGGTCGATCCACCGGGAGGGCACCGGGGGAAATCCCAGCAAAGCCTCGGTGAGGCCGGGCAGTTCGTCGGTGTTCACGGCGATGCGGCCCCGCGTGACACGGCCGTCGCACGCCCAGACCACCGGGTGCGTCCGGCCGCTGCCGACGCCGACGATGACCGCCGCGTCGGCGAGGTGCTCGGCGGCGAGCGAGGCGGTCACCTCCATGCACCGGTCCACGTTCAGGGAGGCCAGCAGTTCGTTGGAGGCCTCCTGGAGGAGGCGGGAGCGGGTCCGCTCGCTGGTCAACTGCTCGCGGGCGAAGCGGAGATCGCTGTCGTCGACGAGCCACCAGGACACCGTGCCGTTCGTGCCGCGGCTGGGAAAGGCCTCCACCGTGCGCTCGCCGACGCGGCCGCACGCCACGACGGGCGGCCCGTCGCCCGCGCCCATGAGGACGTCGCTGTGGGCGTCGGCCAGCCAGGCGGGCACCGTGTCCACCAGGAGGGCGCCGACCCGTACTCCGTCGAGGAGGGCCCGCGCCTGGTCGTTGCAGGACAGGATGCGGCCGACCGGGCTCACCGTCAGCATCGGGTGCGACGTATCCGGTCCAGGGGTGGATGCCGTGTCGTGGGGGCCCAACGGCTCCGTGGAGGAGACCATCACTTGGGGCCCGGCAGAGACGGGCCCCCACCACCCTTCGCTACGAGTCTGGGGACAGCAAACGACGCTGTGATCAATGGACTTGCCCTGCTCCGAGCGCAACCCAAAGCCTGACAGTTTCCATACGGCAACAGTTGCATGCTGGGGGCACTCGGGGCAACCGTCAACCCGCGCGGCCTGTCCAGTCCAGGCAGACCACGAGTGCGTCGTCATCGGCATCGGTGTTCAGATGCGTCGCCAACTCCCGGAGCACAGCCCCGGGCACGGCGGACGCAGGGAGCAGACGGGCGGCCTGTATCGCACGCGAGAGCATCTTCTCCCCGTACGCCTCCCCCGCCGCGGACAGCGCGTCGTAGACACCGTCGCTGACGAACAGCAGGCGGTCGCCCGGCAGCACCGTGAACTCCTGCGCGACGTAGTCGGTCTCCTCGAACATCCCCAGGGGCAGCTGCGCCTCGAAGGGGATCCGCTCGATTTCCCTGCCCCGCTGCCGCCACAGTTGGGGCGATCCGGCGTCCACCACCTGCACACGGCCCGTCGCCACCTCGAAGGAGAGGAGCAGCGTCGAGACGTACTGCTCCCCGCGGTGCTGGGCGTGGAGCGCCTGGTCGGCCAGGGCCGCCTGGTCGGCGATGCCGATGCCGGCCCGCCGGGCGTTGCGCAGCGCGTTGACGGCGAGGTTGGTCAGGAGCGAGGCGGCGATCCCCTCGCCCATGCCGTTCGTGATGGTGAGGGTGAGCGTCTCGCCGGTCGCCGCCCAGTCGAAGTTGTCTCCGTGGATGGCGTACGCGGGCTCCAGCTGGGCGCCGATCGCGTATTCCGTACGGGTGTAGGCGCGCCCCGGCAGCAACTGCCACTGCATCTCGGCGGCCAGGGTGAGCCGGCTCGCCCTGCGGGCCTGCAGATAGACGTCGGTGTCCCGGTCCGCGACGACGATCTCGTGGCCGAGGATCTCCGCGAGGGCGGTCAGCTCCTCCACGTCCTGCGCGGTGCACCTCTCTTCGGGGACGCGCACGCAGAGAATGCCGAGCCGGTCGCCCCGTACGGTCACCGGCAGATACAGGTCGACCGCTCCCCCGTCGCCGACGGTGCGGCTGTGCGGGTCCTGGCTCGCGAAGGCGCGGCCCGCGGGGCTGGCGTGCACGGGCAGCGGCTCGGTGGTGTGCGGCAGTTCCGTCACCGGCTGCAGCACGGTGAGGCCGTAGTCGGCCAGCAGCAGGTCGACGCTCAGGGCCGCGTAGTGCCCGGTCAGCGCCGCCCGCACGGTATCCAGGAGATCGAACGGCGCGGCGGTGCGGACAGCGCGCTCCGCGGCGAGGAAATGCGTCACGGCAGCCTTCTTCGATGGGTGGGGAGAGATACCGGCTGCCGGGCGGGAACGTCAATGCACGGGAATGTTGCCGTACGGCAAATGATTGGGGCAGTGTATCCCGTCCACGCACCCGCTCGGCACCGATCGCGGCGCCGCACTCCGCCCCGCCACGCCCTGTCAGGCCGTGGCCTCGGCCGCCCCCTGCGCTTCCGCCCGACCAGCGCTCGGACCGATGTGCGCCGCGGCCGCACGCTCGAACTGCTCCAGCCCTTCGGCGAGGGTGCGCAGGTGGGTCGGCGACATGGTCTCCAGCACTTCCGCGATCTCCCGCGCGCGCGAAGCGCGGAAGTCGTCGAGGACGGCGGCGCCGCGACGGCTCAGCCGCAGGTCGACCTCGCGGCGGCTGGTCGTACTGGCGAGGCGCTCCACGAGACCCGCGGCCTCGAGCCGGTCGCACAGCCGGCTCACCGACGACGGCCGGGAGCCGAGGGCCTCGCCCAGCGTCCGCTGATTCACCCGCTCGTGCTCCCCGATCACCGCCAGCGCCCGGAACTGCGAGGGCGGGAGCGGACCCGCCGCGGCGGCCTCCTGGCCGCGCCCGTACAGCACGTCGAGCAGCTCCGACACGTGACAGGCCGTCTCGGCCACCCGCTCAGGGGTGGGGAGGGGCACACTCCGGGGCATCCCAGCACCCTCCCGTCAGAAACCGTCAGAGAACGGTCGGCGAAACACACCGACGGCTCATGAGCCTACCCCCGCGCCACGACACACCCGACCCTCACCACGACCCCCACTCCCCCTCCCCTTCAACTCCGCCACCCGCCTGGCGAGTTGGCGGGGTGCAGCATGCACAGGGCGGTTAGGGTCGCTGGAAGTTGGGTCGGACACGACGGGGGGGGCTCGCCTTGGATCACCTGGCAGGAGCAGAGCCGGAAGCGGAACCGGGCCGCGGTGGCCACGAGCAGGCGGTCTCCGGGCATCCGCCGCCCGTGCTGCCCCCGGCGCTGCGCGCGCCCCTCATGCTGATCGCCGGCCTCGCCGCGCTCGTGGCCGTCGCGATCGGCGTCATGTACGCGGGGCACGGCGAGCCGGGCCGCCTCGACCGGTGGCTCGTCGATCCGACGGCGGACAGCGTGGGCCCGCCGTGGCGGGCGGTCGGGCTGACCATCGACTTCCTGGGGGAACCCGTGGGCTCGGTGATACTCGTCGCAGCCGCCGTGGTGTGGTGTCTGCTGCTGCGGTGGCCCCGCGCGGCGGCGCTCGTCATGGTGGGTGTCGCCCTGACCGTGGGCACGGGGACGGCCCTCAAGCCGGTGGTGGGGCGCACCATCCACGGCCCGGAGAACCTGTCCTACCCGAGCGGGCACACCGCCTTCCTCACCGCGCTCGCCCTCGTGGTGGCGCTGCTGATGGCCGGCCGGCTCGGCATGAGCAGAGCGGCAGGTGTGCTGTTCGTGTTCGGGGCGGGGCTGGTCGCGGGCGCCGTCATGGGGTGGGCGGAGGTCGCCCTGAGCGCGCACTACGCCACCGATGTGCTGGGCGGCTGGTGCACCGCGCTGGCGCTGGTTCCGGTGGCGGCGTGGCTGGTCGACCGGTTGGCAGACACCGGTCGACCAGCGCGCCGCTGAGGTCACGCCTTGCGGCGGAACACCGGCTTCACGGGCCGTCCCGCCAGCCACGGCGTGGGGTCACCGGCGTCGAGCGCCTTGCGGTACACGGCACATGCCTCGGCCACCACGTCCACGGTGTGGTCGATGTCCTCGTCGTCGAGCGCGCTGCTCACCACGAACGACGGGGCGAGGACCCCGCCCAGGAGGAGTCGGCGCAGGAACAGAGTGCGGTACTCCTGCGAGGGCTGCCCCTGCTCGTCGAGGGTGGCGAACACCAGATTGCTGGCCCGGCCCCGCACGACGACGTGGTCACCGACGCCCATGCTCGACGCGGCCTCGCGAACCCCGGCGGCCAGCCGCTCGCCGAGGGCGTGCAGCCGCGCGGTGATGCCCTCCTCCACGTAGGTGCTCTGCACGGCCATCGCGGCCGCCAGGCAGTGGGTCTCCGCGCCGTGTGTCGTGGAGAGCAGGAAGACCCGCTCGCCCTGGTGGCGGAGCCCGCCGCGCTCCATCAGTTCGCGGCGTCCGGCCAGGGCCGAGACCGCGAAGCCGTTGCCCAGTGCCTTTCCGAACGTGGAGAGGTCGGGGACGACGTCGTACAGTCCCTGGGCGCCCGCCGCGGACCAGCGCAGACCAGTGATCATCTCGTCGAAGACGAGGACGCAGCCGTGCTTGTAGGTGAGGGCGCGCAGTCCTTCGAGGTAGCCGGGCGGCGGCTCGGTGTGGGCGGCGGGTTCGAGGATCAGGCATGCGATCTCGCCCTCGTACCGCGTGAGGAGTTCTTCGGTGGCCGTCAGGTCCCCGTAGGGGAAGGACACCGTGAGGTCGGTGGTCGACGTCGGGATGCCCGCGGACATCGGTGTGGTGCCGATGAACCAGTCGTCGACGGAGAAGAACGGGTGGTCGGCGCAGATGGCCACGCGCAGCCGCCCGGTGGCGGCGCGGGCGAGGCGCACCGCGGCGGTGGTGACGTCGGAGCCGTTCTTCGCGAACTTCACCATGTCGGCGGTCGGCACGGTGGCGAGGAACCGCTCCGCGGCCCTGACCTCCATGACGGACGGCCGCACGAAGTTGGCGCCGCGGTCGATCTCGCGCCGCACCGCCTCGTTCACCCGCGGGTGGGCATGGCCGAGGCTGACCGAGCGCAGCCCGGAGCCGTACTCGATGTAGCTGTTGCCGTCGATGTCCCACACGTGGGCGCCGCGGCCGTGGCTGATGACGGGGGCCAGGTGCTCGGGGTACTGGTCGTCGCCCTTGGCGTAGGTGTGCGCGCCGCCGGGGATCATGCCGTGCAGCCGCTCGTTCGCCGACCGCGACCTGGGCAGGTCGAATTCTTCCATGGGCACCTCAACTCCCCTTCTGCTTCAGGACGTCGGCGAGGCTCGGCGCCTCCCGGTCCCGCTTGGACATCGACGTGATCGGCAGCGGCCAGGGAATGGCGAGCTCCGGGTCGTCGAAGGCGATGGTGACGTCCTCCGTGGGGTCGTGCGGCCGGTCGATCCGGTACGAGGTGTCGGCGGTCTCGGTCAGCGCCTGGAAACCGTGCGCGCACCCCGCCGGGATGTAGAGGCTCACCTGCGTCTCGCCGGACAGTTCGAAGGTGGCTCGATTGCGGTACGTCGGAGAGTCGGGGCGCAGGTCGACGACGACGTCGAAGATCCTGCCGTAGGAGCAGCGCACCAGCTTGGCCTCGCCCTTGCCGGAGCGCAGATGCATGCCGCGCAGCACGCCGCGCACGGAGCGGGACACGCTGTCCTGGATGAAGGCGTTCGGGTCGAGGCCCACCGAGCGGAGCACGTCGGCGTCGAAGGTGCGGCAGAAGAAGCCGCGTTCGTCGGCGTGCGGGGTCGGTTCGAGCAGGAACGCCCCGGCGATCTCCGGGACTTCGGTCAGTTTCATCGGTCCTCCGGGTGCGCGGGGGCGGGTGTCCGGTGTGTCGTCGGGAAGAGGGCTGCGCTCACGTCGGTGAATTGCTCGGCGAGTTCCTGTGCCACGGCCTCGCCCCGCTCGGTGAGGGTCTGCCGCAGCTCCGCCGAGCGCTTCTCCACCTCCCGGAACTGTTCGAGCAGCCGGTCGGCGTCGACCTCGCGCGCGGGGTGGCAGTAGGTGCCGAGGCCCATGCGGGCCATGAGCGCGTCGCTCTTCGCCGCGTAGGTGAGGGCGAGCGTGGGTGTGCCGGACTTCAGGGCGCAGATCAGGTTGTGGTACCGGGTCGCCACCACCGTGTCGGCGGCGGCCGTCTCCTTCATGAGGTCGGCAAGTGAGGCCGTCTCGGCGGCGGTGACCTGCGGCGAGTCGACCGCTTCGAGGATCGCCTCGACCACCGCCACGTCGCAGGCGTCGCCGGTGAGCAGCCGGACGCGCCTGCCGTCGTCGACCAGTGCGCGGACGAACCGGATCATCCCCTCGACGTAGCGCCGGTGGATCTCCTCGGCCCGCGCGCGGTCGTCGTTGCCGCCGTGGAAGTCCATGACGCCGACGCAGACCGTGCCGGATTCCGCCGTGGCCCGCGGCGTCGGCAGGGCGAACGCGAGGTCCGGGTGGACGCGGTCGCGCTTCGTGTCCACGCCCATGGCCCGCATGGCGTCGCGGGACTGCTCGTCGCGGTACGAGCGGTAGGCGGCGAGCCGGGCCGACCAGCGGACCAGGAACCGGGTGGCGGGCACCCGGATCTCGGCGGCGCCGACGCCGACCAGCGCGACCTTCGTGCCGAGCAGCCGGCCGCTCGCGCAGAGCAGGAACAGGGCGTACGGGAACCCCCAGGGCCGCAGCGGCAGGGTCGCCTCCAGTACGCCCATGCCGGGCACGATCACCACGTCGTGCCGGCGGACCCAGGCGGCGGTGCGCACGACGTCGACGAGTTTGCCGAGGCCCTTCGACGCGAGCGCACTTGCGCGCGACGCGGTCCGGTACTCGCCCCGGTTCCAGTGCAGCCGTGTCGCGGGGATGCCGTAGCGGGCCGTGACGACGTCGGGCCCGCCGCACAGCGCGTCCACGGACGCGTCCGGGTGGTCGGCGCGCAGGTACCCGAGGACGGCTTCGAGCGAGCCGTCGTTGCCGAGGTTGCCCGAGCCGAGCAGCCCGAACACGCCGACGCGTGGCCCGGCTCTCATGGGCGCCGCCCCTCGCGGCCGGCGACGATCTCGTCGAGGGACACGTCGAGCTGGGCGGGGTCGACCGGCGCCCGGTCCTCGACCCGCTCCCCCGCGCCCGGCCTGGCCCTGCTGGTCGCCCACGCGGCCAAGTGCAGGTAGCACGCGCGCCGTTCGGCCGAGGACAGCGGCGCGCGCCGGATCGCCGAGACGAAACCGAGGACGTACTCCGCGAGCAGCCGGGGGGTCGGGTGCAGCACTCCGGCCCTGCGCGGGTCGAGGTTGACGCAGCGGGAGCGCTTGGACGGGTTGGCCCGCTCCGCGCGGGTCGGGTGGTCGCGGCGGAAGTACAGCAGCTCGGGCACCTGGTGGAAGGGCCCGTGCAGACCGATCTCGGCGACGAACGTGCGGTCGGCGTGGTGGTAGCTGTCGTGCGGCTTGACCTTGCGCAGCACGTCGGCCCGGATCACTCCGTAGAAGTCGTCGCCGCCGGGTTCGAACAGCATGCTGCGGAACCGGTCGGGCGCGCGCGGCGAGTCGGTGTCGAGGGTGTACGCGTACGGGACCTTGACCTTGCCGTCCTCGTCGATGACGGCCTGGTCGGCGTGGGCGAGGACGACGTCGGGGTGCTCGTCGAGCGCCTGGACGCAGCGGCGCAGCAGGTCGCGGGCGTAGAGGTCGTCGTGCGACGCCCACTTGAACAGTTCGCCGTGGCACTGCGTGAAGACGTAGTTGTGGTTCGGCGCGGCGCCGATGTTGCGGGGCAGCCGGATGTAGCGGATGCGCTTGTCCCGGGTGGCGTACGCCCGGCAGATGTCCTCGGTCCCGTCGGTCGAGGCGTTGTCGGTGATGACCAGCTCGAAGTCCTCGTAGGTCTGGCCGAGCAGCGCGTCGAGGGACTCGGCCAGGTACTCCTCGCCGTTGTAGACGGGCAGGCCGATGCTCAGCCGGGGGTGGGCGGTCATGTGGTCCTCACTTCGGGGGTGGTGTCGTGGTGGTGCTCGCGCAGGGCGGACCGCAGGGTCAGCCACCACACGGCGGAGCCGGTGACGGTGGCGGTGGCGACGCCCCAGGCGGAGCCGACCGTGCCGCCCACGGCCGCGCCGCCGAGTCCGCCGCCGACGTAAGCGGCGGAGGCGAACAGTTGGGCGCGCAGGCTGCGCCTGGCCGCGCCGAGCGCGCGCAGCCCGGCGGCGGCGCCGGTGCCGAGTCCCGCGCCCGCGACACCGAGGGTGACCGGCACGATGAGCTGCGAGGCGGCGCCCCATACGTCGCCCAGCACGAACTCCCCGGCCCGGTCCGGTACGAGGAGCAGCGCCGCGCCCCACAGCAGCGCGGCGACGGCCTGCCCGCCGCCGAGCAGCAGGCAGAAGGTGCGGAAGCGCTGCGGGGCCCGCCGCAGCACCCGGGCCGCCTCCGCGACGGTGACCAGGGAGAGCCCCATGAGCACGGCCATGAACGGGCCGAGCAGCAGTTCGGCGCCGCGGATCACGCCGACCGCGCCGACGCCGACGATCACGCCGAGCCCGTAGGCGCGCAGTTGGCTGCCGCCACTGTTGCTGACGTTCTCGACGAGGTAGCGGGTGCCGAGGTCGCGGTGTTCGCGCAGCCAGGTGCGCGCCCCGGCGGGCCGGGGCCGGATGCCGGACTGGAAGCAGCCGTACGCGGCGGCGACCGCGGCGGATCCGCCCCAGGCGAGGACGAACGCGGGCACGCCGCCCGCGCGGTCCGCCGCCACGAGGGCGGGGACCAGCGCGACGCACCACACGACGTCGTTGACGAACGCCTTGCGCCCGGTGCCCACGGCGAAGAAGGCGAACCGCCAGGAGTCCTGCAGCAGGAGCCCCGGCAGGACGACTCCGAGGCAGACGAAGGCGGGCCCCACCCGGCCGCCGAGGGCGAGGCCGAGCACCACGGAGAGCGCGCCGAGGGCCGTGCCGACTCCCAGCGCGGTGCCCGAACAGCGGGCGACCGCCCCGCGCCAGGACGCCTCCGGCACCCCGCTGAAGCGCACCACGAGCGGGTCGGTGGCCAGGCCGCGGGAGACGTTGAGCACCACGCCGTACGTCACCCAGGCCAGGCTGAAGACGCCGAACGCGGTGACGCCGAGCGAGCGCGCCACGTAGATGCCCACCGCGAAGTTGGACATGCTGGAGGCCGCCTGGTCGGCGAGGCCCCAGGAGAGCCGCCCGGCGAGGGCCCGCTTGGCGGATGCGGCGGTCGGCTTCGTCGTCTCCTCCTCGGTGGTCACGTCCGTCATGCCTTGATCAGCCCGGCCCCGTGCAGGGCACCGGCCGCCGTGGCGACGGTGTCGAACGGCAGCCCGGACCGCTCCGCGACGTCGAGCAGGCTGTGCTCGCCGTCGGACAGGTTGAGCACCCAGAGCATCGCCATCTGGGCCTCCTTGGTGTCACTGCGCCCGCCGAGCGCGTCGTACAGCCCGCGCCGCCCCAACTGCGGCTCCCCGTAGGGGCTGAGGTTGAGGTAGCGCCGGTTGCGGTCCAGGACGGCGAACGCCTCGCGGCAGACGGCGAGCGTGTCCGCCATCGCCTCCGGGGAGACGAAGTCGAGGTTGTCCGCCGACGTGTGGTACTCGGGGTACCCGGCGTACGGGGTCCGGGTGAGCGAGCCCACGCCGAGGTCGAATCCGGGCGAGCAGTACTGCCGCTCGTCGTATCCGTACGGCGTGAACCCGGTGACGCGGTGCGGCCGTTCGGACGCGGCGAGGACGTGCCGCAGCACACGGTCGATCTCCGCGTCGCCGCGCCTGCTCTCCTTGTACGTCAGGTCGCCGGGGTCGCCCGCGCAGGCCAGCACGAGGCCGTGCTTGACGCGGTCGACCCGTGCCTTGTTGCGGGCGAGCCAGGTGATCGCCCCGATGGTGCCGGGCGCGAAGATGAACCGGTACGTGTAGTACGGGGTGCGCTCCGCCAACTCCCGCGCGAGGTACGTCGCCACGGCGATGCCGGCCAGGTTGTCGTTGGCCAGCGACGGGTGGCAGACGTGACAGGAGACGATCACCTCGTCCGGGACCTCACCGGGCACGACGTGCTCGGCGTAGGTGAGGTGCCCGTCCTCCAGGGTGGAGTCGACGCACACCTCGTACTGCCCGTCCGGCATCGCGTCGAGGGTGTCCTGCGACAGGCAGAAGCCCCACTGCGGCTTGTAGTAGCTCGTGCGGTACGGCACCCAACCCGGCCGCTCCGGAATCGTGTACAGGTGCTCGCGCAGCTCGGCCAGCGGCATCGTCGCCGACACGGGCACGCTGTAGCCGAGCACGTGCAGGCTCGACTCGTTGAAGTCGACGACCCGGTGCCCGGACGCGTCGGCGATGTACGCGTCCCGGATGTTCCACTCCTGCGGCACCGTCCAGTCGAGCACCTGGGTTCCGGTCGGCACCTCGTGCACGTGCAGTGGGAGATGCTCCCCGACGATGGCCAGGGTGGCGCGCACCCCGTCGCCGGTGATGCTCCGGCAGAGCGGGTACAGCCGCTCCACCAGCTCGTACATCTCCGCCCCCGGCGCGCTCACGGCACCCACCGCAGGGTGTCGTCCACGGCGCCCGTCTCGGACGCGGCGCGCAGCACGGCGAGACGGGTGAAGCGGCGCTCGAAGTCCTCCCGGCTCAGCCCGTACATGCGGTAGGCGTCGGCGAGTTCGCCCGCGCCCCGCTTGACCGTCCACTCGCAGTCGAAGCCGGGGATCGCGGCGCGGAGCCGGGAGAAGTCCACCCGGTACGAGCGCGGGTCGGCGCCGCTCTCGCCGGTGATCCGCACCTTCGCCCCGTCCACCGCCTCGGCGACCTGCTCGGCGATCTCGGCGACGGTGACGTTGTTGGTCTCGCTGCCGATGTTGAACGCCCGGTCGTGGACCGCCTCGCGGGGCGCGGTCAGCGCGGCCGTGAAGGCGTGGGCGATGTCGGCGGCGTGCACGAGCGGGCGCCACGGCGTGCCGTCGGAGAGGACGAGCACCTCACCGGAGAGCAGGGCGTGGCCCACCAGGTTGTTCAGCACGATGTCGGCGCGCAGCCGGGGCGAGTAGCCGAACGCGGTGGCGTTGCGCATGTAGACGGGGGTGAAGTCGCCGTCGGCCAGCGCGTGCAGGTCGTCCTCGACCCGCACCTTGGACTCGGCGTACGGCGTCACGGGGCGCAGCGGGGCGTCCTCGCCGACGAGTTCGTCGCCGCCGGCCGCGCCGTAGACCGAGCACGTCGAGGCGTACAGGAATCTGCCGACTCCGGCGTCGCGGGCCAGTCGGGCGAGGTGGACGGAGGCGTGGTGGTTGATGTCGTAGGTCAGTTCCGGCGCCAGCGAGCCCAGCGGGTCGTTGGAGAGCGCGGCCAGGTGGATCACGGCGTCCACCCCGGCGACGTGCTCGGCGGTGACGTCGCGCAGGTCCACCCGGTGCCCCTGCGGGTCGGCGGGCTTCGGGCCGAGGACGCAGTCGGCGAACAGGCCGGAGTCGAGGCCGACGACGTCGTGTCCGGCGGCCTTCAGTACCGGGGCCATGACGGTGCCCAGGTAGCCCTGGTGTCCGGTCAGTAGTACGCGCAAGGTTCAATCCCCCAGAGTGAGAGCGCCCGGTGCGGGAGCGCCCAGGTCGAGCGTGAGTTTGGTGACGGCGAACGCCTCGGCGTAGCGCTCTTGGCATTCGATGCCGCGGATGCGGGCGAGGCCGAGGAAGGCCTCGCGGTCGTACCAGGGCCGGTGTCGCTGCGAGGCGTAGTGCTCCTGCAGCAGCCGCACCTTGTCCTCGGCGGTCTCCGGCGCGAGCGGCTGGTACGCCTGCATCCGGCCCAGGTCGCCGTCCCACTTGACGATCTCGTAGCCGAGCACGAGGTGGTCGCGGAACGCGGTGGGCATCAGGCGCGCCAGGCCCCGGTGGTCCTGGTGCGCGTCGTCGGTGCGCGGGGCGAGGACGAGGTCCGGATCGGACTGCAGGCGCAGTTCCTCGACCGCGTACTTGGCCTCCTCCCAGTGCGCGGGCAGCCGGCCGTCCGGCAGCTTGTGCACGGTCAGGCGCAGGTCGGCGCCCGGGCAGAAGGCGGCGAGCGCGGCCTGCTCCTCCTGCTCCCGCTCGGTGCCGCCGCCGGTGAGCACCAGCGCGTCCACGCGGATGCCGGGGTGCGCGCGGCACAGCGTGAGCAGCGTGCCGCCCGCGCCGATGGCGATGTCGTCGCAGTGCGCGCCCACGGCGACGATCCGCCGCGGGCGCCCGGCAGCGAGCCGGATCACGCGCTCACCTCCGTGCGCTCCTGCTCCCACACGGCCCAGGGGCGGTCCCCGCGCGCGTAGCCCGCGTCGAGCGCGGCCCGTTCCTTGACGGTGTCGGTCGGCTTCCAGAAGCCGCGGTGCTGGTGGGCCACGAGGCGTCCCCGCTTGGCGAGTTGGGCGCAGCCGTCGGCGACCAGGTCCCCGTTCTGCGGTATGTGGTCGAAGACCTCCTGGCGGAGCACGAAGTAGCCGCCGTTCTCCCACAGCGGCATGTCGCTGACCGCGGTGATGCCGCCCACGAGGCCGTCCTCGCCGAGGTCCACGCAGTGGAAGGAGGACTGCGGCGGCACGACCATCATCGAGGCGCCGGCGTCGCGCCGCGCGAACCGGTCGACCATCTCGTCGAGCGGGGCGTCGGTGAGCACGTCGGCGTAGTTGGCGAGGAACATCTCGTCGCCGTCCAGGTGGTGGCGGACCCGGCGCAGCCGCTCGCCGATCGGTGACTCGATGCCGGTCTGCGCGAACGTGATCGTCCAGTCGGCGATGTCGTTGGACAGCAGCTCCGCCTGTCCGTTCCGCAGCACGAAGTCGTTGGACGTCGTCTCTTCGTAGTTGAGGAAGAAGTTCTTGATGTGGTGCGCCCCGTAGCCGAGGCAGAGGATGAACTCCTTGTGGCCGTAGTGCGCGTAGTAGCGCATGACGTGCCAGATCAGCGGGCGCGGGCCGACCATCGCCATCGGCTTGGGCACGTCGTCGGCGGCGCCGCTGCGCATCCGCATCCCGTAACCGCCGCAGAACAGAACGACCTTCATGCCTTTACCTCTTTCGTGGGCACCTCGACAACGCTCAGTTCCGGGATGGGGAAGACGAGGCGACCGCCCCATTCGTGCACGTAGGACAGCTGCTCGACGAGCTCGGCCCGCAGGTTCCACGGGAGGACGAGGACGTAGTCCGGCTTGTCGGCGGCGATCCGCTCGGGCGGCAGGATCGGGATGCGGGTGCCCGGCGTGAACCTGCCGTGCTTGTAGGGGTTGCGGTCGACCGTGTAGGCGAGCAGGTCGGGTCGGATGCCGCAGTGGTTGAGCAGCGTGTTGCCCTTGCCGGGGGCGCCGTAGCCGACGACCGACCTGCCCTCCTCGGCGGCGGTGATCAGGAACTTGAGCAGGTCGCGGCGGACCTTGGCGACGCGGGCGGAGAACTCGGTGTACCCGGACAGCTCCTGGAGCCCGGCGGCCTTCTCCCGGTCCAGCACCTCGGCGACGCGCTGCGAGGGCTCGCCGGCCACCTCGGCGGGGCGGGCCCACAGCCGGATGGAGCCGCCATGGGTGGGCAGCAACTCGACGTCCACGAGGGCGAGTCCGCCGCTCGCGAGCGCGCGGATCGCGGCGGCGACCGTGTAGTACTGGAAGTGCTCGTGGTAGATCGTGTCGTACTGGTTCTCCTCGATGAGGGTCAGCAGGTGCTGCACCTCGATGGAGACCCAGCCGTCGTCGGCGACGAGGGCGCGCAGCCCCTGTGTGAAGCCGACGACGTCGGGGATGTGCGCGTACACGTTGTTGGCCACGACGAGGTTCGCCGGTCCGTGTTCGGCGCGGACGGCCGCGCCGGTCTCGGGGCTCAGGAACTCGGTGAGCGTGGGCACTCCCGCGTCGCGCGCCGCGGCGCCGACGTTGACGGACGGCTCGATGCCCAGGCAGCGGATCCCCCGGTCCACCACGTGCTTCAGCAGATAGCCGTCGTTGCTCGCCACCTCGACCACGAAGGCCTCGGAGCCCTCGGAGTCCTCGGAGTCCTCGGAGTCCTCGGCGCCGAGTCCCGCCCGCTGTACGGCGTCGGCGACGAAGGTGCGCGCGTGCTCCACCCACGACGTGGAGAACGAGGAGAAGTACGCGTACTCCTTGAACGTCTCCTCCGGTGTGATGAGCGGCGGGATCTGCGCCAGCCAGCACTCCGTGCAGACCCGCAGATGCAGCGGGAACGCGGGCTCCGGGCTGTCGAGGCGGTCCGCCGCGAGAAAGCTCTCGCACGGCGGCGTCGCCCCCAGGTCGACGACGCTCGCCAGCGTCGCCGAGCCGCAGAGTCGGCACTGTGTCATTTACTGCCCCCCATTGATTCGTCCCCCTTGTGTTCCGACCGCCCCGCGATCGCGGAGCGGTACTCCTCTTCCAGGCGCGCGAGTCCGACGACAGGGCTGAAGCCCTGCTCGTACCGGCGCCGGGCCGCCAGGCCCATCTCCCGGTTGGCGGCGGGATCGGCCGTGATCCGGCGCAGACAGGACGCGAGCGAGGTCCGCTCGCCCGGCCGGTGCAGCAGACCGGTCGTCCCGTCCTCGACGAGCTCGACGAACGCGCCGTGCCGGGACGCGACGGCCGGCACCCCCGCCGCCATCGCCTCCGCGACGACCAGGCCGAACGTCTCCTGGGCCAGCGAGGGCGCCACCACGGCGACCGACCGGGAGACGGCCTTGCGGACCTCGTCCGGGTCGAGCAGGCCGACGAAGCGCACGTCGTCCCGGCCCTGCGCCCAGGCGGACACCTCGTGGTCCAGCGGCCCGGAGCCGGCCAGCACGAGCGGCACACCCACCCCGCCCTCGGCGGCGATCATGTCCCAGGCGGCCATGAGCGCCCGTACGCCCTTGGCCTCGGCGAGCCGGCCGAGATACAGCAGTTGCTCGCCGTCCCCCTCCCTGCAGGCCCCCGGGTCGGGCACGAAGTTGTGCTTCACCGTCAGCAGCTCGGACGGCATTCCGGAGCGCACCAGGACATCGCGCTGCGCCGCGGAGATGCAGAAGAACCGCTCGACGCCCGACCACCAACGCCGCCTGTTCACCGTCAGGTTGACCGCGAGCGGCACCGTCGCGAGGCGGGAGCCCCGGTAGCAGCCGTGCCGGACCGCGGGCAGCGGCAGCGTCGAGCCGACGCAGTCGGTGCACAGCCGGCCGTCCCGCTGCAGCGTGCCGGGCGGGCACACCTGGTAGTAGTTGTGCAGCGTCGCGACGGCGGGCACCCCGGCGTCCGCGCAGGCGGCGAGGACCGCGGGCGACAGCAGCGGGAAGACGTTGTGGACGTGCACCACGTCCGGGCGCTCGGCACGGAGCTTGGCGGCCAGTTCCTTGCGGACCGCGGGGTTCCACGGCACGAGCAGCGGCACCGCGACCTTGCCGAGCAGGGACCGGTCCGCGATGTCGTCGCTGCGCCGCTCGAACAGCTCGACGCGGTGGCCGGCCGCGCGCAGTAGCCCGACCTCCTCTTCGACGACCCTGTTCTCCCCGCTCGGCTGCGCCGAGGAGTAGCGGTTGTGCACCACGAGAATGTGCATGGTCAACTCACCTCCCGGTCCCGGGCCCAGCGCGGGACGTGTTGTCGGGGTACCGGCGGTGTCGCGAGCGCGGGGGCCTCGGCCGGTACCGCGAGCAGCGTGGCGGCCAGGGCCAGGTGCAGCAGGTACGGCGAGGCGTCGCCGAGTCCCGCCTCGGTGTACGAGGAGATCGCGACGTAGCTGATCAGGAAGATCGCGCAGGCCCTCGGCAGCGACGGCGGCCGCAGCAGGGCGACGCCGCCGAGCACGAGGATGACGGACGCGACGAGCGTGACGCCGATCAGGCCCTGTTCGTTGTAGACGGCCAGCCAGCTGTTGTCGATCGGCAGGCCGCCGAACGACTTGTCGCCGAGCCCCGTGCCGAAGAACTCCTCGGTGCTCGACCGGGGCGCCGACAGCAGGGCGTCCCAGACCTTGGCCCGGCCGGTGAGGCTGGTGAAGTACTCCTTGGTCTGGCCGCGCAGGAACCACGCCTGGAGCGCCCCCGCGAATCCCACCGCGGCCACCGTCACCACCAGCACCGACCATCCGAAGAAGCGGCGGGCGGCGGCGCTGGTGAGCAGCAACGAGCAGATCGCCAGGGCCAGTCCGGCGAGCAGGCCGACCGTGGCCGTGCGGGTGTGGGTGAGGGCGAGCAGGACGAGCGAGGGCACGATGACGACGACTGCGCTCGTCCGGTCGACCCTGCGGCCCACCAGGAGCAGCACGGTGAGGCCGATGATCACCGCGGTGTACTGGCCGATCTGTGGCGGCGTCAGCGGCCACAGGGCGCCGACGAGCCGCCCGCCGTACAGCTCGGGCATGGCGGCGCCCGGCGAGATGGCCAGTCCGCCGACGACGGTCAGCAGCACTCCCGCGTACATCCGGATGTGGTAGCGGACGAACGTCAGGCTGCCGTCCCACCAGCAGCTCACGAGCCACAGGGTGCCGACGAAGAGTGCGAGCCGGCCGCAGCGGAAGAGCCCGCCGGGGCCGATCCCCGCGCTGGCGATCAGGCTGGGCACGAGCAGCAGCGTCAGCAGGAACACGAAGGCGCTGGGGCGGATGCGCAGCCTCGGGTTGAGCGCGAGCGCCAGGGCGAACGCGGCGACCAGCGAGCCCATCGTGACCAGCTGGATGACGGAGCGCGGCAGCGGGAGGATGGTCTTCGCGCCGGCGGAGCCCATCGTGTTGATGCACAGCAGCAGCCAGACGAACCCGACGCCCTTGGGTGTGCCGACGGTGTCCCGTTCCATGTCAGCCACCGGCCTTCCGGCCGAAGCTGCTGCCCTCGTCCTGTCGGTACGGGGCGTCCTGCCACGTGTCGCGGTCGACGACGCGGCTCTGGTCCTCGACGACGAACTTCCACGAGCCGCGGTACTCGTTGTCGTGCCAGCGGTTGTGCTGCTTGCGGGCGATCGCCAGGCCGACCCGCGTGCCCTTGTACGGCGACCACTTCGGGTAGGTGCCGTAGAGGGAGAGGATCCCCATGCGGTCGCACTTCTCGGTGCACCTGACGACCGACTTGTTCAGGACGAAGCGGTTGTCGTGGATGTCGACGCGCTGGGTCTTCCACCGGCAGTCGTCGTAGAGCGGCGGCTTGGCGATCGCCGGCCGCTTGCAGCGGCCGGTGTCCTTGACCAGCAGCGTGCACTCACCGGTCGAGGTGTTGGCGGGGCTGTTGCAGAACCGGTTGGAGTTCTCCCACAGGGTGATGCCGTTCCAGTTGTTGTCCAGGAGGTTCCGGTAGAAGTCGAGCTTGTCCGTGCGAGCCTTGACCCGTGGTTCGCCGCCGGCCTCGGACACGTAGACGGTTCCGTACGGGAAGCTGTCGCCGCGCTCGGCGGACTTGCGGCTGCCGACCCAGTTGTTGTGCCGCATCGTGTTGTTCCGGACGATCGCGTTGTAGCTGGTCTCGTACATCAGCGCGGCGCCGTCGTTGTCCTCGATCAGGTTGTCCTCGATGAGGAAGTCGTTGTTGTTGTTGTCGGCCCACAGTCCGGATCCGCGGTTGTCATGCACCCAGTTGCCGCGGATGTCCGCGCCGTTCACGGCCCAGAACTTCATGCCTCCGGTGCAGCCGCAGCCGGGCTGCTTCTTCTCCCAGTCGTCGGTGTTGTTGCCGACGACCTCGTTGTCCTCGATCACCAGGTCGCGGGCGGTGTCGCCGTCCTTGTAGCCGTTCACCCCGTACTGCCCGTTGTCGCGCAGGCAGTTGGCGCGGACCTGCTGGCGGGCGCCGGTCATCATCGCGGCGCCCGC
The DNA here is from genome assembly GCF_054963755.1 of Streptomyces sp. EDA2-14. Taxonomy (NCBI): domain Bacteria; kingdom Bacillati; phylum Actinomycetota; class Actinomycetes; order Kitasatosporales; family Streptomycetaceae; genus Streptomyces; species Streptomyces sp. EDA2-14. The sequence goes on from NZ_JBUEGE010000017.1 coordinate 65,782, forward strand.
GTTGCGCTCGATCGTCGAGTGCTCGATCTTCCAGCCGTCGGCCGAACCGTGGTTGACGACGCCCTCGTTCTGCGGCGGGATGAACCGCCGCACCGTCAGGTAGCGGATGACGACGTCGGGTTCCTGGCCGCCGAAGGCGTACTGGTTGACCTTCCGGCCGTCGAGCACCGCGCCGGGCGCGCCGAGGTAGCGGTTCCCCTTCTTGGGGATGACCTGGGCGTAGCGCTCCGGCGCGAGCCGGTGCGTGCCGGGGCGCAGCCAGAACGTGGTGCCCGCCGGATGGCTCCTGGTCTTCGCCTCCACGTCGCCGACGACCTTGGGGTCGACCGTCACGGAACCCTTCGGTGCCTTGGTGGGGGCGCCCGTGGGCTGGTCGCAGACACGGGCCACGGGTGACCGGGAGCCGACCTTGGCCGAGGACGCGCTCGGCTTCGGCCGTGCGTCGGGCGTGCCGCTCGTGCAGCCGGCCGCCGTCAGCACGACCAGCGCCAGCGGTGCCGCGGGCCACGCCCAGTGCCGCCACTTGATAGCCACGTGTCCCCTCCCCCTCAGCCCCGGAACCTGAGCACGGTCGTGAACTCGCCCGCGTCGTCGGTGTGTCCGGTGCCGATGAGCGTGGTGGCGGGTTGCTTGCGCCCGAATCCGGCGGAGTACCAGCCGAGCATGGGGTATCCCCTGCTCGAAGAGCTTGGGGAGGGCTCGGCTGCGCCGCGGTGCGCCTGCCAGGACAGCCCGGCGGGCAGGTCGAGCTCGGCGGAGCGCTCCTCGCCGTCCCGGGTCCAGGTCAGGCGGGCCCGGTGCCCGGCGAGTTCCGCGGTGACCGCGGGACCGAGGTGGAACGCCAGGCGCGCCGAGCGACGCGACCCGCGCACCTCGTCGACGATCCGCACCTCCTGCGTCTCTTCGTGCAGTTCGACACTGCGGCGGTGCAGCGAGGGCCGGTAGCCGTCGTGTTCGGCGCACCAGCGGTCCGCGCCCGACTCCAGGACGCGGGTGCGCGCGTGCCGGATCCACAGGAACGGTCCGCCGGATTCGGACTGGTCGGTGCCGTCCAGCTCCAGCGTGTTGTGGCCGATGGTCGACCGGAAGTAGCCCCGCCACTCGGGCTGCCCGTGGTAGCAGTACGTGCCCGGGTCGGCCAGCACGTCGACCCCGTCGTGCCGGACCTCCACGGACAGCGCGTCCGCGTGGGCGTGCGCGGCGATGGACAGAAAGCCGTGCGGCCCGCCGTCGCAGCGGCACCAGATCTCGCCCGTGTCGCCCTGTCCGCGCAGGACGGTGAGCCCCGCGTCCGCGAAGTGCGCCGGTCGCTCCGCAGGGCGCCGCACCGGGTGCCCGAAAGGCTTGATCAGCGCGGCCAGCAGCGGTGTGCGGACATCGGTGCCGGTCGCCGCAGGCCACCAGTCGAGCCGGCCGAACACCGCGTCGCCCGTGGCGAGGAGCGAGGCCCAGCGGTCGGTGCCCGCGCCGTCCACGATCAGCCCGTGTCCGTCGTCCGCGTCGCCCTGGCGCGGCGGCCGCAGCCGGCCGTCGACGACGGCCGCGAGCGCGTCGGTCATCCGCAGCAGCACGATCCGTACGGTCGCGGGGACCTCGACACCGGCCGCGTCCGCCTCGGCGAGCGCGGCCAGGCCCAGCTCCAGGACGAGGCCGTGGTACTCGCTGGCCAGCTCGCGGTTGAGGCCGGAGTGGAAGGTGTTGCCGCGCAGGTGCCGGTCCAGCGACTTGAGGGCGTTCGCCCGCCAGCGCCGCGACTCGGGGAACCAGTCGAACGCGCAGGCCGCGGCGAACTGCCCGGCGGCCTCCGCGACGACGTGGTTGTTCGCCGAGGAGCCGCGGCTCGGGAAGGCGGCGAGCCAGCGCTGGTGGTGCCAGATCTGGTGCAGCGCCACCTCGTTGTCCTCGAACAGGGCGGCGGCGCCCTGCCAGCCGTCGAGCAGCCGCCGGACCCACACCCACGACAGCAGCCGGATGCCCAGCTCGATGCCGCTGATCCAGTGCACGCCGCGCAGCGGCGGGTTGGCCGCCCACCACGAGCGCAGGTGCTCGGCGACGCGCTCGGCGTACCGCTCGTCCCCGGTGACCGCGTAGGCGGCGGCGAGCCGGGTGAGGTACTGGTGCCGGGACGGCTCCCAGATCTGCTTGATGTCCCCGACGGTGTCCTCGTCGCGGTAGGGCACGCCGAAGGCGTAGCCGAACGGCGCGCGGCGCCCGGTCTTCGGGTCGTACCACCAGTCCGGGTCGACCAGGTCGTCGCGGACCACGCCGAAGAACTCGGCGTGCCCGTACATCAGCCGGTCCGCGTCGGCGACGAGGCGCTTCGCGGCGTCCGGTGCCACGGAGGCGAGCGCCCCGGCGGGCAGCACGGCGGTGAACCGGGCGCCGCTCACGTCCGGGCAGCTGGGCCGCGCCGTGCGCCACCGCCGCCTGCGCACCGCGTCGCCCACCCGGCCCGCGACCTCCTGCGGGCCCATCCGGGAGAGGCGCCGCAGGTACCAGCCCGCGCTCATGGTCATCGCGGCCCCGCCAGGGTCACGGGCGCACCGCCTGCCAGGCCCGCCTGCACGGCGAGGGTGGCCGCCGTGGTGGCGACGAGCGACTCCAGCGGCACGGGCATCGGTCCGCCGGTCCGCACGGCCTTGACGAACGAGGCCAGTTCGGCGTTCTGCCCCTTGTCCCGGGCCTTGGGCAGCCGCGAACTGACCCACCGCTTGGGGCCGTAGACGGAGGCGCGCACGAAGTCGTCGAGCCGCAGCGCCTTTCCGTCCGCGACCAGGTCGAGCGTCTCCTTGGGGAAGGCGGAGGGGCCGGTGGTGACGTACGCGATGGTGGCGGTGGAGCCGTCCGGGTAGCGGAGCACGACCTGGAGGTCCTCGTTGCCGCCGCTCGCGGTGGCGTACACCGATACGGGGTCGGCGTCGAGCAGCCAGCTCGCCGTGTCGATGAAGTGGCCGCCCTCCCCGGCGAACCGGGAGCCCTCGGTGCCCTGCTGGAGGTACCAGCTGCCGTGGTCGAGCCGTCCCGCGTTGACCAGGTAGCGCAGGTGCGCGGGTCCGGTGCGGGCGCCGAAGCGCTGCTTTGCCTCGCGCAGCAGCGGGGAGAAGCGGCGGTTGAAGCCCACCTGGAGGCGGTCGTTGCCGGACTCCTCCACCGTGGCGAGCACCCCGGCCAGCTCGTCCTCGCTGAGGGCGAGGGGCTTCTCCACGAAGACGGTCTTGCCCGCGAGCAGCGCCTGCCGGGTCAGATCGGCGTGCGAGCTGTGCCGGGTGACCACGAACACCGCGTCGATGGACTTGTCGCCGAGCACGGCGTCGAGGTCGGTGGTCGCCTCGGCGAAGCCGAACTTCCGCTGTGCGTTGGCCGCGGACAGGGCTGTCGTGGTGACGACGGTCGACAGCTCGACGCCCTCGCGCTGGGCGAGGTGCGGCAGCAGCATCGACGTCGCGTAGTTGCCGGCGCCGACGAAGGCGAGACGCACCGGCGTCCTGGCGGCCCGGCCCGGAGTCGGCTTCACGGCGGGCACGGCGGGCACCGCCACCGCGGGAGCCTCGGCCTCCGCCGCCTGCTCCGGGTAGCGGAACAGGGCGGTCACGGCCTTCAGTTCGCCGTCCTTCAGGCGCTGGTACGTCTCGACGGCGTCGTCGAAGTCGGCCACGTGGGAGATCAGCGGCTCGACGTCGACGCTGCCCCGTGCGACGAGGTCGAGGAAGCACGCGAGGTTGCGGCGCTCCGTCCAGCGCACGTAACCGATCGGGTAGTCCCGGCCCTCCAGCTCGTACTCCGGGTCGTAGCGGCCGGGCCCGTACGAGCGGGAGAACCGGACGTCGAGCTCCTTCTCGTAGTACGCGTTCCAGGGCAGGTCGAGGCGGCACTTGCCGATGTCGACGACGCGGCCGCGGTCGCGGCAGAGCCGGGCGGCCAGCTCGACGGGCTGATTGCTTGAGCCGCCCGCCGCCAAGTACACCTGGTCCACGCCGTGTCCCTCGGTGAGTTCGGCGACGGCCGCCTCCACGGCGGCGGACTCCGGGTCGCCGCAGGCGGCGGCGCCCTGGCGCTCGGCCAGTTCGCAGCGCTCCGGGTCGGGATCGACACCGACGACCCGGACACCGGACGCGGCGAGCAGCTGCACCACCAGCTGGCCGATCAGGCCGAGGCCGATGACGAGCGCGGACTCGCCGAGCTGCGGCGCCCCCTGCCGGACGCCCTGCAGCGCGATCGACCCGACGGTGCCGAACGCGGCGTGCCGCGGCGCGAGTCCGTCCGGTACGCGCGCGTAGAGGTTCTTCGGCACCCAGTTCAGCTCGGCGTGCAGCGCGTGCTCGTTGCCCGCGCAGGCCACGAGGTCGCCGACGGCCACGTCGTCGACGCCGGCGCCGACCTGCTCGACGACCCCGCACAGCGAGTACCCGAGCGGGGTGTAGGAGTCGAGCTTGCCCATCACCTTGCGGTAGGTGGCGGGCACCCCGTTGGTCGCGACGCTCTGCATGACCTTGGCGACCTGGTCGGGGCGGGAGCGGGCCTTGCCGATCATCGACATGCCCGCCTCGGAGACCTTCATCATCTCGGTCCCCGTGGAGATCAGCGAGTAGGAGCTGCGGACCAGCACCCCGCCCGGCTTGCAGCCGGGCACCGGCACGTCGAGCACCGTCAACTCGCCGCTCTTGTAGTTCTGAACAACCTGTTTCACTCGAACTCCTCTGAAATTCCTAAGCCGTCAACCGAGTGCTCTGGCGGCCGGACCCAGAGGTCGCGTCGCGATACCAGTACTCGAGGGTCAGTACGTGCCACAGATGCTTGGAGTGGTCCCGCTGCCCGGAGGCGTCCTCCGCGACGAGCCTGCGCAGCGCGTCGCGGCGCAGGAACCCGGACCTGACCAGCTCGCCCTCATTGATCACCTCGCGCACCAGCGGCGCGAGGTCCCGGCTCATCCAGGCCCGCAGCGGGGCGCTGAACAGACCCTTGGGCCGGTAGACGATCTCGCGGGGCAGGATCGAGGTGGCCGCCTCCTTGAGCACGGCCTTGCCCTGCCGCCCGACGATCTTCCGGTCGCCGGGCACGGTGAACGCCGCCTTCACGACCTCGACGTCCACGTACGGCACGCGCACCTCGGTCGACGCGGCCATGCTGGAGCGGTCGGTGTACGTGAGGTTGAGGCCCGGCAGGAACATCCGGGAGTCGCCCAGGCACATCCGGTTGACGAAGTCGTCGAGGTCGTTGTCCTCGTAGACGTCCGCGTGCTCGGTCAGTACGTCGTCGACGGTCCCGGCGAGATCGGGGTCGAGCAGGGCGAGCAGCTCGTCCTGGTCGTACATGGTGTAGCTGCGCCGGAACGCGGTCTCCTCCGGCAGTTCGGCGAAGGAGAGGAACCGCTTGGCGAAGCGCACCGAGCGCAGGCCGCGCCGCGAGGTGGCGACGGGCAGCCGGTCCACGGCCGCGAACACGCCGCGCCGCAGCGGCCGGGGCACGCGCTGGTAGCGCAGCGCGATCAGGTTGGCGAGGTGCTTGCGGTAGCCGGCGAACAGTTCGTCGGCGCCCATCCCGGAGAGCATCACCTTGACCCCGGCCTCGCGGGCCGCCGAACAGATCAGGTACGTGTTGATCGCGGCGGGGTCGCCGATCGGCTCGTCCAGGGAGTACGTCATCTGCGGCAGCAGATCGAGCACGTTCGGAGCGATCTCGATCTCGTGCAGGTCCACACCGAACCGCCTGGCGACCTGCCGGGCGTAGCGCAGGTCGTCGGGCATCGCCTCGAACTTGGCGTCCTCGGCGCGGAATCCGATGGTGTAGGCGGAGATGCCGGGCTGGTGGCGGGCCGCGAGAGCGGTGAGGTAGCTGGAGTCGAGACCTCCGGAGAGGAAGGTCGCCACCGGTACGTCGGACAGCAGATGTCTCTTGGTCGACTCCTCGACAATGGCGGCGAGGTCCGGCTGTTCCCCTGCGAGCGCCCGCTGTCTGCCCTCGGAGGCGACGTCCTTCAGGTTCCAGTACCGGCCGCGCTCCACCTGCCCGTCGGGACGGAAGCGCATCCAGCTGCCCGGCTGCAGCTTCTCCGCCTCGCGGAACGCACAGCGCGAGTCCGGCACCCAGTAGTAGAGCAGCGAGGCCACGAGGGCCGCGTGGTCCACCTCGAGCGTGCCGCCGGTCGCGGCGGCGAGCGCCTTGAGTTCGGAGGCGAACACCAGGCCGCCGCCGCGCCGGAGCAGGAACAACGGCTTGATGCCCAACTGGTCGCGGGCGAGCACCAGTTCACCGGTGCGCTCGTCGAAGATCCCGAACGCGAACATGCCGCGGAGCCGGGGCAGGCAGTCCGTGCCCCAGCGCCGCCACGCCTCCAGGAGCACCTCGGTGTCGGAGGTGCCGCGGAAGCGCACCCCGGCGGACTCCAGCTCGGCGCGCAGCTCCGGCGCGTTGTACAGCTCGCCGTTGTAGGTCAGGGCGAGCCCGTCCGAGACCATCGGCTGGGCGCCGGTCTCGGACAGGTCGATGATGGCCAGCCTGCGGTGCCCGAGCTGCACCTCGCCGTCGCCGACGGGGTGCCCGTAGCGGCCCGCGCCGTCCGGACCGCGGTGGGCGAGGGTGTCGGTGAGCCGGTCGGCCACGACCTTCCCGTCCGGCCACCGGTAGGTGCCTGCGATGCCACACATGTACTTACCTGACCTCCTGGTCGTTGTCCGCGCCCCGTGCGGCCCACACCGGCCCCCGCTCCGTGCGCCTCGATCCCGCCCCGTTCTGCCGGGCCTGCCGGTCCCCCCGGCCGCGCAGCGCGGTGTGCAGGCCGTCCCAGAGGGTGCCGTCGGTGCGGTCCCGCGGGTCGGGGTCGATCAGCACGATGCCGACCACCGGGATGCGCTGCTCGGCGAGCTGGCGGGCCACGGTGTGCAGCCACGCGGTGCTGCCGTGCCCGGCCCGTACGACGAGGACGGTCTGGGTGCCGAGGTACTGGAGGTCGGTCCACGCCGTGCCGGGTGCCACCGAGCCGACGCCGATCGCCCGGTCATGCGGCGACACGCTCGCGGCGTGCTCGGCGCCGACGACGGTCGGTCCGCCCGGCTGCGGGCGGTGGCCGGCGAGCTTTGCTCCCGGCAGTCCGTCGATGACGACCACCGGGCCCTCCCCCGCCAGTGCCGTCGCGAGGTCGAGGGCGATGACACCCGTGCCGCGCGCGCAGCCCAGTTCGAGGAGCGACAGCGGTTCCGCGGAGCCGTGCACGGCGCGGGCCAGCGTCGCGGTGAGGCGTTCGCGGGTCGCGCGGACGCCCTTGCGCCGCCAGGGGGCGCCCGAGCGGCGGGGCAGCTCCGCAATCACGGAGGCGCCCAGGTTGGCCGAGATGTCCCGGCGCAGCACGGGCCGGTCCGCCACCACGGCGCCGACCGCGGAGAGACCGAGGCCGAGGACGAGCCCGAGGACGAGCCCGATCGCGGCGTTGGTGGCCGCCGACTTGGGCAGCGAGTGCTCGACCGCGCGCGGGGCGTCCACGATCTCCGTGCCGGAGACGACCTTGGGTGTGCCGGTGCGGGCCTCCGCGGCTCGCTGGTCGAAGTCGGCGATCCGCGAGTTGAGTTCGGCGCGGCGGGAGAACAGCGTCTCGATGCCGGCCGACCCCTCCGGGTCGTCGGGCGAGCGGTTGCCGATCTCCTTGTTGACCCGTGCGAGTTCCTGGCGCATCCGGTCGCGCTGGTCCAGCAGGGCCTTGGCCTCCGCCTCCGCGGTCGACTGCATCCGCCGCACATGGTCGGCGACGAAGGCGTCGGCGAGCGCCTTGGCGCGGTCCACCGCCTGCGCGTCGGTGTCGGCCTCGACGTCGATCTGCAGCACGTTGTTGGTCAGACCGGTGCCGTGGTACTCCCGCAGGAAGTCCTCGGGCTTCTCCGTGGACTTGAGGGTCCGCAGGGCGTCCCGGGCGATCCGTGTGGTGCCCAGCACCTCGATGTCGGTGCGGATCAGCGTGCCGGTGTCGTTGGGCTGGTCCTCCTCGTGGGCGACCAGCACCTTGGTCACCGCGCTCGGTGGCGGCGGCATCAGGACCGCGACCGCCGCTCCGGCCAGGAACCCGAGCACCGCCATGGCGCCCCACAGGCGGCGGCGTCTGCGTACCGCCACCACCAGTGCGTGCAGGTCGACGAGCGGGGTGCCCGTCGACGACTCCGTACTTCTGCTCGTCGTCACGCCGAGCCTCCCGTCGCGTGGCCGCGCACCGCGAGCGCCGGGGTGGCGTGATCGGGTGTCTCTCCGGCGGCGTGCGCCGGGCCGGTTCTGACCGCTCCCGCCACGACGACGCCGGCGATCTCGTGCCCGCCGTCGGCGCACGCCCCGGCGATGCCCGTGAGTTCGTCCGCGGTCCAGCTGCCCGCGCTGAGGACGACGACGGCGCCGGACTCGGTGCCGCGGTCGGGCACGATCGGCCGGTCGACCGGGACGACGACGATCCGCAGCGCCGGATCGCCCTTGGCTTCGGTGACGAGCAGCCCCGCGGCCCGCAGGGCGAGTTCGTCGCCGTCCGGAACGACGGCCAACAGCCTTCGTGGAGCGGGGAGTTGGCCGCGTATGCGGTCGCACACCCGGCGGTAGCGGGTGCGCCGGGCCGTCTCGTCGCCGGAGCGCTGCGGGGCCGGTACGTCCCACGGGACGTCGGTGCCGAGGAGGCGGCCGAGCCGGGCCCGCGGTCCGCTGCCGTGGCTCCGGCGCTCGTGCGCCTCGCCGGGCACGTCGACGGCCCCGAGGACCGTGGAGCCGAGGGCGGCGGCGATCTCCTGCTCGCCGCGCAGTCGGCGGTTCATGCGGGCGGCGGTGAGGTGGCCGATGACCGCGACCAGGAGGAACAGCAGCGCACCCGCGGCGACGAATTGTGTTCGCGTCGGCGGTGACTGGCCGGTGGGCCGGGTGGCGGGGCCCATGACGACCAGACTCGCCTTGTTTGCCGCCGGGTCGGCCTCCTCCAGCTTCTTCATGGCCGCCTCCAGCGAGTTGCGCAGGTTCTCGAGCGCGGTGCGGGCCTGCACGCTCTCCACGGTCCGTCCGGGGTCGGCCGAGTCCGCCAGCTTCGTGATCCGGCGGTTGGTCTCCTGCACCTTCTTGCGCAGCGCCTCGGGTCCTGCCGCCGCGTCGGCGTCGGTCGCGCCGCCGGAGATGCGCGTGGAGAACCCGACGAACTGCTGGGCCACCCGGTCGGTGAGCTGCTGTGCGCGCTTCGGTGTCTCGGCGGTGCCGGAGATCGTGATGATGTTCCCGTCGGCGGCCTTGGCGGTCACCTTGCCGCGCAGGTCGTTGCCGCTGACGCCGGCCCAGCCGAGCTTGGCCGCAGCGCGGTCGACCACCGAAGAGCTGGTCGCGATGTCCACCTGGGTGAGCAGTTCGCGCTCCTCCCACTGGCCCGGCAGCAGCACGGAGGCCGCCGCCGTGTACCGCGGGGGGAACACCACCGAGACGCCGTAGCCGAACAGCGCGCCGACCACGGTGAGGGCGGCGAGAAGCCGCCACCTTTTACGGAGAATCCGACCGATCGTGACCAGGCGGATCGTGTCCTCGCTCAACGACGCCGCCTCCTCCTTGCCCGTGCCTGGTCGCGCCCCGCCACTGCGGCGTCGTACGCGGCGAGCAGCGAGGCCTGCGAGTTGCTCCAGGACAGCGGACCGCCGATCCGCTCCTGGCCGAGCTTGCCCATCCGGGCCCGCTGCTCCGGGTCGTCGAGCAGCCGACCGACGAGTACGGCGAATTCGGACTCGTCGTTGGCACGCGCGTAGACAGCCGCGTCACCTGCGGAGACGCGTGCTTCGCGAAGATCGAACGAGACGATCGGCCGGCCCATGGCCATGTACTCCAGGACCTTGTTCATGGTCGACACGTCGTTGAGCGGATTGCGGGGGTCGGGCGAGAGGCAGACGTCCGCGGTGGACAGGTAGCGCACCAGATCGGCGTCGGGGATGCGCCCGGTGAACTGCACCTGGTCCTCGAGTCCGAGTTCGCGGGACAGCTCCACCATCGCGTCGAAGGCGTCGCCGGAGCCGATGAACACGGCGTGCCAGTCGGTGCGTCCGAGTTCGTCGCGCAGCTTGGCGAGGGCCCGCAGGGCGTAGTCGACACCGTCCTGAGGTCCCATGACGCCGAGGTAGCAGAGCAGATGGGGCTTGCCGTGCTTCAACTCCGGCTCGGGCGGCACCGGTTGGAACCGCTCGATCTGCGGGGCGCTGCGCACCACGAACACGTCGTCCGGCCGCTTGCCGCCGCGGCCCAGCGCGACGTCCCGGTAACTCTCGTTCGTGGCGAGCACGACGTCCGCGGCGCGGTAGGTGAGCCGTTCGAGCGCGCACACGCCGCGGTAGAGCAGGTCCTCGCCGCGGTCGAACCGCGACAGGTACAGCTCGGGCACCAGGTCGTGCTGGTCGAAGACGAATCTGGCGCCGCGCCGCTTCAGCCACCGCGCGGCCAGGAACAGCAGGTCGGGCGGGTTGCAGGCGTGCACGACATGGACCGGTCCGACCGTGCGGACGAGGCGGGCCGTGTGCCACAGCGCGGAGCCGTACTCGCGCAGATAGCCGGCCGGTCCGCCGGTGGCGGCGCGCAGGGGGTAGCGGTGGATCCGTACCCCGTCGATCACCGCCTCCGGTTCCGTGTCGCGTTTCGTGCCCTGCGGACAGATGACGTGCACCGTCCAGCCCGCGTCGCGCAGTGTCGTGCACTCCTGCCAGACCCGTCGGTCGAAGGGGACCGACAGGTTCTCCACCAGGATGAGCGCGCGCCGTTGGGGCGCGCCGTCGCTGGTTGTTGCGTCGTTCATGGCGTTACCAAGCAAGGCCCATGTATCCCGGTTCGGCCCGGCGCGCCTCGGCGTCGGGAAGGCGGACGAGATCGACGACCACCGGGCCACCGCTGTGCGGGAGGGCCGACAGGACGGCCTGATCCCTGGTGCCGACGAGGCACACCTCTGCGTGTTCGAGCACCTCGTCGACGGAGTCCGCGAGCAGCTGCGCGAGGTGCGGCAGCCGGTTCTCGATGTATTCGCGGTTGGCGCCCATCAGCCGGGAGAGGCTCACGTTGGCGTCGTAGATCTTGAGGTCGTACCCCTTGCCGTAGAGCCGCTCCGCCAGCTCGACGAGCGGGCTCTCACGGAGGTCGTCGGTGCCGGGCTTGAAGGACAGGCCGAACAGACCCACCTTGCGCTTGCCGGTGCGCTCGACGAGCTCCAACGCCCTCTGCAGATGAGCGGAGTTGGAGGCGAGGACATGGCCGAGGATGGGTACGGAGACGTCGGCCCGCTGCGCCGCGTGCACGAGGCTGCGCAGGTCCTTGGGGAGGCAGGAGCCGCCGAAGGCGAAGCCGGGGCGCAGGTAGGCAGGGCTGATGTTGAGCTTGCGGTCGGCGAGGAAGACATCCATCACCTGGTGCGAGTCCACCCCGAGCGCCTGGCAGACGGCGCCCAGCTCGTTCGCGAAGCCGATCTTGAGTCCGTGGAACGAGTTGTCCGCGTACTTGATGGCCTCGGCCACCGGCACCGGGACCCGGAACACCTCGCCGGGCAGCCCTTCGTACAGGGCCGCCACCACGTCGCCGCTCGCCTGGTCGAGCTGGCCGATGACGGTCTTGGGCGGGTCGAAGAAGTCCCGCACACTCGTGCCCTCGCGCAGGAACTCCGGGTTGACCGCGACGCCGAAGTCCACGCCCGCCGTGCCGCCGAGGCTCTTCTCCAGGATGGGCACCAGCAGGTTCAGGCAGGTGCCCGGCAGCATGGTGCTGCGGAACACGACCGTGTGCCGCGGTCCCTGCCCCTTCCGCTCGGCGAGCGCGGCGCCGATCTGTTCCGCGACCCGCTCCAAGTACGTGGTGCACAGGCTGCCGTTGGGCTCCGACGGCGTGCCGACGCAGATCAACGACATGTCGCTGCCCAGTACCGCCTCGCGGACGTCGGTGGTGGCGCGCAGGGCTCCGCTGCGCACGACCTCCGCAGTGAGTTCACCGATCCGCTCCTCGACCACAGGGGCCTTGCCGTCGTTGACGAGGTCGACCTTGGCGTGGTTGACATCCACGCCTATGACCTCGTGGCCCTGGCCCGCCAGACACGCGGCCGACACACAGCCCACGTATCCGAGCCCCAAGACGCTGATTCTCATGACTGTTCCTCCCCCCAGAGCAGGCCCTTGTGGCCTGCCGACTTTCTGTGCGCCGCCGTGGCGGCACCCCCGCGCTTCAGTAGGCCCCCTGCCCGTGGAGCACGGCGCGCAGCGTCTTCCACAAGATCACCGTGTCCAGGGCCAGCGACCAGTCCTCGACGTACCGCAGGTCGAGGCGGACCGCCTCCTCCCACGGCAGGTCACTGCGTCCGCTGATCTGCCACAGGCCGGTGAGTCCCGGCTTGACCAGCAGCCGCCGCCGGATGTCGGGTCCGTACGCCGCGGACTCCTCGGGCAGCGGAGGCCGGGGGCCGACGAGCGACATCGACCCCGTCAGTACGTTGAACAGCTGCGGGAGTTCGTCGAGCGAGTAGCGCCGCAGCACCTGCCCCACCCGGGTCACCCGCGGGTCGCTGCGGAGCTTGAACAGCAGCCCCGCCCCCTCGTTCAGGTCGGCGAGCACCTCACGCTTTCCGTGGGCGCCGGCGACCATGGTGCGGAACTTGAGAATGGTGAACTCGGCTCCGTCCTTGCCGACTCTGCGCTGCCGGTAGAACACCCCGCCCCGGCTGTCCAACAGGACGAACAGCCCGACGAGCACCATCAGCGGTGCGAACAGCAGGATCAGGAACGCGGAGCCCAGCCGGTCGACGATCTCCTTGATGGCCCGGCGTCCGCCGGTGAAGGCCGGCATGCTGACGCGCAGCAGCGGTATCCCCAGGACCGCGTCGACGTGCAGCCGCGGTCCCGCCACCTCCATCAGCACGGGAGCCACGACCATTTCGGCGTCGCTGCCCTCCAGGTTCCAGGCCAGCCGCTGCAGCCGGTCAGGGGTCCAGTGCGGGTCGGGGGTGACCGCGACGACCCGGTAGCCGTCGCGCGACACGTGGCTCGCGACGTCGGTCAGGGGTCCGACGACGGGCACTCCGTCGAGGCGGTCGCCGTCCACCCCGTGCCCGTTCGTCGTGCAGACCGCCTCCACCTGCCAGCCGATGTGCGGGAACTTGCGGGTCCGGCTGATCAGGTCGCGCACGGTGGCCGGACTTCCGGCGGCCAGCACCGGCCGCAGGCAGCGTCCTTCCTTGCGCTGTCTGTGCAGCCACAGGCGCAGCACATATCTGGCGGTCATCGTGACGAGTGCGATCGCGGGGATCGCCACGAAGATCCACAGCTTGATGTTCCGCGAGGTGAGGGCTATCCCGCCGAGCGCCAGCACGACGGTCGCCGTGAACAGCGAGCGCCCCAGCCGGCGGAATTCCTCCGCGCCCTGGCCGAGCACGGCCGGGGCCCACGAGCGGCTCACGGCCAGCGCGCCCAGGACCAGCAACTCGGTGCCGAACGCGAGGATCTTCCACTTCTCGTGCCAGTTGGCCGCGTCCCGCACACCGAAGAAGCCACCGAACGCGGCCACGACGAGAGCCGTGGCCAAGGTGTCGCTGATGATCACGGTACGCCGGTACCGCTGCTCCCAGTCGGCCGCGGGCCGACGGAGAGCCCCGTGCACCGGCCGCCCGCTCACCGGTGGGAACGGGCTGACCAATTCCCCTTGTTGTACAGCCCCGTCCGAGTCTCCGGCGGGTTCCACGTGCTCGCCCAACACGATTCCTCCCCCCTGCGGAGGACCCCCGCCCCCCGCACTGTTTCCCCTCCTCGGGAGGCCCCCGCCCCCCGTGTCGCGCCGCTCCTCATTTCGGGAGACCCCGCCTCCCGCACATGTCTTGCCCGGGTGTGAAGCAGCGCTGGATGTGCCGTCCGCTCAGTCGGCAGCGGACGTGAAGGTGTCCGAGACTCGCGCACCGAGGTCTTCGGGACCCGTCGACCTCGACCCCTCAGGTGTTCCCCGCACCCAAGGCCCCCTCTCGGACACCAAGAACCGATCCCCCCCTCTTCGGATCCGGAGGCGCGGCGGTCGGCCGCGCGCAGCACCAGACCCTCGGATCACCTTTTGTCGCCTAGTGTCCCGGCATGTGAAGCACGGTCAATCTAGACCATCGAGGCCGCCTGTCGAGAGAGATGTGTGGAATTTGTGGTCAAGGTTTGTGATTGGCTACACGATCAGCTGCCACCGGCGCCCTCCACATCCCTGACGCCCCCACAGTGACCTGCGGCGATGTGGCAACAGGGCACACTTCATACGCCCACACAACCGCGTGGACGACTTTCGCGCCCCGCGCCCGCCAGAGGCATGGACCACCGGCGCGAATTGGCCCGAAGTAGCCGTTCGCAGAACCCTGTTGGCGGAGGGTGGTTTAGGCCGGGGGACGCGGGACCCGGGGAAACGACGACGCCCGCCCCGGTCGCGTACCGGAGCGGGCGTTGGTGCCGGGTGTCAGCTCGTGGGCGCCTCCTTGACGAATGTGTCCAGCACGCCGTCGGCCACCTTCACCGGCCCCTGCGGCCGGGTGGTTCCGGGGATGGTGGTGATGGCGGAGGCCCGCTTCGCCAGGTCGGCCGCCTTGGCGAAATCGGCATCCCCCGTACCGGAGTTCAGCTGGGCGCGCAAGCCGTCGAGCGTGGCGTTCAGCGCGTCGCCCCACAGGTCGAGGGCATCGAGCCACGGCTTCGTCTGCGCGAGGAACGCCTTGTCGGGCACCCCGGCGCGGATCTGCTCGGGTGCGCCCGCGAGTACGCCGGCGTAGGCGGAGAGCTTTCGCAGCGCGGAGTGGCGCTCGGCGCGCGTTCCGCCGTCCCACGCCTTGCGGAACTGCGCGAGGCGCGCGGCGAGTTCGGGCGCCTGCGGCTGCCAGTTGGTGTCGCCGAAGGTGGGCGCCAGGTGTTCGGTGTCGAAGAAGGCGAGCAGGGCCCGCGCGGTGGCGCGGTCACCTCCCGCCAGGTAGTCGGCGGCCGCGCGCCAGGTGCGGTCCGGGTCGTAGCTCTCGTCGTTCCAGGCGAACGACGCGCCGCCGAAGAGCGCCACCTTGCTCGGCGCGGCCTGGTTCATCGGGTTGAGCACGATGCCGCTCAACTCCTTGTGCAGTCCGGCGTCCCGCTTGTCGTACGGGGCCATCAGGAGCCGGCCCGTGGTCTGCCCGTAGTCGTTGACCGGGTAGTTGTCCCAGAGGAAGACCTTGCGTCCCCACACCTTGGACGCCGCCTGCGCGTCCGCGAGGCTGATGGCGGGCGGCACGACGTCGGTGCCCGTCCACTGCACGACGACCTTCGGGTCCAACTGCTCGCGCAGCACGGACTTGTACGCGGAGTCCGCCGTGTCGGAGTACTCGGTGGGGACGAACTGGAGGGGCTTGGCACCCTCGTGGGTGTCGATGAAGTCGTGCTGCACCGCGTTGAGCAGGTCGGTCTGGGCCTGTCCCGCCGCCGCCCGGCCCGGTGCCCCGTACTTCGCCTGGTCCGCCTCGCAGTTCCACTTGGTGTAGCTGATGTCGTCGAGTGCCACGTAGAAGCTGCGCGCGCCCTGCTCGTACAGCGTGCCCAGCTTCTCCTTCAGGGCCTGCACGTCGTCGGGGTCGCTGTAGCAGACGGACAGCCCCGGAGAGAGCGCATAGGTGAAGTCGACGTGGTGGGTGGCGGCCTGCTCGATCAGTTGACGCAGATCGGCGAGCTTGTCGGCGGGATAGGGCGTGCGCCACTTCTCCCGCAGGTACGTGTCGTCCTTCGGCGTGTAGATGTACGTGTTGGCCTTGATGTCGCCGTAGAAGGCGAGTTGGTCGACGCGGTCGCTGTGCGACCAGGGCGCGCCGTAGAAGCCCTCGATGCTGCCACGGAGCGGCATGCTCGGGTGGTCGGTGACGGACACCGCCGCGATGGTGTGCGGTCCGGTCACCAGCTGGCGCAGGGTCTGGGCGGCGTAGTAGACACCGTCACCGTCGTTGCCCGCGAGCACAACGGTGCCCCGTCCGGGGGCACTTCGGGAGGCGAGGGAGTAGCCCTCCGCGTTCAGGGTGCCGGGCACCGTGCCGCCCGCACCCTTGAGCGCGTCGGCCACCGCGGCGTCCTTGACGGAGCCGACCACGACGGTCAACACACCAGGAGCGGCGGGCTTGTTGGCGGCGTCGGCGGCCCGCGTCGAGTCGACGGAGCGCACCCCGGCAGCGGCCAGCGCCCGCTTGACGACCTCGACGGTCGACGCGTCGACGCCGTCACCGAGGACGAGGCGCGCGCGGTCCGGGACACGAAGGTCGGCACCCGCCGATCTCATGTGCTGCGGCGTGGGCGTGACGACGGGCAACGCCGCCGACGCGGCGGCACCGGACGCGGGAGCCGGCGAAGCGTCGAGCGCCTGCGCTGGCGCGGCGAACGTGCCCAGGGTCAGCAGGAGCGCGGCACCGGCGAGCAGGGGCCTGGCAGGACGGGGATGACAGGACGAATGACGTTCAGGCATGCGAGACACTGCACCTCCACAGAAGTGGACCCTCACCTACCGGTCAGGGAACGTGGTCTAAACCACCACCCATTGACGCCGGTGTCAAGATCCCGTGACGCGCCATGATGTGACGGGTGCTCAGGCAGTGTTCGGGCCGTCTCCACAGGGGTCAGGGCTCTTCCGGCCCGTCCTCGTCCAGTTCGAACCACACGGTCTTGCCCTCGGGTTCCGGGCGGAGGTTCCACCGGTGGGCCAGGAGGTCGAGGAGGACGAGGCCGCGGCCGGAGGAGGAGAGTTCGCCGGGGGCGCGGCGGGAGGGGACCTCGTCGCTGCGGTCGGAGACCTCCACGCGCAGCCGGCGCCGCCCCTCGGCGCCGCTGATGTCGGCACGCAGCACGGCGGCGTGCTCGGTGTGGATCAGTACGTTGCCGAGGAGTTCGGAGACGAGCAGCAGGACGGTGTCGACCTGTTCGGGGCGGGCCCAGTCGTGGAGCAGGCCCTGGAACTCGATGCGGGCGTCGGCGAGCCCCTGGGCCTGGTCCTGTTCGAGGGTGAACCGCAGAGTGCGTCCGGGCAGGTCCCCGTGGTCGACGGAGGGGTCGCGGCGCAGGAGCAGCAGGGCGATGTCGTCCTCCGTGAAGGAGGTGACGGGCCGGTCGCCGGGCTGGGCGGGCTGCGGGGCCACGACCGCGTTCATGAGCCGGTCGGCCATGCCGTCGATGTCGTCGGGGCCGCCGGGGGTGAGCGCGGTGCGGACCCGGAGCCAGCCGGAGTACATGTCGTGGCCGCCGGACTCGATCAGGCCGTCCGTGCACAGCATCATGATCTCGTTCTCGCGCAGCGTCACGACGCTGACCGGGTAGTCGTCCTCGCCGAGGTCGAGCCCCAGGGGCAGGCCGCCGCGCACGTGCTTGAGCAGACAGGTGCCGTCCGGCAGCCGCAGCACCGGGTGCGGGTGGCCTGCGCGGGCGATGCGCAGCGTGCCCGTCGCGGGGTCGGCCTCCAGGTAGATGCAGGTGGCGAAGCGGTCCTCGCCGAGCGATGCGAGGAAGTGGGAGGCGCGTACGAGGACGGCGTCCGGGCCGTGCCCCTCGGCCGCGTAGGCGTGGATGGCGGTGCGCAGTTGGGACATCAGCCCGGCGGCGTGCATGTCGTGCCCCTGGACGTCGCCGATCACCAGACCGAGGCGGCCGTTGGGCAGGGTGATGCTGTCGAACCAGTCGCCACCGACCATGAGACCGCCGCCCGTGGGCACGTACCGGGCGGTGACGGTGAGCCCTTCGGGGCCGGGGTCGATGCGGCCCATACTGCTGCGCAGGCTCTGCGAGAGGGCGAGATCCGCCTGGCCCTCGTATGTCTGCTCGATGCACTGACCGAGCAGCCGGGCGATGCTCAGCAGGAAGGTGCCGATGCTGCCGGTCGTCTCCACCGGGGCGCCGAACGCCGCCATCCACACGCCAGTGAGCTGGCCGTACGTGGTGAGCGGCAGGAACGCCCACGCCTCGTGCAGCTCCCCGCCGGGGCACTCGTCGGTGACCGGGAACCGGTCCCGGTAGTCCTGCGGCGAGGTGAGCACCACGGGGCGGCCGGTCCTGGCCACCTGCGCGGCGGGGTGGGCGTCGCTCAGCGGCAGCCGGAACGCGTCGGTCTCGCCGTCCCCCAGGCCGATCCGGCCGACGCAGTGCAGCATCTCCCGGTCCGCCCGGAAGACCGCCTGCCCGCAGAGCGGGAAGCTGTCGTCGGCCAACTGGGAGATCAGGGCGAGCGCCTCCCCGAGCGAGGCGACGCGTGCGAGGGCGTGCCCGGTGACCAGCAGATCGGTGTCCCGATGCCGGGCCCGTACCGGCTCCTCGTCGCTTCCCCCGACAGCGGGCCCGGCCATCCGGTTGAGCCCTTCGACCTGCCGGACCTCGACGTCGTACTTTCCGGGAAGATCGGCGCCCACGGGAACGCCGCCGCCTTCGGGCACCTCCACGGCTTCGGACACCATCGCGCCTCCAGACGCCGGCGCGCTTCCGGACGCCGGCGCGTTTCCGGACGCCGGCGCGTTTCCGGACGCCTCCGAGCCTCCGGGAGCCTCGACACCCGTGGGCGCCTCCGCATCCCCAGGAGCCGCCGAACCTTCGTCCCTCGATGTCTCTTCACCTGCCCCCGCCGCGCCGGACGCAGCCGCCCCGCCGGGCACCTCCGCGCCGTGTTCCCGCCCCTGATCCCCCTGCTTCTCGTCGGTCTCCTCGGGGCTTTCGTGCTCGCGCGCGCCACCCACCTGCGGCACTCCCCTCGGCTCGACGCACTTCGGCTTCCCCCATGGTCCGTCGATCGGGCCTGCCGCGCCTGCCCACGCGGCCCGGGGGTTCACCCATTGGGGGCGCCCGACCAGGATTGATACCTGGTCGGGCGCATCGGTGGGGCTACGTCACCAGGACGACTTGGTGACCCCCGGCAGGTGACCGGCGTGCGCCTCCTCCCGCAGCCTTACGCGGGACAGGCCGAACTTGCGCAGGTGACCGCGCGGCCTGCCGTCCACGCTGTCGCGGTTGCGGACCCGCGTCGCGCTGGCGTCACGCGGCTGGCGGCGCAGCTCCGCCAGGGCCGCGGCACGGTCGGCCTCCGGGGTGTCGGGGCGGCGGACGGTCTCCTTGAGCTCCGCGCGCCGGGCGGCGTACCGGGCGACGACCTCCTTGCGCCGCTCGTTCTTGGCGATCTTGCTCTTCTTGGCCATCAGACGCGCTCCCCTCGGGCACGGATGCGCGCCACCGCGGCCTCGACGCCGATCACGTCGACCGTCTTGACCGCCCTGGCGCTCAGGGTCAGCCGCACGGAGCGCCCCTCGCTCGGCAGCCAGTAGCGCTTGCGCTGGATGTTCGGGTCGAAGCGGCGCGAGGTGCGCCGGTGCGAGTGGGAGATGCGGTTGCCGAAGCGCGGTTCGGCCCCCGTCAGCTGGCAGCGGGCGGACATGCGGCCCCTCTCTGTCGTCTGGGTTGTCTCGTTCGTCGGTGCTCACGGACCCACTATTGAAAATGGAATCCATTTCCATATACTAGCCACATGGCACGCAACGAACTCCGCCCGATCGTCAAACTCCGCTCCACGGCAGGGACGGGCCACACCTACGTGACCCGCAAGAACCGCAGGAACAACCCCGACCGGCTGACCCTGCGCAAGTTCGACCCGGTGGTCGGCCGCCACGTCGAGTTCCGCGAGGAGCGCTGAACCTCCCGCCCGGCAAGACCGCTCAACCGCTCAACCGCAGGACCGCACAACCGCACGAACCAGAGGGAGCCCGCCATGAAGTCCGGCATCCACCCCGCCTACCGGCCCGTCGTCTTCCGCGACAAGGCCGCCGGCTTTGCCTTCCTGACCCGTTCCACACTCACCACCGACCGCACGATCGAGTGGGAGGACGGCCGCACCTACCCCGTGTACGACGTCGAGGTGTCCTCGGCGAGCCACCCCTTCTACACCGGCACGGCCCGCGTCATGGACACCGCCGGCCGCGTCGAGCGCTTCGAGCGTCGCTACGGCCGTCGAGCCGCCCGGTGATGGAGGACCCCGGCCTCGACCGCATGCCCGTCGTCATCGTCGGCGGCCTGCACGCCGACGCGCGCCGGGAGGTGGTGCGGGGCCTGCTCGACGCGGTGCCGTCGAGCGTGGCCCTGCACCACGACCTCGGCACCGCGCCGTCCGGCACGGTGACCCGCACGATCCGGAACGCGTCCGGTGAACTCGGCCGCGGCGAGGCGCCGTTGGTCAACGACTGCGCCTGCTGCGCCCTGCGCGAGGACCTCGTACCCGAACTGGAACGGCTCGCCGGGGACGGACTGACCCGGCTCGCCGTCGTGGAGCTGTGGGACTCCGTGGAGCCGCAGGCCATGGCGGACGTCGTCGCCGCGCACGCGGAGCCGCTGCTGAGGCTGACCGGCGTCGTGACGGCCGTCGACCCGGCCCTCGTCCTGCCCTTCCTCGGCAACGGCGGCGACCTCGCCGAGGCGGGGCTCGCGGCGGCCGCCACCGATCAGCGCACCGTCGCGGACACCTGGGCCCGGCAGCTGGAGTACGCCACGGTCGTCGCCGTCACCGAAAGCCCCGAGGCCGACGACGAGGACCGGGCCCTGCTCACCCAGCTGCACCCGACGGGGATCCAGGCGGCGTCCCGCTCGGCCGAACTGGCCGAGCTCGCCCTCGCCGGGTTCGACGCCGAGGCGGCACGCACCGCCCAGCACCCCGCCTGCGCCCGGCTCCCGCAGGAGACGGAGGAGGCCGGGGTCAGCACGCTCGTGTGGCACCGCCGCCGGCCGTTCCATCCGCAACGGCTGTACGACGCCCTGGAGGACCTGTGCTGCGCGGCGGCCCGCAGCCGCGGGCGTTTCTGGCTCGCCGACCGCCCCGACACGCTGTTGGCCTGGGACGCGGCGGGCGGCGCCCTGGGCGTCGACGACTGCGGGCCGTGGCTGCACGCGCTGCCCGACGCCGCCTGGGAGATGGTCCCCGCGCAGCGGCGCGCGGCGGCGGCCGTCGACTGGCACCCGGAGCACGGCGACCGCTGCCAGCACCTGGTGTTCACCTCCCCCGCACTCGACCGCGAGGGACTGACCGCCCTGCTCGACTCCTGCCTGCTCACCGACGACGAGTACGGCGCGGGCCCGGACGGCTGGCGGCGGCTCCCCGCCGCCTTCGACCCGCTCCTCGACCCGGCGCGCTGACCACCACCGACACCACCGAAGGGACACAGACATGCCCCGTACGCGCACGCCGCGCAAGCCCGCCAAGCCGCGCCCGAACCCGCTGGACGCGGCCGGCATCACCTACGTCGACTACAAGGACACCGATCTGCTGCGGCAGTTCATCTCCGACCGCGGCAAGATCCGCAGCCGTCGTGTCACCCGCCTCACGGTCCAGCAGCAGCGCCAGGTGACCGCCGCCGTGAAGAACGCCCGCGAGATGGCGCTGTTGCCGTACTCGAGCAGGTGATCCAGGGGCGGCGCGCATCCGGCGTCACGGTGCGCGCCGCCCCACTTCTCACTCCTTGTAGTCGGGCGCGATCCGCTCCACGAGCCGCAGCAGGGCGCCCCACGCCAGGTCGTACGCGATGTCGTCCTCGACGTCCGAGGATGCCTCGCCCTCGCCCGTGAGCTGCTGCGCCGTGTACTCGCAGACCTGCTCGGACGGGATGATCAACTGGCCGCCGGCCTGGGCGGTGACCTGGATCTCGCAGGCCTTCTCCAGGTAGTACATGCGCAGGAACGCCTGCTTGGCGCTCTCCCCGACGGTCAGCAGACCGTGGTTGCGCAGGATCAGCGCGGGGTGGCCGCCGAGGTCCTCGACGAGGCGCTTCTGCTCGTCGAAGTTGAGGGCCACACCTTCGTAGTCGTGGTAACCGACGCGGTTGTGGAACTCCATCGACATCTGGTTGACCGGGAGCAGCCCGCCCTGCTGCGCGGCGACGGCGCAGCCCGCCTTGGTGTGGGTGTGCAGCACACAGTGGGCGTCGGGGCGGGCCTTGTGGATCGCGCTGTGGATCATGAAGCCGGCCGGGTTGACGGGGTGCGGGCTCGGCTCGACCGCGTTGCCGTCCAGGTCGATCTTGACCAGGTTCGAGGCGGTGATCTCCTCGAAGAGCAGGCCGTAGGGGTTGATCAGGAAGTGGTTGTCAGGACCCGGAAGCCGCTGCGAGATGTGCGTGAAGATGAGGTCGGTCATCCGGAAGTGCGCGACGAGCCGGTAGACGGCGGCCAGTTCACGGCGCAGGCGCAGCTCTTCCGCGGCGGCGTCGTCGGCCGTGACGGGGGCGGTGAGGGTGTCGGTCACGCGAGTGCTCCTTGCGTACGAGGGGCGTTGAGGGAGTCGGTACGAGTCGTGGGGTCGACGACGGGGGTGTGCGGGCGCCCGGTGTCCCACCACGCGAGCACGTTGCGCGCGGGTTCCGTGACGTAGGCGCGCAGCGAGGCGTCGGACAGGAAGGCGCTGTGCGGGGAGAGCAGCAGGCGCGGGTGGCTGCGCAGGCGGTCGTCCGCGGCGGGCGGTTCGACGGGGAAGACGTCGAGGGCGGCGGCCGCGAGCCGGCCGCTGTCGAGCGCGGCGAGCAGGGCGTGCGGGTCCACGAGGTCGCCGCGCGAGACGTTGACGAGGACACTGCCGGGGCGCATGCGGGCCAGCAGTCCGGCGTCGACCATGCCCTGCGTCTGCGGGGTGGAGGGCACGTGCAGCGAGAGCACGTCGGCGCTCTCCACGAGCGTGTCCAGGTCGGCGCGTTCGACTCCGTCGGGCCAGTTCGTGGCGCGCGGGTCGTGCGCGACGATCCGGCCGAAGAGCGGCGCAGCGAGCCGGGCGAGGGTGCGGGCGATGCGCCCCATGCCGACGATCCCGAGCGTCAACTCGCTCGTCCGGCGCGGCACTTCGCCGAACTCGCCGCTCCAGCCGCCCGAGCGGACCACCGCGTCGGCCTGCGGCAGGCGGCGGGTCAGGGCGAGGGCCTGCGCGAGCGCGTGCACGGCGACGTCCTCGGTCGCGGCGTGCGGCAGGTTCGCCACCCACAGACCGCGCCGCTCCGCCTCGGCGATGTCGATCATGTCGTAACCGGCGGACATGGTGGCGAGCATGCGCACCGTGGGCAGGCGGTCGAGCAGGGCCGCGTCCACGCGCGCGTACCCGACGATCAGCGCGTCCGCGTCGTGCGCGACGGCGGCGATCGCCTCCGGGTCCCGGCTGCCGACGATCCGCACCTCCCAGCCGGCGTCGGCGAGGAGCTGCACACCCGGTTCGGGGTCCAGCTCCTCGGTGTCGGTGATCACGACGACGGGTCGCGCCACACCATCCTCCAGGGCGATCAGTAATGATTCGAACGACTTACGGCACACGAACCTACGTTTCGACTGCCATGATTGTCCAGACCGGACGAGACGGTCGCCCCTGCGGTGGCCGACAATGAGCGGGCACCCCGGCCGGTCCACGGCCGGGCCGACACCGAACCGCCGAGGGGAACAGCACGTGGATCTCGACGAGACCGACCTGGGCATCGTGCGCGAGCTGCAGACGGACGGCCGCCTCACGTACGAGACGCTGGCGCAGCGCGTGGGCCTGTCCCGGCCCGCGGCGCGGATGCGGGTGCAGCGACTCCAGGAGTCGGGCGCCGTACGGGTCGTGGCGATCGTGCACCCGGCCGTGCGCGATCTGTCGGCGTCCGCGCATCTGGCGATCGACACCGACGGCGCCGCGGACCCGGTGGCCCGCGCGATCGCCGCACTTCCGGAGGCCCCGTTCGTGACGCTGACCAGCGGACGGCGCGCCATCATGACGGAGCTGCGCACCGCGGGATTCGGTGCGCTCGACCGCACCATCGAGCGGATCCGGGCGCTGCCCGGCGTACGCGCGGTGGACGCGCTCGTCGCGACCCGGCACGTCAAGGACCCGTACCTGCTGACACGGGAACCGACCGTGAGCGCGCTCGACGCGGTGGACGAGCGGATCCTCGCCGAGCTCGAGGACGACGGACGACTGGCCTTCGCGGAGCTGGCGGCGCGCGTGGGCCTGTCGGCCGGGGCGACCCGTGCGCGCACCCTGCGCCTGCTCGACGGCGGGGTCGCGAAGGTGGTCGCGCTCGTGCGGCCCGACGTGCTCGGCATGGGGTACCTGTGCGGATTCAGCCTGCGGGTCGAGGGCGCGGCGGCGGACGTCGCCGATCAGGTCGCGGCCTTCGGGCGTGTGACGTTCCTGTCGACGTGCCTGGGCGGCGCGGAGCTGGTCGGCACGATCACCGCGGAGTCGTTCGGGGCGGTGCGGGCCACGCTCGAGGAGATGCGCGCGCTGCCCGCCGTGCGCGAGGTGGAGAGCTGGCTCCACCTCGAACTGATCAAGGAGCGGTACGACCTGGGGCCGCGCACGGACTGATCGGCCGACCGGATCCGGGGTGCACAGTCGATCCGGAATCAAACAAGCGATTCGACCTTACAAACATTCTTCACCCGACCCTCTGGTCAATCAGTCGTTCGCTCTTTATGGTTCTGCAAGCCGAATCGTCTGTCGGCACACTCCCCGTACGTTCCCGGTCGAAAGCAGGCCTGTCATGCCCCGCTGCCCCGAGTCCACGCTCCTCGTCACCGGCGCCGCCGTCGCCGCGGCCGGCGCCACCGTCCGGGCCGAGGCCCTCGCCGTGCGCGGTGAGCGCATCGTGCACGTCGGCACCGCCGAGGAGGCCCGCGCCGCCCTCGGCGGCCGGGTCGACGAGGAGCTGCGCCTCGACGGCGGTCTCGTCCACCCCGGCTTCGTGGACGCCCACTGCCACCCGGTGATGTACGGGCAGGCGCTCGCCTGGGTCGACCTGCGGCCCGAGCGCGTGCCCGACATCGGCACGCTCGTCGAGGTGCTGCGCGAGGCGGCCCGCGAGCTGCCCGCCGGGGTGCCGGTGCGCGGCTTCGGTTACGAGCACCGGCGGCTCGCCGAGGGCCGCCACCCCAGCTGCCACGACCTGGACCGCGTCGCCGACGACCGCGAGGTCTACGTCATGAACGCCTCAGGACACGGCGGCGTCGTCAACTCCCACACACTGCGCACCTGCCGGATCACGGCGGGCACCCCGTCGCCCGAGGGCGGCAGCATCGGCCACTTCGAGAACGGGGAGCCGGACGGGCAGCTGTGGGACGCCGCCTGCGACCTGCTCACGGGACCGGCCGGCGTGAAGATCGGCAACCACGGGCCGAACTTCCACCTGTCCGAGCCCGAGGACATCATGGCCGACCATCTGCTGCGCGCCCAGGAGGTGTTCCTCGCCTCCGGTGTCACCACGATCGGCGACGCGCAGGTGTCGCGCCGCGAGATGGAGACGTACCTGCGGGCGCGCGCGGACGGTTCGCTGCGCATGCGCGTGTCCGCGTATCTGACCTCCGCGCTGCTCGACACCGCCCTCGAACTCGGCGCGGTGCGCGGCTTCGGCGACGACCTGTTCCGCATCCAGGGCGTGAAGTTCTACGCCGACGGCACGCTCGGCGGCTGGACCGCGTACTTCCCCGAGGGGTACGCGGCCGACTGCTGCCACCACGGGCAGCTGTACCACTCGGTCGAGGAGTACGCGGAGATCGTGCGCCGCGCCCACGCGGCCGGTCTGCAGACCGCGACGCACGCCCAGTCCCCGTACGCCATCGGCATGGTGCTCGACGCGATCGAGAAGGCGCAGGCCGAGCGGGAGCGGCCCGGGATGCGCCACCGCGTCGAGCACTCGGGGCTGCCGACGGACGAGCAGATCGCGCGCATGGGCGCGCTCGGCGTCGTCCCCGTCATGCAGCCGCAGCACCATCTGCGCACCGGCGACGGCACGTTGACCGCGATCGGCGAGATGGGGCACCGGTACAACCCGGCGGGCCGCTGCGCCGACGCCGGGGTCCCGGTCGTCTTCTCCTCGGACGCACCGGTCGCCCCGCCCGCCCCGCTGGAGGCGGTGTCCGCCGCGGCCACCCGGCGGACCGTGCTCGGTACCGTCCTCGGCGACGCCTCGCTGCGGCTGCCGGTCGAGGCGGGCCTGCACGCGCACACGGCCGCCGCGGCGAGCGCCCTGCACCGCGAGCACGCGGTCGGCGCGCTCGCCTCCGGCATGCTGGCGGATTTCGTCGTGCTGGATGCCGATCCGTTGACCGTGCCCGCCGAGGAGTTGGCCGGGATCCGCGTCCGGGAGACGTGGATCGGCGGCAGCCGAGCGTGGTCGCTCCGCGGGTAGCAGGGGTCGGGTTCGGGCCGCACCGTGGTGCGGCCCGGCCGCGACGGTACCCCACACCGCGGTTGCGGTTGCGCCGTTCCCCGCGCCCCTCGGGCCACTCCCCCACCCACAAGCCCCACACCTGAGCACGTCCCGTCCCCGACCGCACTCATTTCGCCGGAGGTCCCCTTGCCGGACCGCACCACGAACCGTTCCCCGCAGAGCCCGTTCAGGACGGCGTTCGCCGCTCTGTCCGGTACCTCCATCGAGTGGTACGACTTCTACGCCTTCGCCACCGCCGCGGCGATCGTGTTCAACGACGTCTTCTTCCCCGCCGACATGCCGACGGCCCTGAAGACGATCTCGTCCTTCGCCACCTTCGCCGTCGGCTTCCTGCTCCGTCCGCTCGGCGGCATCGTCTTCGGGCACGTCGGCGACCGCGTCGGCCGCAAGAAGACACTCGTCATCACGCTGTTGATGATGGGGATCGCCTCGTTCGCGATCGGCCTGCTGCCGACGTACGACCAGGTCGGTGTCCTCTCCCCGATCCTGCTTATCACGCTGCGCCTGATCCAGGGCATCGCGATCGGCGGCGAGTGGGGCGGCGCCGTCCTGATCGCGGTCGAGAACGCGCCCAAGGGCAAGGCCACCTTCTTCGGCTCGTTCGCCCAACTCGGCTCTTCGGTGGGCGCGTTGCTGTCCACCGGCATGTTCAGCCTGATGAACCTGTTCGGGGAATCCGCGTTCAACAGCTGGGGCTGGCGCGTCCCGTTCCTCGCATCCGCGGTCCTCGTCGTCATCGGACTGGTGGTGCGCACCAAGCTGGAGGACTCCCCGGTGATGGAGGACATCCACGCCGCGGAGGCCGAGCAGGGGACGCCGCGCCGGCTGCCCGTCGCCGAGGTGCTGCACAAGGACTGGCGGACGGTCCTGACCGGGGTCTTCGCGCTCGCCACGGCGACCGGCGGCTACTACGTGGTGACCAGCTATCTGCTCTCGTACGGCACCGACTCGCTGCACCTGTCGGAGTCGGTGCTGCTCAACGGCCTCTCGCTCGCCGCGTTCCTGGAGCTCGTGGTCACACCGCTGCTGTCGCTGCTCGGTGACAAGGTGGGCGCGCACAAGGTGGTCGTCGCGGGGCTCGCGGGTGTCGTGCTGCTGTCGGTCCCGCAGTTCATGGTGCTGGGCGGCGGCAGCGTGGTGCTGATCTATCTGATGATGCTGGCGATGCGTCTGGTGATGTCGGCGCTGTACGGGCCGATGGCCGCGATCCTCGCCGACGGTTTCGCTCCGCACGTGCGCTACACCGGCATCTCGCTCTCCTACCAGCTCTGCAACATGATCTTCGCGGGCTTCGCCCCGGTCACGGCGGTCTGGCTGTCGTCGCTCGCCGGTGGCGCGTACTGGCCACCGGCCGTCGCCCTGATGGCGGTCTCCGCGATCGGCATCTGGTGCACGCTGCGGCTGCGGGTCCACTTCGAGCGCCGCGTCGCGGCCGATTCCGCGGCCGCGACGCAGGAGACGGTGTCCGCCTAGTACCGCTGTGCCTTCGCCACACTCGCCTTGAGATGCGGCTCGGGGGGCTTGGTGCTGATCGCCAGCGGCTGCGCCCGGCCCCCCGCCTTCAGGTCCTCGGCGCCGACGACCTTGGACTCGACGACCTTGCCGTCGGAGTCGCTGAAGTCGACCTGCACCGCGTACGAGGCGGTCTTGTCGGTGGTGTTGGTGATGTTCACGACGACGGCGCGCACCCCGTTGGTGTCCGAGACGGGCTTGCCGGTCAGTTCGACGTCGCGCACCGCGTTTCCGCGCCCGTCGGCCTTGTCCAGCTGCTTGGTGAACTCCTGCCGCTTGCGCTCCAGGTTCGCCGAGACCGAAGCCTCCAGTTCGCTGGCGCGCGCCGAGGCCGATTTCGCCGCCTCGGACGCCGAGGCCTTGATCGACTCCTTCTTCGACGCGAGCGCCGAGGGCGGCGTGCCGGAGAACCTCGACGCGTCGGGGGAACTCGCACTCGCGTTGGGGCTCGCGCCCGTGTCGTTGTCGTCGCCTGAGCCGCACGCGGCGAGGGCGAGCACCCCCGCAAGCGCGCAGGCGAGCGGCGCTGCCGCCGTCCGGGCCCGCATCAGAACCTCAGCACCGCGGCGACGCGCCCGGCGTCCGCGAGGGTGTCGTCCGGGACGAACACGACGTCCGCGCCGGTCTCCAGGGCGGACTCGACGACCTCGTCGACGATGTCGTGCACGGCGTCGAGGTCGTCGTCGGCGGCCGGTTCCAGATGGCCGTCCCCGGCCCGCACCGTGATCCGGTAGTTCTCCTCGACGACGAGCCGGCGGATCCGCCCGTCCTGGGCCTCCTGCCACACCTCGTCGACGCCCGCCGCGTACTTGTTCTCGCCGCGCGCCTGTTCCAGCTGGTCCAGGGCCTCGGCGACGGCGAGCCGCGCCGCTTCCTCGCGGGCCGGGGCGATCGCCTGTACGACCTCCTCGGGGGTGGCCTGCGCGAGGCCGCCGACCGGTAGCTCGATCGCGCCCTGCGCGGCGCTGCCGACGTCCGTGAGGAGGGAGAGCGCGGCCGACTCCCCGGTGACGTAGAGGGGCCGGGGTTCCTCGCCGAGCACGTCGCTCAGCTCGGTGTCCGCGTCGCGGAAGAACTGGCGTGCCTGCTCGTCGCGGAAGGTGCTGGGCAGGTCGCCGATGCGTTCCTTGCGTTCGGCGTCCGGGTCCTCGAGGCTGCGGGTCAGCGGGAAGCCGTGCTCGGTGGACTCGGTGACGCGGTCGCCGCGGCCGTCCCACAGCGTGATCCGGTCGGCGGCGAGCGCCAGCACCCAGTAGGGGCGCCGCGCCGCGTCGGCGGCGACCAGGTTCCGGGTGAGGAAGGTGTCGGCGACGACGACCCGCTCGGGGACGCTGCGGTCGACGACCCAGGCCTGGTGCTCGCCGGGCGCCGCGAAGACGACGAGGCCGTCGCGCACATGGGCGAGGTCGATCTCCTGGACGGCGGCCCGCAATTGCTCGACGACGTCCTCCTGCCGGTCCTTCGTCACCGCGGGATCCGCCGACAGCTGGCGCTCCGCCTCGCTGACGAGGTTGCCGAGCCGGACCGGGTCCTGGCTGTTCTCCGGTCGTCGCCGGTGCGTGGGCATCGCCAGGGACACGGCGGGATAGGGGCGCTGCGCGCGCAGCTCGCGAAGGATCACCGGGGTCAATGAGGAATGCATGGCTGCTTGTCCTTCTCCTGAGACGGCTCGCACCATGCTGCCCACAACTCGGTGAAACGGCCATTTGGAGTGGACCGCTCGTAACACCGGAAGCATTTACAAAAGGTGCACCTAGCAACACTTTGGTAGAAAACTGTTCCCCGAGCGTCCCGGCGCCCACCCACCACGACCGAAGGGGACGAGATGGAGCAGCAGGCCTCCGCGGAGCCCCAGACCTCCCCGCCGCCCGCGAAGCTGGCACTGTTCACCCTGACCACCATGGTCATCGGCTCCATGGTCGGCGCCGGGGTGTTCTCCCTCCCGGCGCGGTTCGCGGAGCAGACGGGGGTGGCGGGGGCGCTCATCTCCTGGGCGATCGCCGGTACGGGCATGCTCATGCTCGCCTTCGTCTTCCAGTCCCTCGCCGTCCGCAGGCCCGACCTGGACGCGGGCGTCTATGCCTACGCCAAAGCGGGCTTCGGCGAGTACGTGGGATTCTTCTCCGCCTTCGGCTACTGGGCCAGCTCGTGCGTCGGCAACGTGACGTACTGGGTGCTGATCATGTCGACGGTCGGCACGATCTGGTCGGGGCTCGGCGAGGGCGACACGGCGCTCGCCGTGGTCCTCTCCTCCGTGGGCCTGTGGGCGTTCTTCCTGATGATCCGGCGCGGCGTGAAGGAGGCCGCGGCCATCAACAGGATCGTGACGGTGGCGAAGGTCGTGCCGATCGTCATCTTCGTGATCCTGGCGCTCGTCTTCTTCGACCCCGGCGTGTTCGCCGACAACTGGGGCGGCGCCGACTACGCGGGCTCCCTGTTCAGCCAGGTCAAGGGCACGATGCTGGCCACGGTCTTCGTCTTCCTCGGCGTGGAGGGCGCGAGCGTCTACTCGCGGCACGCCAAGCGCCGCGAGGACGTCGGCAGGGCCACGGTCCTCGGCTTCCTCAGCGTCTTCGCCATCTTCGCCTCGGTCGTGATCGTCAGTTACGGGATCATGCCGATGAGCGAGATCGCCGAGCTGCGTCAGCCGTCCATGGCGGGCGTCCTGGAGGACGCGGTCGGGACCTGGGGCAAGGTCTTCATCAGCGTCGGCCTGATCGTGTCCGTGCTCGGCGCCTATCTGGCCTGGACGCTGATGGCCGCGGAGGTGCTGTTCGTCGCCGCGAAGGACGACGACATGCCGCGCTTCCTGCGCCGCGCCAACGCGGCGGACGTACCCATGCCCGCCCTGCTGATGACGACGCTGCTCACCCAGGTCGTCCTCGTCGTCACCGCGTTCTCCGACGACGCGTTCAACTTCGCCCTCGATCTGACCAGCGCCCTCTCCCTCATCCCCTATCTGCTCGCGGCCGCGTTCGCCGCGAAGATCGGTCTGCGCCCCGATCCGCTCACCGCGGGCGGCCGCACCTCGAACCGTGAGCTGACGATCGCCTGCCTGGCCGTCGTCTACACGGCGTTCCTGCTGTACGCGGCCGGGCTGAAGTTCGTCCTCGTCTCGCTGATCTTCTACGCGCCGGCCACCGTGCTCTTCGTGATGGCCCGCCGCGAGCAGCGCCGCCGGCTGTTCTCGCCGCGCGAGCTCGTCGTCCTCGCCGTCTCCGTCATCGGCGCCGTGCTCGGCATCGTCGCCCTGGCCGCAGGCTGGATCAGCCTCTGACCGAACCGTTCCGTCCCACCCCCTCCGGGAGGCACCCCGTGACCGACCCCGACAGCTCCGCCCCCGCCCCGTACGGCGTCCACTCCGAGGTGGGCCGGCTCCGCAAGGTCCTCGTCTGCGCACCGGGACTCGCGCACCGCAGGCTGACCCCGACCAACGCGGACGACCTGCTGTTCGACGACGTGATGTGGGTGGAGAACGCCCAGCGCGACCACGCCGACTTCGTCAACAAGCTGCGCGGGCGCGGCGTCGAGGTCGTCGAACTGCACGAGCTGCTCGCCGAGACGATGGCGATCCCCGAGGCCAGGTCCTGGCTCCTGGACCGGAAGATCGTCGCCAATCAGGTCGGGATCGGCCTGATCGACGACACCCGGGCGTTCCTGGAGGGGCTCGACCACCGGATGCTCGCCGAGTACCTGATCGGCGGGCTCGCCACCACCGACCTTCCGGACGACTACCGCTCTCCCTACGTGTCGCTGGCCCGCGAATCCACCGGCGTGCGCGAGTACTTGATGCCGCCGCTGCCCAACACCCTCTACACCCGCGACACCACCTGCTGGCTGTACGGCGGCCTCACCCTGAACCCGCTGTACTGGCCCGCGCGGCACGACGAGACGCTGCTGATGAAGGCGATCTACCAGTTCCACCCGGACTTCGTGGGCTCCACGGTGTGGTGGGGCGATCCGGAACAGGAGTGGGGGCAGGCGAGCTTCGAGGGCGGGGACATCATGCCCGTCGGCAAGGGCGTCGTCCTGATGGGCATGAGCGAGCGGACGTCGCGGCAGGCCATCACGCAGGTCGCGGCCTCCCTCTTCGAGCGCGGCGCCGCCGAGCGGGTCATCGTCGCCGGGATGCCGAAGCTGCGCTCGGCGATGCACCTGGACACCGTCTTCACGTTCGCCGACCGCGACATCGTCACCCTCTATCCGAAGATCATGGACTCGGTGCACACGTTCACGCTGCGCCCCAGTGACAAGGCGCCCGGACTGGACATCACCGACGAGGGCTCGGCCGCGTTCACGGACGTCGTGGCGAAGGCCCTCGGCATCGGAGACCTCCAGGTCATCGAGACGGGTGGCGATGTGTACGCGTCCGAGCGCCAGCAGTGGGACAGCGGCAACAACGCGGTGGCCCTCGAACCGGGCGTCGTCTTCACCTACGACCGCAACACCCAGACGAACACGCTGCTGCGCAAGGCGGGCGTCGAGGTCATCACGATCGTCGGCGCCGAGCTCGGCCGGGGCCGCGGCGGCGGCCACTGCATGACCTGTCCCATCAGCCGGGACCCGCTCGACTACTGACCGGGCGACGAGGCCGGTACCGTCGAGGCATGGAGAAGGGCGCGCTCCATACGTGGCTTCGCGCGGTGGCCCTCGTCGTGGCCGCCGTCGCCACGCTGACCGTGTGCGCGACGGCCACCGTCCACGGCACGCTGCTCGCCCCCGGCTTCCACGCCGCCGTCCTCGACGAACAGGACGCCTACGACCGGCTCTACAACGAGGTCCTGGTCGACCCGGAGGCCGCGCCGGTCACCCGTGACCTGCTGGCCGGGCTCGATGTGCCGGAGGCCCAGATCACCTCCAACATCAAGCTGGTCCTGCCGCCCGACACGCTGCGCGACCTGACCCGGCAGCAGATCGACGCGGTGGTCGGCTACCTGAACGGCGACCGCGCCGAGCTGCGCGTCGTCGTCGATCTGCGCCCGGTCCTGGACAACCTCGGCGATCTGGCGCACACCTACTTCGGCGATCTCGTCGCGAATGTCCAGCGCCGGTCCGAGCCCGACTTCGACCGGTTCCGGGCGGCGCTCGCCGACGAGGTGCGCGCGTTGGCCGCCGGGCGGGCACCCGAGGGGCTGCCGAAGCTGCCGCTCACCACCGAACAGGCGGACCAGGTCACCGGCACCCTGCTCGGCCTCGTCCCGGCCGGTGAGCGCGCGGACCTGCGTCCCGAGGTGGAGACGGCACTCGCCGACGGCGACGTCGGCACCGCGCTCGCCGCCGTCGCCCCGGCGACCGTCTCCGAGCGCACGCGCGACGCGGCGGCCCAGCTCCGCGCTCTGGCGGACGGCGGCAACTGGGACCTGACCGACACCCTCAAGGCTTCGGGCAACGACCTGTCGGGGCTGCACGAGGTGCGCCCGTACACGGCGGTCGGCCTCGGGGTGCTCGAAGTGGTCGCGGCGGGACTGCTGTTGCTCTCCCTCGCGGCGCTGTGGCTGCTCGGCCCCGCGCAACCGGGGCGACGGCTCGTCCTGCTCGGGATTCCGCTCGTGGCGGGCGGCGTGCTGACCGCGCTGGCCTCCTGGGTGACGCGCCTCGTCACCGACGGGCGGATCGTCGCGCCTCCCGGCTCGTGGCCGCCGAGCCTGACCCGGCTCGTCGACGACGTGCAGCGCTCCGCCGTAGGCCATGTCACCGGGACCGCCCTGTGGGCCGCGCTCGTGCCGGTGCTCGCGGGGGCGCTGCTCGCCGGGGTGGGCCTGCTGACCCGGTCGGGTCTCGGGGGCCGGGTCCCGCGGGTGGCGCGCGAACGCCTCGGGTCGCCGCGACGGGCGGTCGGCCTGGGTTTCGGCGCGGCGTGCGTGGCGGTCGCGGGGATGGTGCTGATGCCGCTCGCCGCGTCCCCCGCGGCGGACCGCGAATGCCAGGGCAGCACCGAGCTGTGCGACCGGCCCTACGACGAGGTCGCGTACCTGACCTCGCACAACGCGATGTCGACGACCGCCGACCACTTCATCGGGCCGCTCCAGGACCCGCGCATCGGCACGCAGCTGGACCAGGGGGTGCGCGCGCTGCAGCTCGACACCTACCGCTGGGAGACGCCCGCGGAGTTCACCGAGCGCCTGGCCGGCTCCGACTTCACGGCGGAGCAGCAGGCGCTGGTGACGTCGGCGGTGGGCCGGATCAACCCGCCGCGCAAGGGGCTGTGGCTGTGCCACTCGGTGTGCCGGGCCGGTGCGATCGCCCTGGTGCCGACCCTGCGCGAGATCGGCGACTGGATGCGGGACCACCCGAACGAAGTGGTCACGCTGATCGTCCAGGACGCGATCTCCGCCAAGGACACGCGGAAGGCCTTCAAGCAGGCCGGGTTGGACAAGCTGGTCCACAGGCCGGACGCCGATCCGGACAAGCCCTGGCCCACGCTCGGCGAGATGATCGACAGCGGCCGCCGCCTGGTGGTGTTCGCGGAGAAGGCGGACGACCCCGGTTCCTGGTACCGCAATTTCTACCGCTACGGCATGGAGACGCCGTTCGCCTTCCGCTCCCCCGACCGGATGAGCTGCGTCCCGCACCGCGGAGGCGACGACAAACGCCTGTTCCTGCTCAACCACTTCATCACCGACAACGGCGGCAGTCGCATCGACGCGGGCACCGTCAACGACCGCCGCTACGTCCTGGACCGGGCGCGCCGCTGCGAACGCGAGCGCGGGAGGCCGGTGAACTTCGTCGCGGTCGACTACGCGACGATCGGGGACGCGCAGGGCGCGGTGGACGCGCTCAACGAGGGCCGCTGACCGGCTCCGGCACCGGCTCCGGCTCCTCGACCAGCGACGTCTTCGAGGTCTCGGGCATCAGCGCGTACGTGATCAGGGAGATCAGGGCGCAGCCGGAGACGTAGAGGAAGAACCAGTTCTCGTGCCCGCCGTCGGCGAAGGCCAGGGCGACGTACGAGGCGGTGCCGCCGAAGAGGGCCTGGGCGAGGTTGTAGGGGACGGCGACGCCCACGGTGCGTACCTCCGTGGTGAACAGTTCCGCCTTCACCACCGCGTTCACGGACGAGTACCCGGCGACGATCGTCAGCGCCAGGATCGAGAGGCCGAGGGCGGCGCCCCAGGTCGGCCACGCCTTCATACCGCTGAGGATCGGGTAGGTGCCGAAGGTCGTGCCGACGCCGAAGAAGATCAGCACCGGGCGGCGGCCGACCCGGTCCGAGATGTATCCGCCCAGCGGCAGCAGCACCAGGAAGACACACAGCGCCGCGAAACTCACCCAGGACGCCTGCTCCTTGGGCAGGCCGACGCTGTTGACCAGGTAGCTGTTGAGGTACGTCGTGTACGTGTAGTAGGCGACGGAGCCGCCGAGCGTGAGGGCGAACACCAGCACGGCGGCGCGCCGCTGCCGCCACACCTCGCGCAGAGTGCCGCGGCGCTCCTCCACGTCGCTCGCCTCCGCCTTCACGTACGCCTCGGACTCGTGCATGCCGCGACGCAGGTAGAAGACGGCGACGGCGCCGAGCGCGCCGATCACGAAGGGGATGCGCCAGCCCCACTGGGTCAGTTGGTCCTCGCTGAGCAGCGTCTGGAGGACGATCAGGATCACCAGTCCGGCCAGCTGTCCCAGCGTCACGGAGACGTACTGGAAGCTGCCGCCGAGGCCGCGCCGGTGCCCGGCCGAGACC
Organism: Streptomyces sp. EDA2-14; assembly: GCF_054963755.1. NCBI lineage: Bacteria > Bacillati > Actinomycetota > Actinomycetes > Kitasatosporales > Streptomycetaceae > Streptomyces > Streptomyces sp. EDA2-14. Next base: position 101,145 of record NZ_JBUEGE010000017.1, read on the forward strand.
TCGGTCAGGTAGGAGGCGCTGGCCGCGTACTCGCCGCCGACGCTGAGCCCTTGCAGCAGGCGTGCGACGACGAGGACGACGGCGCCGGTGTAGCCGGCCGTCGCGTGGTCGGGGGCGACGGCGATCATCAGGGCGCTCGCCGACATCAGTCCGACGGTGACGGTGAGGCCGGTCTTGCGGCCCTTGCGGTCCGCGAGCCTGCCGAGCAGCCAGCCTCCGACGGGCCGGGCGAGGAAGCCGACGGCGAAGACCGCCGCGGAGTTCAGCAGGGACGCTGTGGGGTCGTCCGCCGGGAAGAACTGGCTGGAGAAGTAGACGGCGAAGGTGGCGTAGACGAACCAGTCGAACCACTCGATCATGTTGCCGATCGAGCCGACCAGGATGTTCCGGATGTAACTGCGCTTCTGCGCGGCCGTGCTGGATACCGCTCTCGGGTTGACCGGACGACTCATCGTCGAGCCTCTCTGGGGAAGGTGGCGGCGGGGACGGGGGGGAAAAGATCAGCGCGGCGCGGGGGCGGTGAGGACGTCCCAGACGGCGGGCTCGCCCGCCGCGAGGGCCAGCCGGCCCAGTGCGACGGCCTCGGACTGCTGCGGGGTGGGGGTGTCGCGCCAGGCCCAGAGGCGGCGCGTGTACCGGTGCAGCGGGTATTCGGCGGTGATGCCGAGCGCGCCGTGCAACTGGTGTGCGCTGCGGGCCACTTCGGTGGCGGTGGTCGCGGCGGTGATCCGCACGGTGGCGGCCGCGGCAGTCGGCCGGGCATCGTCCTTTTGAACGTCCGCGTCCGCGCGGTAGGTGTCTCGGGCGTGGTTCAGCGCGGCCTCGGCCTGGAGGAGGTGGACGCGCATGGTGGCGAGGTGGGCGGCGACGGCAGGGATCTTCAGCAGCGGCGCGCCGAACTGCTCGCGCTGGGTCACGTGCGCGGCGGTCAGTTCGTACGCGCCCTCGGCCGCGCCGAGCAGGGCGGCCGAGCGCAGCAGAGCGAGTCGGGCGCGGATGCGTGCGGGGGACGGCGTCCCGGGCGGCAGCGCGGTCACCGGCGCGGCGGCCAGGTCCACGGCCTCGTAGGGGGTGCCGCACAGAGCGGGGGCGGTGGGGTGGCGGGTGACGCCGGGGCCGTTGAGGTCGACGGTCCACGGGCCCGATTCCGCCGCCTCCGTCGGGACCAGCAGCACGGTGTGCGCCCCGGATGCCCAAGGGACGGCGGGCAGTCGGGCGGTGAGCGTACCGTCGGCGTCCGGTCCTGTGACGCCCGCGGGGAGGAGGGCGAGCGCGGTCGCCTTGGCGGGCAGGGAGCCGCCGGTCGCCAGGCACCAGTCCGCGGTGGCGGACTCGGCGACCGGGGTGGTCACGGCGTGCCGGGCGAGCGCGTGGGTCAGGGCGAGCAGGTCGTCGAAGGTGCCGCCCGAGCCACCCGCCGACTCCGGGACGTCAAGGCGTGTCATGCCGAGTTCGGTGAGACGCTCCCAGAGCGCCGGACCGGCGGTCTCGTCCTCGTGTTCCTTCGCGTCCGCCGCGAGTCCGCTCACGACCTCGCGGAGTTCGTCGGCGTACTCGCTGGTGATGGTGGGCTCGCGGCGCCGGGGTGTCGGGGGCGTGGTCATGCGCGGGTCTCCTCGCGGGCGATCAGGGACAGCAGGACGTCGGATGCGCCGCCGCGCAGACCGAACGCCGGGGCGGCGAGCAGCGCCTGGCCGAACTCGCTGTCGGCGGTGGGCGGCAGGCCACCGGACGCCTCGCGGAACGCCTCGACGACGTCGTTCTCGAAGGCGTTGCCCAGGTACTTCAGGGCGGCGGCCGCGCGGACCGGGGTCTCGCCACGGTCCATGGCGGAGGCGACGTCCCAGCACAGGCGGCGCAGCACGGTGAGCCGGGCGATGAGCGAGCCGACCGAGGCCGCGATCGTGTCCGGGACGGCGCCACCCGCCTGCGCGTCCCCCGCCGCCTTCGCGAGCAGGGCGACGAGGACGGGGTAGCTGGACAGGACACGTTCGGCGCCGCCGCGTTCGAAGGAGAGCTGGCCGACGACCTGACGCCAGCCCTCCCCCTCGGTGCCGATGAGGCGCCCTTCTGGGACGAACACGTCCTCGAAGCGCATCTCGTTGAAGTGGTGTTCGCCCGCCAGGTCGGGGATGGCGCCGGTGCTGACCCCGTCGGCGTCCATGTCGACGACGAACTCGCTCAGCCCCTGGTGCTTGCGGTCGACGTCCTCGCGCGGGGTGGTGCGGGCCAACACGTAGGCGTGGGTGGCGTGGTGGGCGTGGCTGGTCCAGATCTTGTGGCCGCTGAGCCGCCAGCCGCCCGCGACGCGGCGCGCGGCGGTGCGGACGGAGGCCAGGTCGGAGCCGGCCTCGGGCTCGCTCATGCCGAGGCAGAACACGGCGTCGGTGGCGGCGATCCGCGGCAGGATCTCCTTCTTGAGCGCCGGGCTGCCGTGACGCAGGATGGCGGGCCCGATCTGCCGGTCCCCGATCCAGTGCGCGGCGACGGGGGCGCCCGCCCGCAGCAGTTCCTCGGTGACGGCGAGCCGGTCGACGTTGCGCAGGGCGTGGCCGCCGTACTCCACCGGCCAGGTCATGGCGGTCATGCCACGGCCGGCCAGTTCGCGGCTGAAGTCGCGGTCGAAGGAGCGGAGCCAGGCGTCGCTGCGGGGCGTGTAGCGGCCGGTCTCCCGCCACTCGGTGGCCAGGGCCCGGGCGGCGGTCCGTGGGTCGGCTTCCTGGCCGGCGTGTGCCGGGGCGCGGGCGGTGTCGGTCGGGGTCATGCGGGGGTTGCCTCCTGAAGCTCGCATCCGGTGCGGGACGGGTTGCACGGGGTTCAGGAGCCCGTGTACGTACCGGTGCGCTTCTCGCGGAACGCGTCGTAGGCCTCGCGGGAGTCGTCCATGGACGTCACCACGGCCATGTGGGAGGAGATCAGGTCGAGCGCGGTGCGCAGATCGTGGTTCGCGCCCTGGCGGACGGCGCGCTTGATCAGGGCGAGCGCGGCGGGCGGGCGGGCCACGAGCCGGGCGGCGAACGCGTACACCTCGTCGAGGAGGTCGGCGTCGTCGAAGACGTCCTCGACGATGCCGAGCCGGTGCGCCTCGGCGGCGTCGACGAAGTCGCCGGTCCACAGCAGGCGCAGCGCGGCCGCCTGGCCGACGACGCGGGGCAGCAGCCAGCAGCCGCCGTCGCCGGGGACCAGGCCGACCTTGATGTAGCCCTCGCAGAAGCGCGCGGAGCGGCCGGCGAAGCGCAGGTCGCACAGCAGGGCCATGTCCATGCCCGCGCCGACGGCCGGTCCTGCGACGGCCGCGAGCACCGGCTTGTCCAGGTCCTCAAGGGCCCGTGCGACCTGGTGCACGCGCTCGGTGAGCAGCCTCTTCTCCTGGATCGGGGTGCGCTGTTCGCCCTTGAAGTCGGCGAGGTCGACGCCGGAGCAGAAGGCGTCGCCCACGCCGGTGACGACGATGACGCGGACGTCCGGGTCGGCGTCGGCGCGGCGCAGCGCCTCGGCCCAGGCGTCGGCCATGGGGAGCGTGAAGGCGTTCTTACGGTGCGGACGGTTGAGGGTGATGGTGGCGATGTGGTCGCGGGTGGAGTAGAGGAGGTCTTCGGCCGCGGACATGGCGGATCCTTCCGTTCGGCGGACTCTTCTCGGGTCCGACGGGTGGCTGAGGGGTGGCTGACCGGGTGACTGGCGGGTGGCTGTGCTCAGGCGGCGGTCGCGGCGCCCGGTTCGCGAGCCACACCGGTGTCGAAGAGGGCGGCGGCGTCCGTGCCGGGCAGGCCGAGCTCGGCGAGGACCTCGCGGGTGTGCTCGCCGAGGTGCGGGGCGGGGCGCAGCGGGCCGTCGTCCTCGCAGGAGAAAGCACCGGCGGCGGGCTCCGTCATGTGGACCGGCGGCCGGCCGAGCAACAGCGTGCCCTCGGTGGGGTGTTCGGTGCGCTCGAAGAAGCCGGTGGCGCTCAGGTGCGGATCGGTGAAGAGGTCGTCGAGGGTGTTGACGCGGGTCGCGGGTATGTCGCGGGCGTCGAACTCGGCCTGCCACTCGGCCGTGGTGCGCAGCAACAGCTCGGCGTTGACCATCGAGTAGAGGGTGTCGATATGCTCGGTGCGCTCCGTGATGGTGCGAAAGCGCGGGTCGTCGGCGAGCGCGGGGCGGCCGATCGCGGCGAAGAAGGACCGCCACTGGGCGTCGGTGTAGATCATGACGGCGAGGTGGCCGTCCTTGGTGCGGCACGGGCGGCGGTGCGGGGAGCGGGTACGGGCGTAGCCGGTGGGGCCCGTGGGCGGGTCGAAGACGCGGCCGCCCTGCTGTTCGAGCAGGGTGAACGAGGCCATGGTCTCCATCATCGGGACCTCGACGGCGCGGCCCCGCCCGGTGGCCTCGCGGCCGTGCAGCGCGGCGAGGACGGCCGCGGCGCCGTAGATGCCGACCGTCTTGTCGGCCGCGGCCTGCCGCACGTACTCCGCTCCGCCGTCGCCGCCCTGAAGTGCGGCGACTCCCCCGGCGGCCTGGATGACGTCGTCGTAGGCGGGCCGGTCCGAGTCGGGGCCGCCGGCGGCGAAGCCGCGGAACGCGCAGTGGACGAGGCGCGGGTTGCGCTCCAGGGCGGATGCGGCGGTGAGCCCGAGTCGGCGGGCGGCCGCGGGGCGCAGGTTGTGCACGAGGACGTCGGCCGAGTCCACGAGTGCGGCGAGGACGGGCGCGGCGCCGGGCGCCTTGAGGTCGAGGGCGACGCTGCGCTTGCCGCGGTTGGTGTTGAGGAAGGCGGGGCCCATGCCGTTGCCCCGGGTGTCGGCGATGTAGCGGACGACGTCGCCTGCGGGCGGCTCGACCTTGATGACGTCCGCGCCCCACTGGGCGAGCAGCAGGGTGCAGTACGGGCCCATCAGCGTCGAGGTGATGTCGACGACGCGGACGCCGTTGAGCGGCCAGCCCGCAGGGGGTCCGCCGCCGCTCGCCGTCTCCACTGCCGCTTCGGAATTGTCTACCGATTCTGCCGGTTCCTTCGGCGTCATCGCCGAGTCCTCCTCTGAAATCGGCCGCCGATGACGTGTATTGAAGCCATCGTCGGGTTTCATATCGGGGCGTTCACTACCGAACGGGACATCCATCCGAGCAAGATTGGATGCAATCTGACGCACAGTGCGGCACCATGTCAATGCCCCTGCGTGTTCAGGGGAGTTAGAGTCGACAACCCTCGGCGGGAAGGCAGGCAACAGTGACGGCTCAGACGGGGGCGGAGCGGCTGGACGCGGTGTCCGGCGCGGTGGCCCAGGTGGTGGAGGAGCTGCGGGCGATGCTGTTCGCGCGCGATCTGACACCGGGCAGCCCGGTGCGCCAGGAGGCGCTGGCCGCGCGTCTCGGGGTCAGCCGGGCCCCGGTCCGCGAGGCGTTGCGGGTGCTGGCCAGCGAGGGCGTCCTCGATCACGTCCGCAACGTCGGGTACCGGGTGAAGGTACTGACCGCGGCCGAGTTCGAGCAGACCTATCTGATGCGGCGGGTCCTGGAGGCGGAGGTGCTGCGCCGACTGCCGCCCTTCTCGGCCTCCGCCCTCGAAGGACTGTCCGCCGTGAACGAGCAGATCGCCGAGGCGTCGGCCCGCGCCGACCTCACCGCCATGGCCCGCCTCAACTCCGATTTCCACTTCCGCATGTTCACCGCGTCGGGCCTGGACCTCGTCGTCGCCGAACTGCGCCGCGTCTGGCAGCTGAGCGACGGCTACCGGGCCTACCTCCTGCACGACCCGCTGTCGCAGAAGCGGATCGTCGACGAGCACGCGGAGATGGTCGAGGCGCTCCGGGCCCGGGACCACGAACGCCTCGTCTCCCTCATGGACCACCACAGGGACGGGACCCGCCCCCAGCTGGAAGCGGTCTTCACGCCGCCCTCCGCGTAGCCGACGCCGGGCGTGATAGTTTCGCCGAGCCAGTCGTACCTTTGTGCGTTTTTCTACGCACACGGGTCAGGGAATCCGGTGCGAATCCGGAACTGACGCGCAGCGGTAAGGGTGACGGGCGGAGCCACTGCCACTGGGCCGGCACATCGGTCCGGGAAGGCGCTCCGCTCGGCCGACCCCGAGTCCGAAGACCTGCTGGCGGCCTCCAGAGCCGCGTGGCCCGGGGGCGGACCGTAGGCCGGCTCCGCGTATGAGCCCTGGACGCGAAGGAACCTCCGTGCTGTTCGCACGTCAGCTCCGCCGATGCACACCGCTGTTGGCGCTCGCCCTGCTGATCACCGGCTGCGGCACGCCTGCCGCGACCGAGGACGACGCCGCCGGTGGCGGCGGCGTCTCGCTCACCAATTGCGGCAGGAAGGTCCACGTCGAGCACGCCCCGAAGCGGGCCGTCGCCCTCGACCAGGGCTCCGCGGAGATCATGCTCTCGCTGGGCCTGGCGGACCGGATGGTGGGCACCGCCACCTGGACCGACCCGGTCCTCAAGAACCTGGCGAAGGACAACGCGAAGGTGCCGCGCCTCGCCGACCGCTACCCGTCGTTCGAGAAGGTCCTCGGCACCGAACCGGATTTCGCCGCGGCCTCGTTCACGTACACCCTCGGCAAGGGCGGAGTGGCGCCGCGCGCGGAGTTCGAGAAGCTCGGCGTGCCCACGTACCTCTCCCCCAGCGACTGCGCGGGCAAGGACAACGGGGGCGACGGGGACGGGGTGCGGACCAAGGCCCTGGGCCTCGACGTCGTGTACGGCGAGATCCGGGACCTGGCGCGCGTCTTCGACGTCGAGGAGCGCGGCGAGAAGCTCATCGGGACGCTCAAGTCGCGCGTGAACAAGGCCACTTCCGGTGTCGACGCGCACGGCGTCGACGTCCTGTACTGGTTCGCCAACTCCGACTCGCCCTACATGGCGGGGTGTTGCGGGGCGCCCGGCGTCGTCACCAAGGAGCTCGGGGCGCGCAATGTCTTCGACGACACGCGCGCGGAGTGGCCGCAGGTGAACTGGGAGACGGTCGCGGAGCGCGATCCGGACGTGCTGGTCATCGGCGATCTGACGCGCCGCTCGCAGTCGGCGGAGTCGGCCGCGCAGAAGATCGGGTTCCTGGAGTCGAACCCCGTCACGAAGCAGCTGACCGCAGTGAAGAAGAAGCGGTACGTGCGCCTGAGCGGGCAGGCCATGAACCCGACCATCCGGACCGTCGACGGAGTGGAGCAGGTGGCCGCGGGGCTGCGTGAGTTCGGGCTCGCGCGATGACGGCGGCGCATCCGGCGGCCTCCCCTCGCGTCTCCGTTCGGGCCGCTCTCGCCTGGGCGGCCGGCCTCGCCGCGCTCTGTGTCTCCGTGGCCTTCGCGATCACCTTCGGTCCCGCGCAGATCCGGGTCGGCGACGTGTGGACGGCCGTCGGCGACCGGATCGGCCTCGGCACCTCGGACCTCTCGCCGATCCGGGACGGCATCGTATGGAACCTGCGGCTGCCGCGGACGCTGCTCGCGGCGGTGTGCGGGGCCGGGCTCGCGGTGTGCGGCACGGTGCTCCAGGCGCTGCTGCGCAATCCGCTCGCCGATCCGTTCGTGCTCGGTGTCTCGTCGGGGGCGTCGACCGGCGCCGTGCTCGTCGTCGTGCTGGGGCTCGGCGGGGGTGCCGTGTCCGTGTCGGGCGGCGCGTTCCTGGGCGCCGTGTGTTCGTTCGCGCTGGTCCTTGTGCTCAGTCACACGCTGGGCGGGAGCACGGACCGGGTGGTGCTGTGCGGGGTCGCGGCGATGCAGCTGTTCTCGGCGCTGACCTCGTTCGTCGTCCTGACGTCTGCGGACGCGGAGACGACGCGCGGTGTGCTGTTCTGGCTGCTCGGCTCGCTCAGCGGGGTCGGCTGGACCGAGGTGTGGCTGTGCCTGGCCGTCCTCGCCGTCGCGCTCGTGGTGTGCCTGGCGTACGGGCGCGCCCTCGACGCGTTCGCCTTCGGGGCGGAGGCGGCGGCCACGCTCGGCGTCCGGGTGGCCCGCACCCGGATCGTGCTGCTGTGCGTGACGGCGCTGCTCACGGCGGCGCTGGTGAGCGCGGCGGGGGCGATCGGCTTCGTGGGCCTGGTGCTGCCGCACGCGGCGCGCGCCCTGGTGGGCCCCGGGCACGCCCGGCTGCTGCCGGTGACGGCGCTCGCGGGGGCGGTGTTCCTGGTGTGGGTGGACACGGTCGCGCGGACGGTGCTCGAACCGCAGGAGGTTCCGGTGGGTGTGGTGACATCACTGATCGGTGTGCCGGCGTTCGTGCTGGTGCTCTACCGCCGCCGGGGTGTGCGGTGACGGCGGGGCTGCGCGCGGAGCGTGTGTCGTGGTCGCCGGGCGGGGCCCTGGTGCTCGACGGGGTGAGCCTGACACCGGAGCCCGGCACGGTCACCGGGGTGCTCGGTCCCAACGGCTCCGGCAAGTCGACCCTGCTGCGGCTGCTCGCCGGGGTGCTCGCCCCGGACAGCGGCGTCGTCACCCTCGACGGGGATCCGCTCGCCTCGGTGGGCCGCAGGCAGGCCGCCCGGCGCATCGCCATGGTGCAGCAACAGTCGGACGCGCAGGTCGAGTTGACGGTCGGTGACGTGGTGCGCCTGGGCCGGGTCCCGCACCGTCGCGCCTGGCAGAGCGCGTCGGCGGCGGACGAGGCGGCGGTCCGCTCGGCCCTGGAGCGCAGCGGTCTCGCCGACCGGACGCACCGGCTGTGGCACACGCTGTCCGGCGGCGAGCGCCAGCGGGTGCAGATCGCGCGGGCCCTGGCCCAGGAGCCGCGCGAGCTGCTGCTCGACGAGCCGACGAACCACCTCGACATCCAGCACCAGCTCGAACTGCTCGACCTGATCGGCACCCTGGACATCACGTCCGTGGTCGCCCTGCACGACCTGAACCTGGCCGCCACCTACTGCGCCCAGCTCGTCGTCCTGCGCGAGGGCCGGGTGGTGGCGGCCGGGAAGCCGGGCGACGTACTGACCGAGGAGCTGATCGCGGACGTGTACGGGGTGCGCGCCGAGGTCACCCGGCCCGGCGCCCGCCCGCACATCCGCTACCTGGGGACGACGGCGTCCGCCTGAGTCACTCGAAGCGTTCGGTGTCCCCGGCGCCGCGCCGGACGATCTCGGCCTCGCCGCCGGAGAAGTCGATCACCGTGGTGGGCACGGTGCCGCAGTCGCCGGAGTCCACCACGGCGTCCACCGCGTGGTCGAGCCGCTCCTTGATCTCCCAGCCCTGGGTGAGCGGCTCCTCCTCGCCGGGCAGCAGCAGCGTGCTGGACAGCAGCGGCTCGCCGAGCTCGGTGAGCAGGGCCTGCGTGACCACGTGGTCGGGGATGCGCACTCCGACGGTCTTCTTCTTCGGGTGCTGCAACTGCCGCGGCACCTCGCGGGTGGCGGGCAGAATGAACGTATAACTGCCGGGCGTGGCCGCCTTGATGGCACGGAACACGTCGTTGTCGATCTGGACGAACTTGCCCAGCTGGGCGAAGTCCTGACACACAAGGGTGAAGTGGTGCCGGTCGTCGAGCTGCCGGATCTGCCGGATCCTGTCGACGCCCGCCCGGTTGCCGAGCCGGCAGCCGAGCGCGTAGCAGGAGTCCGTCGGGTAGGCGACGAGCGCGCTGTCGCGGATGCTGTCGGCGATCGCGGAGATGAGGCGCGCTTGCGGGTTTGCTGGGTGCACGTCGTAGTACCTGGCCATTCGGCGAGCGTACGGGATCCAACGCGCCACGCCGGGGTACACGAGGGGCGAATCGGGCACGTACGAGCGACAATCCCGACACCGGCCCACCCTGCCCTGGCCCCCGCGCCTCCACGGACCCATACTGGTCGCGCCCCGATCACTCACAGAACGACTCCATGGCGAAGAAGAACTCAACCCCGACCCCCGTCCCCGACACCGTGTGGCTCGGACGCGGACGCCACCTCGGCCCTGAACCCGAGCGCGACGTCCGACGCAACCTGATCGCCCTCAAGGCGGCGGGTGTGCTCGACGACTTCCTCGACCTCGACCCCGAGGACGCGGCGCGCTCCACGGTGCTGCACCCGCGCGAGGAGGAGGCCGGCCCGGGTCCCGGCGCCCGCCGGGTCTTCGAGGCGCGCTGGCGCGTCGCCGACAACGTGACGGTACGAGGACAGCTCACGACGTACGATCCGGACGCCCGTGCGAAGGGCCCCGAAGGGGTCACCTGGGTGCTGGCCGCGGAGGCGGAGCGGCCCTGGGAGCTGGCCTGGCCCTCCCCCGCACCGATGTTCTGGCCGGACAGCGACCGGGTGCCGTGGGACCACGACACGGTGGCGGGGCTGCGCCTGCGGAAGCCGAACCACCTTCCGAAGGACGACGAGTCGCTGCGCCGCCTGCTGAAGGACTGCTCGCGCTCCAGCTGGTACGTGCACGTCGTCATCCACGAGGCGATGACACCGGACGCGCAGGGCCAGCAGTCGGTCATGCGGTACCTGCCGCCGAGCCTGCGCCACCGGGTGATCGAGCACCGGGCGACGCCGGAGCAGGCGCAGATCATCGACTTCGGTCTGCGCAAGGACTTCAAGGCGGGGATGCCGCGCGGCGGCGGCGTCGTGCTGCCGACCACGCCGCCGCACCCGGACTACGTGGCGGACCGTTTCACCGTGCGCAGCGTGTTCCTCGACGGCAGCGAGCCGACCGAACTGATCGACCGCGTCAAGGAGTTCACCGCCTTCCCGCGTCCGCTGACCGAGGAGGCGGAGCAGGCCCTCACCCGGCTGCGCCAGGGCTGGCACCTGCTCACGCCCGACGAGGAACTGACGCACGCCCAGGACATGGTCACCAAGTACGCCGAGGCCCTCGATGCCATGACCCGGTCGCGGGACAGCTACCGCGAGGCGGCCGAAGCGGCACGGGCGGCGCTGGCCGAGGCGCCGGGCGGCGACGCGACGCCGCGCCCGGCGTCCGACCCGGATGCCAAGGACGCCTCACCGTTCGGCACGCTCGGCAAGGCGTTCGGGCGTTTCAGGGGCCCGAACAAGTAGCGTCGGGGCCCCGCGCGTGAGGCGCGGGCGCCGACGTCGCGTGGGGCGCGGGCCCGCGGTCAGTCCTCCTCCGTCTCGGCGTCCCCCGGATCGGACATCCGCAGCGCGATCTCCTGCAGCAGTTCGCTGGAGTTGACGTCCATGCGGCCCTCGTCGTGGACCTTGGCGAGCTGCGTGAAGAGAAACGCGAACGCCTCGACCAGTGACACGCTCGCCGGCATCAGCGCGGCGATGGTGAGTTCGGCCGCCTCCTCCGCGCTCGCCCCCGACGGGATCTCGATGGTCGGGAACACCTCCGACACGAGCCGTCCCAGTTGCGTCAGATCGGTGTCGAGCGCCTCGCCGTCGCTGAGCCTGCGCACCATCTCGTGCGTCTCTGTGAGCACGCCGATCGCCCGCAGAATGATCTCCCTCTGTTCCATGTGGGGAGCTTATGCCGGGTCCCCCGCCATGCGTGCAACGTGGTCGCAACGTCCTGCCCCTTTGACTGGTGGTCATGACCGACGTACCCCGCGTGGAGCTGACGTCCGCGGCCGCCGACCTGGTGCGGCGGCTGCGCGAGGCCCACGGTCCGCTGATGTTCCACCAGTCCGGCGGCTGCTGCGACGGCAGCGCGCCGATGTGCTACCCGGCGGGCGAGTTCCGCACGGGCGGCTCCGACATCCTGCTCGCCGACCTCGCGGTGGAGGGGGTGGCGGAGCCGGTGTCGTTCTGGATGTCGAAGAGCCAGTACGAGGTGTGGAGCCATACGCGGCTCATCGTCGACGTCGTCGAGGGACGCGGCAGCGGCTTCTCCCTGGAGGCGCCGGAGGGCGTACGTTTCCTGATCCGTTCCCGGCTGGTCGGCACCTAGCCATCGACGCGGCCCCACGCGTCTGCTGAACTCCCCACATGCAGACGCGAGTTGGCAAGAGAGGCAGAAGAGTCCTCGCGGCCCTCGGGGTCGCTTCGATGCTGGCCGGCGCCGCCCTGACGGGGGCGGAGCCGGCCGGCGCCGCGTCGGGCGAGCGGATCGCTCCGGGCGTCACGTACACCGAGTTCGACGTCCCCGCCGCCAAGGGCACCGCACACGCCCATGTCCTCACCGTCGATCTGACCGACCCGCGCGTACGGGTCGACCTTCTGTACCCCGGCGCGGTCGGGGCCCGCGCCACCGTCTCCGCGATGTCCGACACGGCGGGCGCCGTCGGCGGGGTCAACGGGGACTTCTTCAACATCACGGAGAGCCAGCATCCGGGCGTCGAGGTCACCGGTGCCTCCGTCGGCCCGGCGATCGCGCGCGGGCACACCCTCAAGGCGGCCGTGCCGGACGGGCAGCGCTTCGGCCCGGCCCTGCCGCCCGGCACCTCCACCCGCGACGTCCTCGGCGTCGGCGTCGACCGGCGGGCCCGCCTCGACAGCCTGCGGCTCGACGGTTCGGTCCGCACGCGGGACGACCGGATGCCGCTCGGCGGGCTCAACCAGTACGCGCTGCCGGTCGGTTCCGTGGGGGCGTTCACCGCGGACTGGGGCAGCGTGTCGCGGGTCCGCCCGACCTGCGGCACCGACACCCAGCGGGCGGCCCCGTGCAGCACGGACACGTACGAGGTCACCGTGCGGCACGGGCGGGTCGTCTCGTCGGCCGACACGCCCGGCAGCGGGCCCATAGCGCCGGACACCACGGTCCTGGTGGGCCGGGAGGCCGGGGCGCAGTGGCTGCGCAAGCTGTCGCCGGGGGATCCGGTCGCCGTCCACCACCGGCTGGTCGCCGCGCACTCGGCCGTCCCGTACCGCTTCGCGGTCGGCGGCTACCCCGTGCTGCGCGGCGGCGCACCGCTGCCGGGTCTGGACGCGACGACGTCCGCGGTGCGCACGGCGGCGGGTATCGGGCACGGCGGCCGCGAACTGATCCTGCTGGCCCTCGACGGCGCGCCCGCGTACCGCACCGGCATGTCGATCGCCGAAGTGGCCACGGCGATGCGGTCGTTGGGCTCGGACGACGCGTTCAGCCTGGACGGCGGCGGTTCGTCGACGCTCGTGGCCCGTCCACCGGGCGCGTCGTCGGTGACGGTCCGCAACCATCCGAGCGATCCGCCGGAGCGCGCGGTGGCGAACGGGATAGGGGTGTTCTCCGCGGCGAAGTGACGCTCTGAACGCCGGTCGCCCGGACGAACCGCCGGGGTTCGTCCGGGCGACCGGGTGGGACGGAGCCGCCGTTGACGGTCAGTCGTAGTAGTGGACCCGCTTCATCTCCGGGTCCTCCTCCGTGCCGATGTAGAACTCGGCGCGGTCGTTGTCTCCGTCGACGTAGTCGTCGAGGTTGTTGAAGGTCCAGCAGCCGCCGCTGTTGACCTCGGCCACCAGCTTCGCGTCGTACTTCTGTGCGTCCTGCTCGTAGAGGCGGTAGGTCGCCTTCTGGCTGCTGGAGGTGGTGATGCACGCCTTGAGCGAACCACCGCCCGAGTACACGACGTTGGTGCGGTACTCGCTCTGGTAGTAGGCGTTCTTGGTGCCCAGGTCGTTCCAGCCGCCTGCCTGTGCGGCGCCGGCGGTCTGCGCGAAGCCCATCGAGAGCGCGGCGGCGACCACCGCGGCTCCGGCTGCCCTGCGCGGTGCGAACTTGCTCATACTTCTCCCCGTGAAGCGAACACATTTACGTTCCGGAGCACCGTCTCAAACGGCCCGGGGAGGCGTCCAGGATCTTCAATTCCGTGGCGTGCCGCACGGGTTGATCATGGACCGAGGTTGCTGACCAGGGTGGCGGTGGAGTTGATGCCGTCGTGGATGGTGGGCGCGGCGTCGGTGCCCGCGAGCAGGAAGCCGAGCAGGACGCAGACGAGGGCGTGCGAGAACTTCATGGCCCCGTTGCGCAGGAAGAGCACCGCGACGATCAACAGCAACAGCACGACGGAAATGGACAGAGACAACGCCGAACCTCCTCCGCCACGTCAACACCGTGGCTATCGGCCGCAAGTGTGACGCAGCGGAGGCCGCCGACCGGGGCACGACCTGTCCCCCGAACGGGTGTTAACAGCGGGTCACCGGCCGTGGGCCTTGTCGCCGGCCCTGTCGTGGGTCTCCAGGAAGGCGCGGAGTCCCGCGAGGTCGTCGGTGTTGAGGTGGTCGACGTCCGCGGCGATCAACTCGGACCAGACCGCTTCGCGTTCGGGGCCCGCGATGTCGGGTGTCGCCCAGAAGCGGACGCGCTGACCGCGCGCGTGCGCCGCGCCGACGATGCCGCGCAGCTTCGCGCGTTCGGCGGTCGGCATGGGGCCGCTGCCCTGCCAGGTGAAGTTGTTGGCCCAGTTGTCGCTGATGAGCGGGACGAACGAGGCCGGTGCGGCGCTGCCGAGGTCGGTGAGGCGGCCGTCGTAGAAGGCGCTGCGCCTGGCCTGCGCCTCCATGGGCTCGCGCGCGGCGCGGTCGCCGGAGATGACGACGGTGACGGCGCCGTTGTGCACGCGCCCGCGCTCGTACGTGGTGAAGAGCCGTCCGTAGCGCCGCAGTTGGCGGTCGAGCTCCTGGTACGTCGCCGAGCCGTCGGTCTTGATGTCGACGAGAAGTTGCAGCGGGGTGCGCCATCCCCGGTACACCGAACCGTGGTTGGCCTTCACGCGGGCGGCGAGCGGGGCGAGGTAGAGGGAGTCGAGGGTGCGCGAGGGGTCGAGGTCGACGACGTCGTGGGCGACGAGGAGGTCGCCGTTCACGAGGTAGATGTCGGCCTCGACGCTGTTGAACCGCTGGTCCAGCGCGTCGAACAGGGGGCGCGGGTGCTCGTAGTCGTTGTGGGCGTGGGCACGCCGCAGCGGCGACGGGCCCCGCTTGGGCCCGGCGGCCTGTGCCACCTGCGGTGCGGTGACACCGGCGGCGAGCGCGGCGGCGAGTGTTCCGATGGCTCTGCGGCGAGTGGTCGGGGCCATGACGTACCTCCCGTGGTGGGCCGGTGGGACACGGTGAGTATGCGCGGAGCGGTCCATGAACGGGCACAGCCGGGACGGGAGTTGGCGCGACGGCCACCCCCGGTTCACCTCGGGTCCAGGACAACACGCCGGTCACGGGCGTGCATGATGGTGGGAGGGGCGGAAGGTCGACGAGAAGACGAAGGGGGTCGGAGGTGCGCCAGGCGGACCAGGTGGTGGAGGTGCTGCGCGAGGTGCTCGGGCCGGATCTGGTGGCCGCGTACCTCTACGGCTCGGCGGTCGACGGCGGCCTGCGTCCGCACAGCGACGTCGATGTCTTCGCCGTGACCGATACCCGCACCAGCCGTGCCCGACGCGCACGTCTCGTCACGGGCCTCATGGAACTCTCCGGCGACGGTGCGCTCCACGGCTCGGCCCGCCCCGTCGAGCTGACACTCGTCCACCTCGCCGATGTGTGCCCGTGGCGGTTCCCGCCGTCGCGCGAGTTCCAGTACGGCGAGTGGCTGCGGGACGCGTACGAGGGCGGGCTGACGCCGGAACCCGAGGTGGACGCGGACCTCGCGCTGCTGGTCACGATGGTGCGGCAGCGGGGTGTCGCCCTGTTCGGGCCGCCTGCCACCGAGCTGCTCGATCCGGTTCCCGCGGCCGATGTGCGCCGCGCGACCGTCGCCGGTGTCCCGGAGCTGCTGGCCGAGCTGGAGACGGACACCCGCAATGTGGTCCTGACCCTCGCCCGGATCCGGGCCACCCTGGAGACCGGCGAGATCCTGTCGAAGGACGCGGCGGCGGACTGGGCGCTCGCGCGGCTCCCGGCCGGGGAGCGTGCGGTGCTGGAACACGCGCGGGCGGTGTATCTGGGCGAGGCGGAGGAATCATGGGAGCAGCTGCGCCCCCGGCTGCGCCACGAGGCCGAGGCGCTGGTGGAGCCGGCCCTGAGAATTCACCATCGAACACGGTCTGGAGAAGTCCCCTTGCCTCAGGTGTCCATCGAAGAACACGCCGTGTCCGACAGCGCGTCCGGCCCCTACGCGGTCACCGCGGGCCCGGACGGCGCCCTGTGGTTCACCCTCGTCCACAGCGGCGAGATCGGCCGGCTCGTCCCGGGCATCGAGCCGACACGCCACCGACTCGCCGACCCCGCCTGCGGACCGACCGTCATCGCCCCGGGTCCCGACGGCGCCCTGTGGTTCACCGAGTACCGGGCGGACCGGATCGGGCGGATCACCACCGACGGCACCGTCGACGAGTTCGACGTGCCCACGCCCGGCTGTGGGCCGTTCGGCATCGCGGCGGGCCCCGACGGAGCGCTGTGGTTCACCGAGACGGCGGCCGACCGCATCGGCCGCATCACGGTGACCGGTGACATCACCGAGTTCCCGCTCCCGGTCACGGGCGCCTTCCCCTCGGCGATCACCGCCGGTGCGGACGACGCGATGTGGTTCACCCTCAACCAGGAGAACGCCGTCGGCCGGATCGGCATGGACGGCGCGGTCACCCTCCACCCCCTTCCCACGCAGGCAGCGGCCCCCGTCGGGATCGCCGCGGGCCGTGACGGAGCGGTGTGGTTCGTCGAGATCGCCGCCGGTCAGATCGGCCGCATCACGCCGGACGGCGACATCACCGAGTTCCCGCTGCCCGACCGCGGCGCCAAACCGCACGCCGTCACGGTCGACGCCGACGGCACGGCGTGGTTCACGGAGTGGGGCGCCAACCGCGTCGGCGCGATCACCCCCGCCGGAGACATCACCGTCCACGCCCTCCCCACCCCGGCCTGCGAACCGCACGGCATCACCGTGGGACCCGACGGCACGCTGTGGACGGCGCTGGAGATCGGCGCGCTCGCCCGCGTCGTCCCGGCAGATCACGCCGACTGAACAGTTCGGGCCGCAGCCGCCGGCTCACCCCACTCCACCGTCCGCCCGCACCAGCGCTCGAGCAGCACACGGTCGTGGCCCACGGCCAGCAGGCCCGCGCCGCTCTCCCGTCGATAGTCCTCGACCACGCCCACCAGTGCGGCCGTGGTCGAGGCGTCGAGCATGGCGGTCATCTCGTCGCAGATCAGCCAGCGGGGGCGCAGGGTCAGGGCGCGGGCGACGCAGGCGCGTTGCAGTTGGCCGTCGCTGACCTCGTGGGGGCGGCGGGTCAGGAGGTCGGTGGACAGGCCGACCGTGTCCGCCAGTTCACGGACCCGTGCCGTGTGCTCGGCGCCGTTCGCGCGCAGGGGCTCCGCGATCAGGTCGGACAGGCGCAGGCGAGGGTCGGCGGACAGGCGCGGCTGCTGGAAGACGACGCCGAACGCGGTGCGCTGGGCGCGGGGGGCGCGGTGGCGCCAGCCGCGGGCCGGCTCGCCGTCGATGACGACCCGGCCCGCGTCCGGGGTGTGCAGCAGCGCCGCGACGCGGGCGAGGGTCGACTTGCCGCAGCCGCTGGGCCCGAGGAGTCCGACGCTCTCGCCGGGGCGCAGGGTGAGCGACACGTCGCGCAGGACCGGGGCACGCCGGTCGTAGCCTGCGGTGATCGAGTGCAGTTCAAGCACGGGTGGCCTCCTGGTGGGCCGGTGCGGGGTGGTGGCAGGCCACGCCGTCCGTGAGCGTCGGCAGCGTCGCGCACCGGTCGTCGGCGCGGGTGCAGCGCGGCGCGAACGCGCAGCTCTCCCCGAGCGCGCTCAGTTCCGGCGGCATACCGGGGATCGCCGTGAACTCGCGGTCGGGCAGAGCGTCGAGGAGTCCTCTGGCGTAGGGGTGGCGGGGGCCCGGCGTCCCGAAGAAGGCGTCCGCCTCGGCCAGTTCGACGATGCGGCTCGCGTACATCACCGCCACCCGGTCCGCGATCCGTTCGGCCGCCGCCAGGTCGTGCGTGATGAGCAGCAGCGCTCGGTCGGAGCCGATGTGGCGGCGCAGTTCGTCGACGGTGCGCTCGACGAGTTCGCGGTCCAGGCCGGTGGTCGGCTCGTCGGCGAGGAGCAGCGGCGCGTCCCCGACGAGGGCGAGCGCGGTCGCGGCGCGCTGCGCGAGGCCGCCGGAGAGTTCGTGCGGGTACCGGTCGAGGTGGTCGGCCGGGAAGGCGGCCCGCTCGGCGGCCTCGCGCACGGCTTCCGCGAGCCGCGGGCCACGGCGCGGCGCGCCCGTCAGCTCCCGCAGCGTCTCGGCCAGTTGGGCACGCACCGTGCGGACGGGTGTGAGGTGCGCGGCCGGGCTCTGCGGTACGAGGCCGATCCGGCGGCCGCGCACCGTGCGCGCCAGCGTCGCCTCGTCGGCCGCCGCCAGATCCAGGTCGCCGATGCGCGCCGCGCCCGCCGTCTCCGCGTTCTGCGGCAGCAGCCCGAGCAGCGCGGAGGCCAGCACCGATTTTCCGCAGCCGCTCTCGCCGACGAGGGCCAGGCACTCGCCCGCCCGCAGTTCGAACGAGGCGTCGCTGACGGCCCGTACGTACGCGCCGTCGCGCATCCGGAACCGTACGGACAGCCCGTCCACCGAAAGCACCGTGGTCACAGGGTCAGCTCCGATCGGCGGCGGGGGTTCAGGCGTTCGCGCCAGGCGCCGGCGAGGCCCGCGATCGCCAGGGTCGGCACGATGATGAACAGGCCGGGGAAGAGGGTCGGCCACCAGTCGCCCGCGAGCAGCGAGCCGCGCGCCGTCTGGACGAGCGTGCCGAGGCTGGCCTGGTGGGTGGGCAGTCCGAGGCCGAGGAAGGACAGGGCGGACTCGTGCCAGATGGCGTGCGGCACCATGAGGACCGCGGCGAGCGCGGCCTGCGGCAGCACGCCGGGCAGCAGGTGTCGGGCCGTCACCCGCCACCGTGAGGCGCCGCCGGAGATCGCCGCGTCCACGTAGGGGCGCGAGCGCAGCGACAGCACCTCCGCGCGCACGATGCGGGCCGTCGACAGCCAGTGCGTCAGGCCCACCGAAATCACGACCGGCCACACACCGGGCCGGAACATCGCCACGATGAAGATGCCGAGCAGCAGGTGCGGCACGGACGAGAAGGTGTCCACGACGCGCATCACGCCCCGGTCGACCCAGCCGCCGAGCGCGCCCGCGAGCGCCCCGACGGCGGTGCCGATGACGGTCGCGACCACGGCGGCCACGACGCCGACGAGCAGCGAGACCCGCAGCCCGTACACGCAGCGCAGCAGCAGATCGCGGCCGACGTCGTCGGTGCCGAAGGGGTGTGCCAGGGAGGGTGGTCGGAGCTTCGCGGCGAGGTCGACGGCCTGCTGGTCGAGCTGCGTCAGGGGCGGCACCAGCAGCACGGCGAGGACCACGAACCCCACGATCACCGCGGACGAACGTACCCGCCACGCGCGCGTGGAGCGGCGGCGCACCCCGTGCGTGCGCCACTGGAGCGTCTGGTCAGCCATCGAAGCCCACTCTCGGGTCGGCGATTCCGTACAGCAGGTCGGCGGCCCAGTTCCCGGCGAGTACGGCGAGGGTCGCGAGGACCGTGACGGCGGCGAGCAGCGGGAAGTCCACGGACGTGGCGGCCTGCACGGTGGCCGCGGCGATGCCGGGCCAGCTGAACACGGTCTCCACGAGCAGCGCCCCGGTGATGAGTTCGGGCACGCGCGAGCCGATGAGGGTGAGTACGGGCAGGGTGCCGGAGCGCAGCGCGTGTCCGAACAGGACGGTGCGCGGGGCGAGTCCGCGGGCCCTCGCCCCTCGCACGGGGTCCTCGTCGAGGGCGTCGCCGACGCCCTGCCGGACGTAGAGGACGAACCACGGCAGTTGGGAGATCGCCAAGACGCCCGCGGGCAGCGCGAGATGGGACAGCACCTGCCCTGCGGTGACCGTCGTGGAGCCGGTGTCGGTGAGTCCGCCGGCCGGCAGCACGCCGAGCTTCAGCGCGAACAGCCACACGGCGAGCAGGCCGAGCCAGAACGGCGGCGCGGCCTCCAGCGTGTACGCGAGCGAGGTGACCGCCCGGTCGAACCAGCCGCCCTGACGGCGCGCGGCGAGCACGCCGAGGAGCGTGCCGAGCGCGATCGCGGCGAGGAAAGCGGTGGCGGCGAGCAGTACGGACCAGCCGAGGCGTTCCCCGATGACCTGCGCGACCGGCTGCCGCATGACGGCCGAGTCGCCGAGGTCGCCGGTGACCGCCGACGTCAGCCAGTTCCACCAGCGGGTGAACAGGGGCTGGTCGACACCGAGGTTGGCCCGCAGCTGGTCGAGGTTCTCCTGTGACGCGGTGAGGCCGGCCGTGCCCGCGTAGGCCTTGACCGGGTCGAAGGGGGACGCCGCGGCGATCGCGAAGACGCCGAGGGTGACGGCCGCCAGGACGGGCACGGCGAACACGATCCGCCGGCCTGTCAGGCGCGCCATCGGCCCCCAGGGGAGCCGTCTGCTCATGCCTTCCAGTCCTCGACGTTCCACCAGGGCCCGGAGGCGAGCCCGTGGTCGTGCGGTTCGACCTGCGTGGAGAGGTCGCCGAACTTCTTGTCGACGACGTAGAGGTGGTCGATGTGGGTGAGGAAGGTGTAGCCGGGATCCTTGGCGAGTTCGCGCTGGACGGTGTCGTACGCGGACTGCCGCTTCGCCTTGTCGTCGGTGCGGCGGGCGTCCTCCAGGGCGGTGTCGACCTTCTTGTTGTCGTAGTGGGCCATGTTGTTGAAGCCGTCGCCCGCAAGCGACGATTTCAACATCGTGTACTGGTCGAAGTCGGGGTCGGCGGGGGCGCCGCCGCCCGCGAGGACCGCGTCCTTCGGCATGCGCGGCTGGATCACTTCCCAGGTGCCGCTGTCGACCTTGACGTCGATGCCGAGCTTCTTGGCGTCGGAGGCGTAGGCGAGGGCGTGGTCCTGGCGGAGCTTGTCGCCGGTGAGGTACCAGAGCGGGAAGGCGGCGCGCACCCCGTTCTTCGCGCGGATGCCGTCCTTGCCCGCCTTCCACCCGGCCTTGTCGAGCAGCTTCTTGGCCTTGGCGAGGTCGTGCTCGCGCTCGGTGCCCTTGGTGAACCAGGGACTGTCGGTGGGCACCGGCCCGTATGCCTCCTTGCCCGCGCCTTCCAGGATCTGGTCGACCATGGCCTTGCGGTCCACGCCGATGTCGAGGGCGCGCCGGATGTCGGTGTCGCCGGTGACCTTGTTGCCGGTCGGCAGGGTGACGACGCGGTAGTCGAAGGAGTTCGCCGCGTAGGTCTTCTTGGCGGTGTCGGACGTGAAGGTCTTGGCGAGGTTGGGCGGCAGGATGGCGCCGTCGAGGTCGCCGGAGCGCAGCCGGGTGGCGCGCACGTCGTCGTCCTTGATGATCGCCATGGTGAAGTTCTCGACCTTGGGCGCGCCGCCCCAGTAGTCGGGGTTGGCCTTGAAGACGAGCTTCTCGCCCTTGGACCACGTGACCAGCTTGTACGGTCCCGTGCCGATGGGCTTGGTGGTGAAGCGGCCGTTGTTGACGTCCTGCGCGCCCGCGACGTGCTCGGGGGCGATGGGCAGGACGGTGCGCTCGGCGAACGGCGCGTAGGGGTACTTGAGGTGGAAGACGACGGTGTCGTCGCCCTTCGCCTCGACGTCCTCGACGGCGTCCAGTTCGGACTTGGAGGCGTTGTTGGTCTTCTTGTCGAGGATGGTCTCGTACGTGAAGACGACGTCCTTGGCCGTGAACGGCTTGCCGTCGCTGAACTTCACGCCGTCGCGCAGCTCGTACGTGTACGTGCGGCCGTCGTCGCTCACCTTCGGCAGCTTCGCCGCGAGCGCGGGCCTGAGCTTCATGTCGGCGTCGTGCGTGAGCAGCCCGTCGAAGATCTTCGAGTTGCCGTCCTTGCCGTAGCCGAGGAGCGGGCTGAGGCTGTCGGGCTCGTAGGCGATGCCGACGACGGCACTGCCGCTGCCGCCGCCCTTGGCGTCGTCGTTCGGCGCCGCGCAGGCGGCGGTCAGTGTCAGTGCGCCGACCGCCGCCCCCGCTATGGCGCTCCTTGCCGGACGTGCCACGTCACCCACCCCTATTCAAGATCATCGGTTATTGCGAACGAGTCGCAATAATGTCATCCCGTCAAGGAGAGGTAAAACCCGCCTGTGAAGTTGTTGTCCGCGCAGGGCCTGGTCAGGGGGTCCTCAGATCGACCAGTTCGGCCAGTTCCTCCCGGTGCCGCCCCGCCGTGCCGAGCGCGATCGAGTCGGCCTTGGCGCGCTTGAGGTACAGGTGGATCGGGTGCTCCCACGTCATGCCGATGCCGCCGTGCAGTTGCAGCGCCTCCTCGGCGGCGTGCACCGCGACGGGCGCGGCGTACGCCTGGGCGACGGCGACCGCGATGTCTGTCTCCTCACCTCCGGCGGACTCGCTGCCGGTGGCGAGCGCGTCGGCCGCGTTGCGGGCCGCGGCGCGGGTGTTCACCGTCTCCAGCCAGAGCTGGGCGAGGCGGTGCTTGAGCGCCTGGAAAGAGCCGACCGGCCGGTTGAACTGGTTGCGCTCCTTCGTGTAGCGCACGGTCTCCGTCAACAGCCAGTCGGCGAGACCCAGTTGCTCCGACACGAGCAGTCCGGCGCCGGCCCGCAGCGCGCGCCGCACGGGCGTGGCCGCGCTGTCGCTCAGCGGCCGGCCGGCGGCCCCCGCGAACGTCACGGCGGCCAGCGGGCGCGTACGGTCCAGCGAGACCTGCGGCTCGACGGTGACGCCCTCGGCGCCCGCGTCGACGACGAACAGGCCGCTCGCAGTGGGCACGAGGAACACATCGGCGGCGGCCGCGTCCGCGACACCGGTGACCCGCCCGGTCAGCGCCCCGCCCTCTTCACGAACGTCTCGGAAGTCCTGCCCGGCCGTGGCCGACAGCGGCACGGTGAGCACGCCGATGGAGCGGCCCGAGGCGAGGGAGGCGAGGACAGTGGCCGCCTCGTCGCCCTCGCAGGCGAGCAGCGCTTCCGTGGCGATGACGGCGCTGGTCAAGTACGGGACCGGGGCGACGGCGCGCCCCAACTCCTCCAGGACGACGGCCGCTTCGCGGTGCGAGGCGCCCTGGCCGCCCTTGTCCTCGGGCACGAGGAGACCGGCGAGGCCCATCGTCTCGGCGAGGTTCTTCCACAGCTCGCGGTCGTGCGGCGTGTCCGTCTCGACGCGGGCGAGGACCTCGGTGGCGTCGCAGTGGTCGGTGAGCAGGTCGCGGACCGCGGAGCGGAGCGCTTCCTCCTCCTCGGAGTAGAGGAGGTCGGGTTCGGTGTGCACGGCGGCGGTCATCGGGCGAGGTCCTTCCAGGCGACGTCCTTGTCGGTGCGCGGCTCGGACGGCAGGCCCAGGACGCGCTCGGCGACGATGTTCAGCAGGATCTCGCTCGTCCCGCCCTCGATGCTGTTCCCCTTGGCACGCAGATACCGGTATCCGGCCTCGCGGCCCGCGAAGTCGACGATCTCCGGCCTGCGCAGGGTCCAGTCGTCGTACAACAGCCCCTCCTCGCCGAGGAGTTCCACCTCCAGGCCGCTGATCTCCTGGTTGAGGCGGGCGAAGCCGAGCTTCATGCCCGCGCCCTCTGGGCCGGGGTGTCCGGCGACGAGCTGCTGGCGCAGGCGTTCGGACGTGAGGCGGGCGACCTCGGACTCGACCCACAGCTTGACGAGCCGCTGGTGCAGATCGTGGGTGCGCAGTTCGGGGCGCTCGCGCCAGGTCTTGGCGACGATGCCGACGAGCCCGCCCTCGCGGGGCACGCGCATGCCGCCGATGGAGACGCGCTCGTTGTTGAGGGTGGTCTGGGCGACCCGCCAACCGTCGCCGACCTCGCCGAGACGGTGGGCGTCGGGGATCCGGACGTCGGAGAGGAACACCTCGTTGAACTCGGCCTCGCCGGTGATCTGGCGCAGCGGCCTGACCTCGACGCCGGGGTCGGTCATGTCGCACACGAAGTACGTCATTCCCTTGTGCTTGGGCACGTCCGGGTCGGTGCGGGTGACGAGGATCGCGAAGCGCGCGTTGTGCGCGTTGGACGTCCACACCTTCTGTCCGTTGACGACCCAGCTGTCGCCGTCACGGACGGCGCGGGTGCCGAGCGCGGCCAGGTCGGAGCCTGCGCCGGGCTCGCTGAACAGCTGGCACCAGATCTCCTCGCCGACCCAGAGGGGCTTGAGGAAGCGCTGCTTCTGCTCGTCGGTGCCGTAGCGCAGGATGGTGGGGGCGGCCATGCCGAGTCCGATGCCGTTGCGCCGCGGGTTGTTGTCCGGGGCGCCCGCCGCGGTCAGCTCGGCCTCCACGACGGCCTGGAGTGCGCGCGGCGCGTCGAGCCCGCCGAGGCCCTCCGGGTAGTGCACCCAGGCGAGCCCTGCGTCGAAGCGGGCGCTGAGGAAGTCCTCGCGGCTCGTGGTGGCGGGCGGATGCGCGGCCAGGAACTCCTGTGTGCGGGCGCGCAGCCCGGCGGCGTCCAGGCTCATGCGGCTGTTCCTTCCTGCGTACGGGCGTTCAGGCCCGGCACCACCACGACGCGGCCGGTCGTGATGCCGTCGGCGACGCGCTGCACGGCGGACGCGGCGTCGCTGAGGTCGACACGCTCGCTGACCAGCGGCTTGATGGCGCCGCTCGCGGCCAGCTCGGTGAGCTTCTGGTGGCAGTGCGGGATCAGCTTCGGGTTCTTGGTGGCGTACAGGCCCCAGTGCAGCCCGAGGATCGAGTAGTTCTTCACGAGCGCGTGGTTGAGCGCGGCGGTCGGGATGGCTCCGGAGGCGAAGCCGACGACGACGATGCGGCCCTCGAAGGCGACGACCTTCGTGGACTGCCGGTACGCGTCGCCGCCCACGGGGTCGTAGATCACGTCGGCGCCGCGGCCTCCGGTGGCCTCCTTCACGGCGGCGATGACGTCCTCGGCGCGCCGGTCGATCACGACGTCGCAGCCGAGGTCGGCGGCGACCTTCGCCTTCTCGGGGCCGCCGACGACGCCGATGACCCTGGCGCCCGCGGCCTTGCCGAGCTGCACGGCGGCGCTGCCGACCCCGCCCGCGGCGGCGTGCACGAGCAGCGTCTCGCCCGCCTGGAGGCGGGCGCGCTGGTGCAGGCCGAACCAGCCGGTCTGATAGCCGATGTGCAGGGCGGCGACCTCGGCGTCGTCGAGCGATTCGGGAGCGGGCAACAGCGCGTTCGCATCGGCGACCGTGTACTCGGCGAGACCGCCGCGCGGCAGCGCGGGGTTGGCGATCACGCGGCGGCCGTCCTCGGTCTCGCCGCAGATCTCCACGCCCGGCGTGAACGGCAGCGGGGGCGTGACCTGGTACTGCCCCTTGCAGAGCAGCGCGTCCGGGAAGTTGATGTTGGCGGCGCGCACCTTGAGCAGAACCTGCCCCTCGCCGGGCACGGGGCGCGTCACCTCTTCGAGGCGCATCACCTCGCTCGGCTCGCCGTTCTCGTGCACTTGCCATGCCTGCATGCGGGGCCTCCACGGGACTGCTTCGTCAAACCGGGTTCGGCCGCATACTAAGCGGTCGCTTGCCGATCTGTGAATGCCCCGGAAGGGTCAGCAGGCGATCGGAAGGGATCGGATCCCGGTCCGGATCGCGCTCACACGTCCGTCACGCGTCCTTCTTGCGGGCGGGCCGCGCCCGTACGTGCATGCGCTCGCCCTGCGCGCCGAACAGGACCAGGAATTCCGCGGGCCCCTCCCCCGTGGAGCCGAACCAGTGCGGCACACGCGTGTCGAACTCGACGACCTCGCCCGGCTCCAGCACGAAGTCGTGCTCGCCGAGGACGAGCCGCAGCTTCCCGGAGAGCATGTACATCCACTCGTAGCCCTCGTGCGTCTTCTGCTCCGGCTCGACCCGTCGCTTCGGCTCGATCACCTTGTACGCCTGGAGGCCGCCCGGCTGCCGGGTCAGCGGGATCATGGTCCGCCCGCCCCGCACGATCGGCTTGGCCTGCACCCGCGGGTCCTCCACGGGCGGCGCGCCGACGAGCTCGTCCAGGGGCACCTTGTGCGCGCGGGCGATGGGCAGCAGCAGCTCCAGGCTGGGCTTGCGCAGGCCCGACTCCAGGCGGGACAGCGTGCTCACGGAGATTCCGGTGGTCTCGGAGAGCCCGGACAGGGTGGCGCCGCGCTCCTTGCGCAGCGCCCGCAGCCGGTTCCCGACGCCCGACAGGACGGCGTCCATGCTCGCCTCGGACTGCTCTTCTTCGTCGTTCCGGTGACCGTTCCGATTCATGAATCCATTGCAGTTTCGGCAAGCGCGTTTGTCAATACGGCGAGAACGGGTGCACCTTCGACACCACGGCAGATTCACGAGGACGAGGTGGTCACCATGCAGACACAGCCCAAGCAGGACGCGTACGAGGTCGTGGTCGTCGGCGGTGGAACGGCGGGCCTGACGGCCGCGCTGATCCTCGGCCGCTCGCGCCGCTCGGTACTGGTGGTGGACGCGGGCGAACCGCGCAACGCACCGGCCGCGCACATGCACGGCTTCCCTTCGCGGGACGGCACGCCGCCCGCCGAATTCCTGGCCGAGATCCGGCGCGAGGTCACCGCGTACGGCGTCGGGCTGGTACGGGACCGGGTGACGGCGGCCGAGCCGGACGGGCACGGCGAGTTCGACGTGGCGCTGGCGGACGGCGGCCGGGTGCACGCGCGGCGCCTGATCGTCGCCACCGGCCTGGTCGACGAGCTGCCGGACATCCCCGGCCTCGCCGAACGCTGGGGCGACGACGTCATCCACTGCCCGTTCTGCCACGGCTACGAGGTGCGCGACCAGCCGATCGGCGTCCTGTACCGCAAGGCGACCGGCATCCACCAGGCGCTCCTGTTCAGCGGCCTCTCGGACGACGTGACGCTCTTCCTGAACGGCGCCGACGAGGACGACCTCCCCGACGAGCACTGGCAGCTCCTCGCCGCGGCCGGGGTGAGCGTGGTCAGCGGCAAGGTCGACGGGATCGAGGTGGCGGACGACCGGCTGGCCGGGGTACGGCTCGAGGGCGGGCGGACCTTCGCGCGCTCCGTGCTGGTCGTGCCGACGGTGACGGTGCCGCGGGACTCGCTGCTGAGCGCGCTCGGGGCCCGGACGAAGGAGACTCCTGCGGGGCCGTTCGTCGACGTGGACCCGACCGGCCTGACCAGTGTGCCGGGCGTGTGGGCGGTGGGGAACGCGGCCGGGCCCGCGGAGCAGGTGGTCAACGCGGCGAGTGCGGGCTACCGGGCGGGCGTCACGCTGCACGCGCAGCTGCTCCACACGGACCTGGAGCGGGGGGCCGAGCGGCGGCGGTCCGGGGCGTTCTCCCCGGAGGGCGAGCGGGCGGTGGCCCGGGCGCGCCGGGCGGCGTGAGGAGCGCCGGGACCAGGGGCACACCCCCTGCCCCGTAGCCCCTCACCCTTCCGCGCCGCCCTCCGCCTCCCACCGCAGCAGGTCCCCCGGCTGACAGTCGAGCACCTCGCACAGTGCGGCGAGTGTGGTGAAGCGGACCGCCTTGGCGCGGCCGTTCTTCAGGACCGCGAGGTTGGCGGGGGTGATGCCTACGCGGTCGGCCAGCTCGCCGACGGACATCTTCCGTTTGGCCAGCATGACGTCGACGTCGACGACGATCGGCATCAGATCACCTCGTCCAGCTCGGCCCGCAGCTCCGTCGCCTCGACGTCGCGCGCGACCGCCTGGGCGAGCAGCATCCGCAGGACGAGCACGATGAGCGCCACCCCGAGGACGGCCAGCCCGATGCCGCCCATGATGAGAGTGACGCCGGGGTCCTCGCGCTGGCCGGGTGCGTTGACGGCCGTGACGACGAACCACAGCAGGCCGGCCGCGACGATCGAGCCGATCACCCCGTCGACATACCGGAAGGCGGCGTGGGAGAACACCGTGCCGCGGCGCACCATCGCCACGAGCCGCCATACGCAGACCAGGGCGACCTGGGCCACGACCATCCCCAGGATCGTGATCACGCGCAGAGCGGCCAGTGGGAGCGATCCGTCCTCCGGGTCGCTCCCACTGACCAGCACCCACACCATCGACACCTGCACGAACACGGTGCCCGCGAGCACCACCGCGAGCACGGCGCGCAACGCACGCACGGTCCACTTCCCCATGACCCACCCTGACTCTTCCATTGAATTGCGATGGGAATCTATCGAAAAACGATAGGCGCGGCAAGGGTGACCTCCAGAGGGTCCGGGAACCCGTGGCCCGTCGGCAGCGAACAGCGGCCAAGCCATGGAAGGTTGAGGCTTCAGGAGGTATCAGTGCGCCATGACGACGCACTCCTCGCCCGCCCCGCGCGGCCTCCCCGCCCCTCCCCCGCTCGGCGCGTCCGCGCTGCCGCCGGACACGTACGACGGCCGGCTCGTCCTGGTGACCGGAGGCGGTACGGGGCTGGGGCGGGCCGTCGCCGCGGAGTTCGCGCGACTCGGGGCCGGCGTGATGATCGTGAGCCGGAAGGCGGAGCATCTGGCGCCCGCGCGCGAGGAGTTGCAGGCGATCGAGGGCGCGGGGCTGATCACTGCGGCGACCTGCGACATCCGGGACGCGGCCAGGATCACGGAGGTCTTCGACGCGGCGTTCGCCGCGCACGGACGGACACCGGACGTGCTGGTGAACAACGCGGCAGCCAACTTCCCCGTACCGGCCGAGGAAATGTCGCCGAACGGCTGGCGCTCGGTCGTCGACATCACGCTCAACGGCACGTACTTCATGACCCGTGAGTTCGGGCGCCGTCACCTGGCGGCGGGCACACCGGGCTCGGTGATCGCCGTCGGGGCGTCGTACGCGTGGACGGGCGGTCCGGGCTACGCGCACAGTTCGGCGGCCAAGGCGGGTGTGAAGAACCTGGTGGAGACGCTGGCCGTGGAGTGGGGCCCGTACGGGATCCAGGTCAACGGTCTGGTGCCGGGCCTCATGCCGCACGAGGACATGACGCCCGACATCCGCGACAACCTCGACCGCGCCCAGGACCCCGCCGCCCGGCAGCCCGCGCTCCGGGTGGGCGCGCCACGGGAGTTGGGCTGGGCCGCGACGTTCCTGGCCTCTCCCTACGCCCGGTTCGTCAGCGGGCACACGCTGGTGGTGGACGGGGCGAACTGGCAGCGCCGGGCGTTGGTCAACGATCCGGTGACGCCGGTGCGGGAGCAGATGGGGCGCGGCCCGTTCGACGGCGGCTGACGGACGGGGTCAGCCGATCCGCTGCCCGTACACGTGCTCCACGGCCATCGCCATCAGCACGCGGCGGTCGGACACCATCACCGACCGGTACTCGTCCCAGTCGGGGTGTTCACCGGCCGCCTTCCGGTAGTAGTCGACGAGCGCCTCGACCTCGGGCCCCTTCGGGTCGTTGCCCGGGCCGAGGAGCGTCACGGTGCCCTCGGCCGTCGCCCACGAGCGGCCGTCGGAGCTGGTCACCTCCAGGGCGGCGCGCGGGTCGCGGCGCAGGTTGGCGGTCTTGGCGCGGCCCTCGGTCATCGACACGTACAGCGTCTCGGTCTCCGGGTCGTAGAACGGCTGGACCGGGGAGAGCTGCGGCCGGCCGTCGGACTTGAGGGTGGCGAGCACGCCGAGCCTGCTCTCGGCGAGAAGGGTGCGCGGGGCGAAGGGTGCGGTGGTCATGGTCACCTTTCGGACGGAAGGACGCTGCGGCGCCGGCGCGGTCCGCCGACACCTCTGCGAACATCTCACGCGCCCCGGTATTCCGGTGGCCTGCGCCGCGCCTTCGCTGTGAACCCCTCGGTCGCGTCCTCGGAGGTGAGCGTCAGCGCGGCGCTCATGGCGACCCGGTCGAGCGCGGCGTCGAGCCCCGCGTCGGCGTACGCGTCGATGTCGCGCTTGACGGACTGCACGGCGAGCGGCGCGTTGCCGGCGATCTCGGTGGCCACGTCGCGTGCGGCGCGCTCCAACTCGATGGCCGGGACGACCTGCTGAAGGAGGTTCAGCCGGTGGGCGGTCTCCGCGTCGATCCGGCGACCGGTGAGCGCGAGGAACTTCGCCCACCCGGCACCCGCCTCGCGCGCGATCCGCAGGTCCCCGCCCGCGTCGACGGCAACCCCCAACTGCGCCTCCGGCAGGGCGAACACGGCGTCGTCGGCCGCGATCCGCACGTCCGCCATCAGCGCCAGCTCGAACCCAAAGCCCAGGCAGTACCCCTGGACGGCGGCGACCACGGGCTGCGGAAGCCGCGCGAACGCGGCGAACCGCTCGTGCGCCCACCGGATCCCCTCGTAGTATGCCCGGTGCCGCGCCGACCCGCTCTCCCCTTCGATGCCGCCGCCGGGCGCGCCCACATCGATCCCCGCGCAGAAGGCCCGCCCCTCGGCGCGCAGCAGCACGACACGTATCCGCTCGTCGAACCGGATCCGGTCGGCCATCACGCCCAGCTGCCGACTGGACTCCCAGCTCCAAGCGTTGAGCTTGGCCGGCCGGCACAGCGTGAGCACGCCGATCCCGTCCTTCTCGACGTCGAGGCGCATCCTCCGCTCCTCCCCTTCGGGGATGCGGGTGTCGGTCGTGTCGATCATCCGCGCAGGGTAGCGGCGCGGGCCCGCATGCTGAAGACACGTGCACCCTCAAGTCTTGCTCGACTCCCTGCGCTTCGACGGCCCGGCCACCGCCTCACAACTCGCAGCGAAACTCGGTGAGTCCAGCGGCGCGACCAGCTATCACCTGCGCCAGCTCGCCGTTCACGGGTTCATCGAGGACGCACCGGAGCGGGGCAAGGGGCGGGAGCGCTGGTGGAAGGCGGTCCATCAAGGCCTGCGTTTCGACGAGGCCCTCCTGACCGACGAGAACCCGGAGGTGCGGGGCGCCGCCGACATGTACCTCCACGAAGTGCTGACCACGCACACCCGCGACCTCACGACCTGGCTGGGCAACCGGCACGCCGGGCCGGAGGAGTGGAGCGGTTCCTGGGACCTGAGCAGCTCGACGATCCGCCTCACCCCCGACCTCACGCGCGAGCTCGTGGAGAAGCTGCACGAGGTCATCGAAACGTACCGCGGCCGGGCCGCGGCGGAAGTCCCCGAAGACGCCGCCGCGGCGGCGAACGTACGCATCCACACGCACGCATTTCCCCTCACCGACGAGCGACAACCGACAAGTGACGAGTGACGAGTGACGAGTGACGAGTGAACCGCCGAGCGAGAGGCCGCACTTCGATGCACCCGGACCCACGGCTCTACCTGTTCCTCCACCACACCCGCGCCGCCGAACTCCACGCGGCGGGCGACAACCACCGCCTCGCCGCCGCGGCCACCCGCCGACCCCGACGCCACTCCAAACGCCTTCGCATGCGCGTCGGCTGGACCCTGGTGGAGCTGGGCCTGCGCCTGGCGACACCGCCGAAGCCGACGAGCGCGGTGCCCTAGGGCCCGCGCACCGAGGAGGGAACGACGAGTGATCAGCGATCGACCGGCGAGGAATTCGCCGACCGGGAACGGCCGGCTGCGTCGAGGGCGTGCTCTTTGAGGAAGACGCCCGCGTGGGCCGCGGCCTCTTCCGCGGTCGCGCAGCGCGTCCCATCGGCGCCCGAGGCGGATGCTCCATCGGCGCCCACGCCCGTCCAACTCCACTCGCCGGAAGGCTCCTGCACCAGTTCGGCAGTCCCCCCGAAGAGCGCGAGCGCGCTCCTGCCAGCCGCCGCGGACGCCGAGCGGCTGACGGCGTCGGGCCACTTCTTGCGAGCGCCCTGCCGGGTGATGCCCCAGACCGCCCCCATCTGCTCGTAACTGGCGCCGTAGGAGCCGGCGGTCGCCGCCGCGTGCGCGGTCAATCGCCTGACCTCGGCATCCATCACCTTCCAGGCGGCCAGGACGGACAGTGCCACTTCGGCGGGATCCGCGTCCCACATACGGTCCGCGGGCTGCCCGGTCTGGTGGGAGCGAATCGCCGAGGCCAACGGGTTCAGGGCGTCGTACAGCGCCTTGTCGAGTTCCGCCTGCTCTTCCGGGGTGATCTCAGAGACCGTCATGCGACAACTATAGTTTCCGAACAGTCATATGGAAACCAAAGTTTACGAATCGAACAGGCCGACCGAGACACCCCACAAACGCTCGGCCGCAGCGGGATCGAGCGCCCACTCCTTGACCCCGTGCGGGTGCCGTGCGAGGTCCGCGTCGTTCGGCACGGTGGGGGCCTCCTGCCCGTCGTCCAGGTAGTGGCCTCCGGTGTGCGCGAATTGCGGGGAGACGGCCGCGACGAGGGTGGTGGCTGCCCCCTGCTCGACCGTTTTGTACGTGAAGACCCCGGCGGCCTCGGCCGCGGCGAGCGACGCTTTCTGCTCCGGCGTGAAGTTCCGCTGCAACCCCGTCGCGATGCCTCCGGGATTCACCGCGTTCGCGACGACGCCGTCGGACGCCCAGCGGCGGGTCGCCTCGACGGCGAAGAGGGAGTTCGCCGTCTTCGACTGGGCGTAGGCGATCTGCGGGTCGTAGGGGCGGCGTTCGAAGTGAAGATCACCGAAGTCGACGCCTGCCCGCATGTGCGCCGTCGAACTGACGGAGACGATCCGCGCTCCGTCGCGATCGGCCGCGCCCAGGGCCAGGGCGCCGCGCAAGCCGGTGGCCAGCGCGAAGTGACCGAGATGGTTCGTCGCGAACTGCAACTCCCAGCCCTCGTCGGTCCGTTCGAGGCCGCCCGTGACCACGCCGGCGTTGTTGACCAGCAGGTGGAGCGGCCCCTCCCAGGCGTCGACGAATCGCGAGACGCATGCCCTGTCGGCCAGGTCGAGCCGTGCGACCCGGGGCCTGATCCCGCCGGTCGACCGCGCGATCCGCCCGGCGACGGCGTCCCCCGCGACCGTGTTCCGGACGGCGAGCGTCACCTCGGCCCCGGCAGCGGCCAGCGAACGGGCCGTCTCTACGCCGAGTCCGGACGACGCCCCCGTCACGATCGCGCGGACACCGGCGAGGTCGAGGCCCCGCAACACGTCGTCCGCGGTACTGGAGGCGGTGAAGGGCGTGGCGATGAGGCTGGGGGCTACCATGACAGCGACTATACGGACTGAACATGAATTGTATAGTGCGGTCAGTGGTCATAGGGTCGCCGCATGAGCACTCCCGAGGCCGCCCCCTCGCCGCCCACAGGCGCCGCCGACACCGATCGCCGCAGCCAGGTCCTGGACTCCGCCATGGCCACGTTCGCGCGGTTCGGATACCGGAAGACCTCGATGGAGGAGGTGGCACGGACGGCACACATCTCCAGGCCCGGCCTCTACTTCCTCTTCTCCTCGAAGGAGGCCCTGTTCCGCGCCGCGGCCGGCCGGACCCTGGAACGCGACCTCACGGCGGTCGAACGCATCCTCACCGACCCCGACCGCCCACTCCGGGAACGCCTCGCGGAGGCCTTCGACCAGTGGGCGGGCCGCTACATCGGCCCGCTGTCGCGCGACATCGCGGCCGTCATCGAGGACAACCCGGGGCTCCTCGGCGAGATCACGGAAACAGCGCCGCGGCGCTTCGAGGAACTGGTCACGACCGCGATCGCCCGCGCCTCGGGCCACGAACCGGCCACCCCCGTCGCGCAGACACTCATCAGCACGTCGATCGGCCTCAAGCACCAGGCCGATTCACGGGAGTTCTACCTGCACCGCCTCAAGTCCGCCATCACCCTGCTCGTTCACGAGCAGCCCGACCCACCACTGGAGTAGACACTGTCTACCAACTTCCGGTAGACAGTGTCTATGCACACGGACGACACCACCACCGGACGCGGCCTGCGCGATCGACTTGTCGACACAGGCGTGGAACTCGTGGACACCGAGGGCGCGGCCTCGCTTTCGCTCCGCGAGATCGCCCGCCGCGCGGGGGTCTCGCACGGCGCGCCCCGCCGCTACTTCCCCACCCACCTGGAGCTGCTGTCGGCAATCGCCCGGCGCGGCTTCACGGACCTCGGCGAACAGGCCGCGCGGGCGCTCGCCGACAGCGCCCAGGATCCGCGTTCCCAAGTGGCGACCCTGGCGCGCGCCTATCTCGACTTCGCGGCGCGGCACCGCGGCATGTACGAGCTGATGTTCCGCCACAATCTGCTGGAGAGCGGCCAATTGGGGCTGCGCGAGACGAGCCTCCCGCTGTTCAAGGTGCTTGTCGAGCGGGTCGCCGCCGCTCGGCCGGACGCGGAGCCCGCACTCGTGGCCGGGGCGCTGTGGGCGAATCTGCACGGTGTCGCCCAACTGTGGGGCTGGGGCAGCCTCCAATTGGCCGTCGAAGCCGAGGACATCGAGCCTCTGCTGGCGTCGGTGCTCGACGCCCACCTGGGCCCGGTGAACCGGTGAACGGTCGCACCCACCGGCGTATCACGCTCGCGGGCAGTGTCGTCGGCGCAGTCCTCGTCGCGCTCGACGGCACGGTCCTGACGGTCGCCCAGCCCGCCCTCCAGGACGATCTCGGTGCCTCCCTCAGTCAGGTCCAGTGGACCAGCACCGGCTATCTGATCGCGGTCGCGAGCCTGCTGGTGTTCGCGGGACGCCTCGGCGACCGTTACGGGCACCGGCGTCTCTTCGGGTACGGGATGCTCGGCTTCGCGGCGGCATCCGCCGGGATCGGTGTCGCCCCTGACATCCGCTGGGTCATCGCCCTGCGCGTGGTGCAGGGGGTGTGCGGCGCACTGTTGCAGCCGGCGACGCTCGGCATGCTGCGGGCAGCGTACGCGGAGGATTCGCTCGGCATGCCGATCGCGCTGCGCACCAGCGCGATCGGCGTCGCGGCAGCCACGGGGCCGCTGGTCGGCGGGGTGCTGACGGCGCATTGGGGCTGGCGTTCGGTGTTCTTCCTCGGTGTGCTGCCCGCGGTGGCGATCGCGGTGCTCGTGCTCGGCGCTCGGGACGACCGGGCGGAGGCCTGCGGGAAGCCTGCCGTCGGGCTCGATCCCGGCGGTGCGCTGCTGCTCGCCGGGGCGCTCGGTTGTCTGGTGGCGGCGCTGGCCGCGCTCCCGACGGCCGGGTGGTCCGCGGGCACGGTGCTGCTCGCGGCCGGTGCGGGCGCCGCGGCGGTGGCGTTCGTCGTGCACGAGCGCCGTACGGCGGACCCGCTGCTGCCCCCCGCGCTGCTCGTGTCGCCTGCCGTCGCGTCGGCGCTGGGTATCCTGCTGACGGCCTCCGCGGCGCTCTTCGGCACGCTGTTCACCGGAACGTATTTCTTGCAGGACGTGCTGCGTCTCGACCCGCTCGGCACGGCGCTGCGGATGCTGCCCGCCGCCCTGTGCATGGTGCTCGCGGCGCCGCTCACCCCGCTGCTGCTGCGCCGCTACGGGTCCCGTGCGACGACGGCGGCGGGGATGCTCACCTTGGCGGTGGGCGTGTACGGCTTCGGCCGCCTCGACACGTCATCGACCCGGCTGGCCATCGGCGCCTGCGCCTTGGCGATGGGTGCCGGATTCGGAACGGTGATGGTCGCCGCGACCGAGTCCCTCGTCCGCCGGGCCGACCTCGCCGCTGCCGGAGTGGCGGGCGGGCTGCAGCAGACGGCGATGAACGTGGGCCCGACGCTCGGGGTGGCGACCGCGACCACCCTGCTCGCGTCCGGCAGGGACTTCGTGGCATCGATGGGGACGACGCTCACGGCGCTCGCGGTGCTGGTGCTCATGGCGGGTGCGGCGGCGGTGTGGCTTACGGACGGGGCGCGGGCGGCGGCGAAAGCGTCTGCGCGGGCGTCCTAGCCGACGCGGGCGGCGCTCACGTGGAGGCGGGGGTGCGGGACAGGGCGGTGCGCAGCGCGAAGACGCCGAGCAGGCCGCCCGCCGTGAACCGCTGGGCGGTCATGGCGCGGGGCCGTGCGGCCAGGAATCCCGAAACGCGTGCGGCGCCCAGCATGATCAGACCGTTCACGGTCATCCCCACGACGATCTGCACAGCGCCGAGCTGGAGCAGTTGCGCCGCGGCCGACCCCGCGTGCGGGGCCAGGAACTGGGGCAGCAGCGCGGCGTACATGAGCGCGATCTTGGGGTTGAGCAGGTTGGTCAGCAGCCCCATCGAGAACAGGCGGGCGTCGGAGACCGGCGGCAGGTCCGCGGCCGGGGCGAAGGGCGAGCGGCCGCCGGGCTTGAGCATGCCCCAGGCGAGATAGGCCAGGTACGCGGCGCCGGCCAGCTTGACCACCAGGTACGCCACCGGCACGGCGGCGAACAGCGCGGACAGGCCCGCGGCCGCGGCCAGCAGATAGGCCACGAATCCCACGGCGGTCCCGCCGAGGCTGACCAGACCCGCCCTGCGGCCCTGGGTGATCGCACGGGAGGCGAGATGGATCATGTTCGGTCCCGGAGTCAGGGCCATCCCCAGTTCGATGAGGGCCACTCCCCCGGCCGCTGCCGGACTGATCATCGGTCAACCTCCTGGTCGTTCGCCGGGCACATGATACGGCCCGGCTCACCAGGGGACGCTCAGTGGGGGATCTCGTCGATCAGGTCCCGCGCGCCCTGCCGCAGCAGCGCCACCGCGACCGACATCCCCAGCGTCGCGGGGTCCAAGGGGCCCGCCCACTCCTGCGCGTTGAGCACCCGCTTGCCGTCCGGCGTGAACACGCAGCCGCGCAGGGACAGATCGCCGGAGCGCTCGGCGCGGGCGTAGCCGGCGATCGGCGAGTTGCAGTGCCCCTGGAGCACGTGCAGGAACATGCGCTCGGCCGTCGCCTCGCGCCAGGTGTCGCGGTCGCCGAGCCCGGCCACCGCCTCCAGCGTCGACTCGTCGTCCTCGCGGCACTGGAGTGCCAGGATCCCGGCGCCGATCGGCGGGCACATCGTCTCCGTCGAGAGGACCTCCGTGATGACGTCGGTGCGCTCGATCCGCTCGAGGCCCGACAGCGCCAGGAGCAGCACGTCCGCGTCGCCCGCCGCCATCTTCTCCATGCGGCGGTTGGCGTTGCCGCGCATCGGGACGCACTCCAAGTGCGGGTGCGAGGCCGCGAGTTGCGCGACGCGGCGGACCGAGGACGTGCCGACGCGGGTACCCTCGGGCAGTTCGTCGAGCGTGCGGCCCGCCGGGTCGATCAGCGCGTCCCGCACGTCGTCCCGCTTCAGGTACGCGCCGAACGTGCACCCCTCGGGCAGCGGCCGGTCCGCCGGAATGTCCTTCAGGCAGTGCACGGCGAGATCGGCCTGCCCGTCGAGCAGGGCCCGGTCGACCTCCTTGGTGAAGGCGCCCTTGCCGCCGAGCTTCGACAGATCGCCCATCCACTTGTCGCCGCTGGTCGTGACGGGTACGACCTCGGTGCGGATGCCGGGATGGAGCGCCGCGAGTTCGGCGCGGACGCGCTCCACCTGGGCCAGAGCCATGGGCGAGGAACGGGAGACGATACGGATCAACTCGGCTGGCATGCCGACACGATAGCCCCTTTGGCGTCACGAGGATCCACGCGCCTGCCCGAGTGCGACCGTCCTCACTCCGGCCCGGACCGCCTCGACCATCCGCGCGCCTCGCCCTCGTCGATGAGGCGCTGCCCGGCCTGCCACAGCGCCCCGGACGCGCCCCCGATGACCGCCTTGCGGGCGCGGACGTCGTCGGCGGTGACGCCCGGGGTGCGCCATGTGCCGCCGCGCGCCATCCAGTTGAGCAGGAGGGGCTGCAGTCGGTCCATCGCCTTGGCGAAGGCCGCTTCGGGGGTGCGTCGTTCCTCGAACTCGTCCCACAACGCCCGCATGCGCCGGGCCTGGTCCGCCGGAAGCAGCCCGAAGAGCTCGTCGGCCGCGGCGCTCTCCCGCTCCTCCTGGTCCGCGCCCGCCGCACGGTCGTACAGCGGCGTGTCGCCGGCGTAGATCTCCACCAGATCGTGCAGGAGCACCAACTGGACGGTGTGCCCGACGTCGATGGGCCGGTCGGAGTGCTCGGCGAGGACGACGACCATCATCGCCAGGTGCCAGGAGTGCTCCGCGTCGTTCTCCCGGCGGTCCGCCGCGGCCAGCGGCGACTGCCGGAGCACGGTCTTGAGCTGATCCACCTCGACGAGGAAGGTGAGTTGCTCCCGCAGCCGGTCGTCGAGACCTTCGGGGAAGGGCGTCTTGTCGGCAAGCAGGCTGCGGCGCTCGTCACTCATGCGGTCATCGTGGCATGCGCGCACCGGCCTGCGGCGGCGCGCCGTCAGTCGGCGCGCAGGATGCCTTCCACCCCGTCGAGGAACGTCTCGGAGATGAGCGCGGGATCGAAGAGGCAGCCTGCGGCCATGGCCCCGTCCCGGAGCATGACGAAGTGCCGGCCCGCCGCGTCCGCGGGCACGCAACCGGCCTGTCCGAGCAGTTCGACGGCGGTGTCCAGGAACCATTGCCGATGCGCCAGCACGGCCTGGTGGACCGGGTGGGACGGGTCGGGGTACTCGGCGGCGGCGTTCAGGAAGGCGCAGCCGCGAAAGCCGGAGGACCGGATGCCGTCGGTGATGGTGCGGGCGACGGCGCGGACCGTGTCGGGCGCCGACAGTCCCTGGGCGCGGACGGCCTCGACCTGGCCCCGGATGCCCTGGTCGGCCTGCTGCAGGTAGGCGAGGACGAGCTCTTCCTTGCCCTTGAAATGCCGGTACAGCGTGGCCCGGGTGACCCGGGCCTCTTCGATGATCCGGTCCACTCCGACCGAGTGGATCCCCTCGCCGTAGAAGATGCGGGTCGCCGTGCCGAGCAGCCGCGATCGCGCCTCGGACGTCCTGCCGCCTGTCGTGCTCGCGCTCATGGCGCAACGGTACCAGGGGCGAGAGGGAGAACGTTCGGTCTTGACGGCGGGCCACGGCTGGCTTTAGATGAAAAGAGACCGAACGTTCTCCCTCGGTGGGAGGCTTCGGCCCCACACGTGATGTGCGCTCCGGCGCCGCACGCCTCCTACTCCACCCCTACTCCACCCTTCGAAAGGGATCCTCATGGAAACCGTCGTCTCCGCCCCCGCCCCCGCGCCCGCGACGAGCCCCGCCTCGTCCCTGCGCCGCCTGTACCTCCTGCGCTTCGCGTTCGCCGCGGTGTGGGCCGGTCTGCTGTTCACCACCGCCGGCCATCTGGGCACCCTCAGCAAGACGCTGCTCGTGCTCTACCCCTTGTTCGACGTGGCCTGCGCGATCGTCGACGTCCGCTCCGCCAGGGCGAGCCGCGGTCCGGTGCGCGGCCTGTACGCGAACATCGCGCTCAGCGTCCTGACCACCGCGGGGCTGCTCGCAGCCGTCTCCTCCGGCATTCCGGCCGTGCTGCGCGTGTGGGGCACCTGGGCCGTCACCGCGGGTCTCGTCCAACTGACCGTCGGTGTGCTGCGGCGCGGCATGGGAGGACAGTGGCCGATGATCGTCAGCGGCGGCATCTCCGCGCTCGCCGGGGCCTCCTTCGTCGCCCAGGCGGCCAAGGACGGCGCCTCCCTCACCAACCTGGCCGGGTACGCCTTCCTCGGCGGCGTCTTCTTCCTGATCTCCGCACTCCGGCTGCGGCGCTGAAGCAGCAGACAGCAGGCAGCAGGCAGCAGGCAGCAGGCAGCAGGCAGCAGGCAGCAATGGCCTACCGGCCGAACACCTCGAACGGCACCGCCGGCCTCCCGCCGAACCGCTCCCCCGCCGTCCGCGCGTTGTCCGTCAGGAAGGTGCGGCAGTACGTCTCCGGGTCCTCGCTCGTCAACGCCTCGATGTACGTGCGGTGTTCGAGGAGCGAGGCGACGGAGCGTTCGAGTCCGGCCGTGGCGTCGACCGCGTGCGTGGGGTGCGCCGACCCGAAGACCGCCACCCACCGCACCCCGTCCCACGGCTCCAGGCCCCGCTCGGCCAGCTCGGGGAAGATCCACCGGTTGCCCGCGTCGCCTGCCGCGTCGAGCGTGGCCCGGCCGACGGCGACGTGGTCGGGCGTGTTCCAGGCAGTGCCGCCCCAGGTGTCACGGTGGTTGAGGGTGAC
The DNA here is from genome assembly GCF_054963755.1 of Streptomyces sp. EDA2-14. Lineage (NCBI taxonomy): Bacteria > Bacillati > Actinomycetota > Actinomycetes > Kitasatosporales > Streptomycetaceae > Streptomyces > Streptomyces sp. EDA2-14. Next base: position 140,673 of record NZ_JBUEGE010000017.1, read on the forward strand.
GACGAGTTCGGGTCGGTGGCGGCGGATCGCGGCGGCGATGTCGCGGCGCAGCGCGGTGCCGTACTCGATGACACCGTCCCGGTGGTCGAGGAACTCCACCGTCTCCACCCCGACGACGGCCGCACCGGCCCGCTGCTCCTGTTCGCGCAGCGGGCCGCACTTGGCGGGTTCGAGGGTGTCGATTCCGGCCTCGCCGCGGGTGGCGAGTACATAGCCGACCTCGCGGCCCACGTCGGTCCAGGCCGCGACGGCGGCGGCGCAGCCGTACTCCAGGTCGTCGGGGTGGGCGACCACGGCGAGCGCGCGCCGCCAGTCCTCCGGCATGGGCTGCAAGGGGGCTTGGGTCTGCGGTTCGGGCAGGGTCATACGGGCAGCGTAGGCGCCGATGTCCCGGCCCGCGGGGCTATGCCTCGCCCCGCGCCATCGCCAGCAGCCGGTCGAGCACGCGCGGACCGCCCGCCCGCAGGCCGTCGTGCTCGAACTCGTTCGTCACCCAGGGGCGCAGCCCGCGGATGGTCCGGGCGGTGCGCAGGGCGTGCTCCGTGTCGACGTACATGTCTTCGTGGTAGACGGCGGCGACGGCCGGGACCTCGTTGGCGGCGAGCCGGGTCGGGTCGTACAGCGGGGCCCAGTCGGTGCGGGCCGCCACCAGCTCCGCGACCTCGCGCAGCGGTCGCAGCGCCGGGTCGCAGTCGAACTGCCACGGGTGGATCGTCTCGCCGGTGAAGAGCAGCGGTCCGCCGCCGGCGAGTGTCTTCTCCCCGTCGAACTGCGGGAATTCGCCGCGCACGCGCTCCGCGGACCAGTCGGTGGGCCGACCACCCTGCGCGTAGATCGCCTCGTGCAGCACGGCGTACAGCGGGTGGGAGCGGTAGGACAACGCACCCGCGACCTGCTCGCGGAACGCGTCCGACAGCTCCAGTCCGCCGGGGGTCCGTACGAACGCGTCCTCCAGCAGATAGTGCAGCCGGTCGCTGCCGTCGCCCGCGCCGAGCCAGATGCCGAGGGACTGGAAGGCGGGCAGCGTGAGCCGATACCCGTTCGGCAGCACGGGCTCGTGCTCCAGGACGTACGCCGCGATCTCCCGCGCCCGCTCGACGTCCATCGGGTAACGGGCGTAGTGCGCGCGGACCTTGCGCTCGACGCGCGGGTACGCGGCCCGGTACACGTCGTCGGCGTGCCCGTCGAGCGTCGGCAGGCCGCCCGTGATGATCGCGGTGTCGAGCCCTTCCGGCGCGGCGGACAGGTAGCGGACGGCGCAGAAGCCGCCGAAGCTCTGCCCGAGGATCGTCCAGGGCGCGCCGCCGGTGACCTCGCGGCGGATGAACTCGCAGTCGCGCACGATCGAATCGGCGCGGAAGTGCCCCACGTACGCGGCCTGCTGTGCGGCGTCGCCGCGCAGCGGGAGCGTCTGGCGGTTGACGGTGGCGGAGGCGCCGGTGCCGCGCTGGTCGAGGAGGAGGACCCGGTAGTCCTTCAGGGCGCGGCCGAGCCAGGCCGCCGGGCCGGAGAAGCGGTTGGCGCCGAATCCGGGACCGCCCTGGAGGTAGAGCAGCCAGGGCAGCTTCTCGTGCGCACGCCCCGGGGCGACCGCCTCGCGCGCGAAGAGCTCGATGCGCTCCCCGTCGGGGACGTCGTGGTCGAGAGGTACGGAGAACCGTCGGTCGGTGAGGACGACCCCGGCCTGTCGGTAGCTGGCGGCGCTCAATGCGGCTCCTGTGCGCGGTGCGGACGATGCGTCCGCCCAGTTCAGCACAGGGTGTCGGGGTGACACGAAAGGGCCCCGCCGCGACGGGGGATGCACGGCGGGGCCCGGCTGCCGGGCCCAACCCGGCGTGTGACGCCAGTGTGGCAGCGACCGCCCTTGTGCGCACCCGGAACGGGATCCCGGTTCTGGTGGTGTCACATTCCGGGCTCCTGAACTGTTCTCAGTAGGTAAAGACCGGTCTCAGTAGGCCGAACCGGAGGAGAGAAAGGATCGTGAGATGAAGGCCGTCATCGTGTGCACGTCCGTGTCGCACGGCAACACGCGCCGTGTCGCCGAGACCATGGCCGAGGTGCTGGACGCCAAGGTCGTCTCCCCCGAGCAGGCCGACCTCGCGGAGCTCGCGGACGCCGACCTCGTGGGATTCGGCTCGGGTGTCTTCAACACCAGGCTCCATCCCCGGCTGACCGACTTCGTCAAGGCGCTGCCCGCCGGAGACGGCCGCGCCTTCGTGTTCGCCACCAGCGGGCTGCCCGAGACACCGCTGTCGCGGTTCACCCGCCCCTTGGGTCGGCTTCTCGAGAGCAAAGGCTTTCAAGTGAGCGGGAGTTTCTCGTGCCGGGCGTTCGACACCTGGGCGCCGTTCAAGCTGGTGGGCGGCATCAACAAGCGGCGACCGAACGACGGGGACCTGGCCGCGGCGCGGGCGTTCGCGGCGGGGCTTCGCGACGGGCGGGTGACGCCGTCCTGACACCTGCCGCGCAGGTCACGCCGTGCCGCCGCCCGGTCGTCCGTTCGCCCCGCCGGGCCCGTCGGCCCCCTCGGGCCCGGGTTCCAGGACCACCACGGCGGTCTCGGTGGGCCGCCTCGACGCGTGGGCGTCCAGGTTCGGTTCGATCTCGCGCCAGCGGGCCCACAGCCGCGAGCGCTCTTCGCCCGTCGCGGCGCGCCCGTGCACGGTCCGCGGGCCACCGACCAGTTCGGCCGTCGCCTCGGGGTGGGCCTGAAGATTGAGCCACCAGGCGGGCTCGGCCGCCGCCCAGCCGTTCATCGCCAGCGTGACCAGGCGCGGGCCGTCCTCCACGTACGCGACGATGACGCCGCGCCGACGGCCGGTGCGGCGCCCCGTGGTCGTCAGCCGCAGAGTGCCCCACTTGCGGGGGCGCGGCCGCCACAGCCCGACCCTGCCACGGCCCATCCGGTACGCGCCCCGGTGCACCGACCAGGCCGTGCGGATGACCCAGCGCGGCGGGAGCCACGGCGGCTTCGTACGCTCCTCGGCCGGCATGACGACCTCCCCCACGCGCGGTTGGCTGCGGTGCGGAGCACGCTAGCGGCGGCCTGCCGCGGCGGACAGGGGCCGAACGGCCCGTGAGCGGGCGACTCAGCGCGCGCCCAGGCTCGATCCCCGCACGACCAACTCGGGCTGGAGCACGACCCGGCGGTGCTCGTGCGCCCGCCCCGGCTCGTCGGCCGCCTCGATCTCCTCCAGGAGCAGCTCCGCCGCGAGGGCGCCCATGTGGACGGCGGGCTGCCGCACCGACGTGAGCGGAACGGCGGCCGCCGCCGCGAACTCGATGTCGTCGTAGCCGACGATCGCCATGTCGTCGGGGACCCGGACCCCGGCCGCGTACAGGGACTGAAGGACGCCGAGGGCCAGGAGGTCGTTGGCGCAGAAGACGGCCGTGGGGCGCTCGGTGAGGCCGAGGAGACGGGCGCCCGCGTCGCGGCCCGCGGCCACGTCGAGCCGCTCGGTGGGCAGTTCGCGCAGCGCGGATGCGGGCAGGCCGGCCTCCTTCAGGGCGCGCAGTGCGCCCTGGCGGCGGTCCTCGACCTGGTTGAGGGTGTGCGGGCCGCTGACATAGGCGATGGAACGGTGACCGGCGTCGACGAGGTGGCGCACGGCGAGCGCGCCGCCGTTGACGTCGTCGACCGAGACCGAGCACTCGGTGGCGCCCTCCGCGACCCGGTCGACCAGCACGAACGGGATGTCGTGCCGGCGGAAAGCCTCCACGGTGGGCCCGGTCGCCTCGGCGGGCGTCAGGAGCACCCCGCGCACCCGCTGTTCGGCGAAGAGCGAGAGATAGTCGGCCTCCTCGGCCGGGCTCTGCGCGCTGTTGCACACCATCACACCGAGCCCGGCGTCCCGCGCCGCGCGCTCGGCGCCGCGCGCCACGTCCACGAAGAACGGGTTGCCCATGTCGAGGACGAGCAGGCCGATGATGCGGCTGCGTCCGGCGCGCAGCTGGCGCGCCGACTCGCTGCGGACATAGCCCAGCCGCTCGATGGCGGCCTGGACGCGGGCCCGCGTCGCGTCGGCGACGGCATCGGGCCGGTTGATCACGTTCGAGACCGTGCCCACGGACACCCCCGCTGCGCGGGCGACGTCCTTGATCCCCACGGACTGTCCCATCGGGTGTGATCCTCCTGGTGAGCTGGTGCGGCAGTCGGAGTCTACGTGGCCGGATCCGTCCGGCGTTCGATACATCGGACAGCCGGGTGAATCGTTTCGGGCATCGCCTCCGCCGCGACGCCCGATAGGTGACGTACCGAGCCTCCAGCCACCCGATCCACCGGATCAGTAAAGCGGATACGCCTCGTACGTACCTCATGCACGCCCCTTGCCTCTCGCGGCGCGGACCTGAATCGTTTGAACCGGAACACCTTCACCGACGAAGGGACACCCCGAGATGCGCAGCGACATACGTCGCAGAACCGTCCTCGCCGCGACCGCGGGCGCGGTGCCCGCCATCGCGGCCGCGGCCCCCTCCGCGGCCGCGGCCCCCATCGGCCCCGCCCGACTCCCCACTCCCCCGAACGGCGCGGTGACCGGCCTCACCACCGAGCACCGCGTCGACCCCCTCGGCACCGACGCCACCCGCCCCCGCTTCGGCTGGCGGCTCGGTTCGCCCGAGCGCGGCCTGACGCAGGGCGCGTACCGGATCAGGGTGGCGTCGAGCGCCGCACGCCTCACCCGGCCGGACGTGTGGGACAGCGGACGCGTGACCTCGTCCGACTCGGTGGCCGTGCGCTACGACGGGCCCGAACTGAAGCCGTCCACCGGGTACTTCTGGTCCGTGACCGTGTGGGGCGCCGACGGCCAGGAGCTCGGCGCCTCACCCGCCGCCCGCTTCGAGACGGGCCTGCTGAGCAGCGACGGTGTCACCCGCTGGGACGGCGCCCAGTGGATCGGCATGAAGGGCAAGAAGCCCAACTCGGCGGGCGCACCGCTGCTGCGCGGCCAGACCGGGCTGCGCAAGGGCCAGGTCCGCGAGGCCCGCCTGTACGTGACGGCGCTCGGCGTCTACGAGGCGTACGTCAACGGCGAGCGCGTCACGGTCCCCGAGGGCGAGGGCCGTACGGCCGAACTGCTCACCCCGGGCTGGACCAACTACGACACCAGCGTCAACTACATGACGTACGACGTCACGGAGTCGGTCGCACGTGGCGGCCGTGACGTGACGCTCGCGGCCGTGCTCGGCAACGGCTGGTACAACGCGCGGGTCTCGGAAGGCAGCACGTACTACTCCAAGGACGGCAATCCGCTCGCCCTCAAGGCCAAGCTCCTGATCCGGTACGCCGACGGCAGCACCCAGAGCGTCGTGACAAAGCCGGGCGCCGACTGGAAGGCCACCGACACCGGCCCCTACCGCGCCGACGACATCTACGACGGCCAGACCTATGACGCCCGCAAGGAACTCACCGGCTGGACGGCGAGCGGATTCGACGCCTCGAAGTGGTCGGACGTGGAGGAGGTCGGCTACGCGGCGACGTACCCGGATGCCAAGCTGACCGCCTACCCCGGTGAGACGGCCCGCCTGATGGAGAAGTGGGACCGCACACCCGGGTCCGTGACGGTCTACTCCGAGGTCACCGGCGAGGAGTCGAGCGCCAACGGCAAGGGCCGCATCGTCCCCGACCCCGCCCGCTCCGCCAGCGGCGCACCCGGCCCGGTCACCCTGCGCCCCGGTGACACCGCCGTCTTCGACCTCGGCCAGAACATGGTCGGCGTCCCCCGGTACACGCTGCGCGGCCCCGCCGGGGCCGAAGTCGTCGTCAGGTTCGGCGAGATGCTGAACGACGACAGCAAGGGTGCGGACGGCCCGGTGGGCTCGCTCTACCGGGCCAATCTCCGCTCGGCGAAGGCCACCAGCACCTACGTCCTCAAGGGCGCGGGCGACGGCGAGACACACCAGGACTCGCTCACCTTCTACGGCTTCCGCTACGTGTCGGTGGAGGTGACCACGAAGGACGCCGAGGTCACGGTCTCGGGCCTGACCGGCAAGGTCGCCACCTCCGCGATCCGCGAGACCGGCAGCATCAAGACCAACGACGCCGACGTCAATCAGCTGATCAGCAACGTGCATTGGGGGCAGCGCGGCAACTACCTCTGGGTGCCCACCGACTGCCCGCAGCGCGACGAGCGGCTCGGCTGGACCGGCGACACCCAGGTGTTCTCGAGGACCGGCCTCTACAACACGGACTCGGTCGCCTTCCTCAGCCATTTCGAGGACATCCTGATCGAGTCGCAGAAGACGTACGGCGTCGACGCCGCCCAGTTCACGGCGGTCGCGCCCGGCAACCGGTACAACGCGGCGGAGCCGTGCAGCGGCTGGGCGGACTGCGGGGTCGTCGTGCCGTGGACGGTGTGGCAGATGAGCGGCGACCGGACCATCGTCGACCGCAGCTGGGACGCCATGGTCCGCTACATCGAATGGATCAAGGAGAAGGGCGGCGACAGCTACGCCGGGCAAGGCGCGATCTTCGCCGACTGGCTCGCCTTCCAGAACACCGGCACCCAGCTGATGAGCGACGTCTACTACGCGTACAGCGTGCGCCTCATGGCACAGATGGCGCGCGCCACGGGCCGGACCACGGAGGCGAAGGCGTACGACAGCCTCTTCGCCCGCATCCGCCGCGCCTTCATGGCGAAGTACGTCGCGGTGGAAGGTGACAGGATCACCGTACGGTCGAGCCTCGGCGGAAAGCCGGTCATGGGCGGCGATCCAGAGGACAACAGCCAGTCGGCGCTGTTGTGGGTCCTCAAGCTCGGCTTCTACGACACGCAGGCCCAACGCCGTTCTCTGGTCGGCCTGTTGGCGGACAACATCGGGAACGACGCGGCGTACAAGGCCGCCCATCCCGACAGCGCGCGCGTCGACTACGCGGAGAACACCCTTTCGGTCGGCTTCCTCGGCGTGAACGTCCTCGCCCCGGTCCTCACCGACGAGGGCCGCCCGGACCTGGCGTACGAGCTGCTGCACCAGGACGCGATGCCGTCGTGGCTGTACTCGGTGAAGAACGGCGCGACGACGGTCTGGGAGCGCTGGAACTCCTACTCCAAGGACGACGGCTTCGGTCCGGTCGAGATGAACTCCTTCAACCACTACTCGTACGGCGCGATCATGGAGTGGATGTACGCCTACATGGCGGGCATCGCAGGCGACCCCGACCACCCCGGCTTCCGGCACTTCCGCCTCCAGCCGCACCTCGACCCGACAGGGCGGATCACCGAGGTCGAGGGGCGGCACCTGTCCCCGTACGGCGAGATCACCAGCACGTGGAAGCTCGCCGACGACGGCACGCTGTCCTACGAGGCCGTGGTCCCGCCCAACACGGAGGCGACGCTGTCCCTTCCGGCGGTCGCGGCGGACGCGGTCCGCGCGGGCCGCACCCCGCTGGCGAAGGCCGACGGGGTGCGCTTCGAGGGCTTCGCCGACAAGGTGGCCACGTATCGGCTGGCTCCGGGGAGGTATCGGATGACCAGCGCGGTGCGCTGACCGACAGGCACTAGGGCACCGCGCGGCTCGACCGCCGGACCACCAGCTCCGGGCGCAGCACGATGTGTTCGTGGTGGTGGTCGGCCGCGTGGTCGCCCGTCTCCTGGAGGAGGAGGTGGGCGGCGATCGTGCCCAGGGACGTGGCCGGCTGACGGACGGAGGTGAGCGGGACCGTGGCGGCCGACGCGAACTCGATGTCGTCGTAGCCGACCAGCGACATGTCGTCGGGGACCCGGACCCCGGCCGCGTACAGGGACTGAAGGACGCCGAGGGCGAGGAGGTCGTTGGCGCAGAAGACGGCCGTGGGGCGGTGGGCGAGGCCGAGGAGACGGGCGCCCGCGTCGCGGCCCGCGGCCACGTCGAGGCGTTCCGTGGGGAGTTCGTACAGGTGGGACGGTGGCAGGCCCGCCTCGGCGAGCGCCTTGTGGGCGCCCTCGCGGCGGTCCTGCACCTGTCTGAGGTGGGGCGGGCCGCTGACGTAGGCGAGGGAGCGGTGGCCCGCGTCGACGAGGTGGCGCACGGCGAGCGTGCCGCCCGCCACGTCGTCGACCGCCACCGAGCAGCCCGGTTCGTCGCCCGCGACGCGGTCCACGACGACGTACGGGATGCCGTGGCGGCGGAAGGCGCGCAGGGTGGCGCCGCTGGGGTCGGTCGGGGTGATGAGGGCGCCGCGCACCCGCTGCTCGGCGAAAAGCGAGAGATAGTCGGCCTCCACGGCGGGGCTCTGCGCGCTGTTGCACACCATCACGCCGAGCCCGGCCTCGCGCGCGGCGCGTTCGGCGCCGCGCGCGAGGTCCACGAAGAACGGGTTGCCCATGTCGAGGACGAGCAGGGACATGATCCGGCTGTGTCCCGCACGCAGTTGGCGGGCGTATTCGCTGCGGACGTAGCCGAGCCGGGCGATCACCTGCTGGACGTGCCTGCGGGTGGGTTCGGCGACCCGGTCGGGCTGGTTGAGGACGTTGGAGACGGTGCCGACGGAGACGCCGGACTGCCGGGCGACGTCCTTGATGCCGACCGTCGGCCGGCCCCCGGCGCGCTCAGGCAAGGTGGAAGACCTCGGTGAGCGGGCGCATCGCGGCGTCGGGCGCCTGTCCGTCCAATGCCTCGAAGAACTCGCCCATTTCGGCCTGCCAGCGGGCGTTCACCTCGGTGGCGTCCATGGCGGCGCGGGCCCTGTCGAAATCCTCGGTCTCCAGGTAGCCGACGAGCAGCCCGTCCTCGCGCAGGAAGAGCGAGTAGTTGTGCCAGCCGGTGGCGGTCAGGGCATCGCGCATCTCCTGCCACACGTCCTCGTGGCGGACGCGGTACTCGTCGATGCGGTCGGCCTTGACCTTGAGCAGGAAGCAGACGCGCTGCATGTCACTCATCCCTCGCTTCCCGCTCAGAACTTGTAGTCGTCGATGTTCGACTTGTTGAAGACGGTCGGCTTGCCGAGGGTGACGACGCCGTCCTTCCCGACCGTGTACTCGCCCATGTCGCCGGCCGTGAACTTCTCGCCCGCCTTGCCGGTGATCTGCCCGGACTCCAGGGCGACGGCGGTGTGCGCGGCGAGCGCGCCGAGCTTCGCCGGGTCCCACAGCTCGAAGGCCTCGACGGTGCCGTTCTTGACATAGGCGCGCATGTCGTTCGGGGTGCCGAGGCCGGTCAGCTTGACCTTGCCCTTGTACTTGGAGCCGGAGAGGTACTGGGCGGCGGCCTTGATGCCGACCGTGGTCGGGGAGATGATCCCCTTGATCTTCGGGTGCTCCTGGAGGAGGCCCTGCGTCTGCTGGAACGACTTCTGCGCGTCGTCGTCCCCGTAGGCGGTCGTGACGAGCTTGATGTCCTTGTACTCGGGCTTCTTCAGCTCGTCCTTCATGTACGTGATCCACGTGTTCTGGTTGGTGGCCGTCTGGGCCGCCGAGAGGATCGCGATCTCGCCCTTGCCGCCGATCTGCTTGGCGATCTGCTGCACCTGGGTGCGCCCGAGGTCCTCGGCGGAGGCCTGGGAGACGAAGACGTTGCGGCAGTCGACCTTGGTGTCGGAGTCGTACGTGACGATGCTGACGCCGTTGTTCATGGCCTGCTTGAGCGCGGTGCACAGGGCGCCCGGGTCCTGCGCGGACACCGCGATGGCGTCGGCCTGCTGCTGGGTGAGGGTGTTGACGTAGGAGACCTGTCCCGAGGTGTCGGTGCCGGAGCTGGTGCCGACCTCCTTGTACGTCGAGCCGAGCTGCTGCACGGCCTTCTTGCCGCCGTTGTCGGAGGTGGTGAAGTACGGGTTGTTGACCTGCTTGGGCAGGAAGGCGACCGTGAGGCCCTTCTTGGTGGCGGCGTTCGGGTCGGCCTTGCCCGCGGTGGCGGACTTGGCGTCCTCCTTGTTGGAGTCCGACTTGGTGGTGCCGCCGCAGGCCGTGGCGCCGATGACGAGGGCGCTGGTGACGGCGAGCGCCGCGGTGAGCCGGCGGGTCCGGGAGGTCACAGACATGGGTGGGTCCTTACGTGTGGTGGGCGGGGGGAGCTGAGCGAGTGGGGGTGCCTCAAGTGGCCGCGGTGGCCGTGCGCTTGCGGGACCTGGCCTGCGCGATCTGGCGGCCGACGCGCGGCGCGAGCACCGAGATGACGAGCAGGACGCCGGTGACGACGATCTGGGACTGCGCGGAGACGTTGAGCAGGCTCATCACGTTCTGCAGCGAGCCGAGCAGGAAGACACCGGCGACGGCGCCGCCGAGCGTGCCCTTGCCGCCGTCGAAGTCGATGCCGCCGAGCAGTACGGCCGCGATGACGGAGAGTTCGAGGCCCATGGCGTTGTCGTAGCGGGCGCTGGCGTAGTGCAGGGCCCAGAAGACGCCGGTGAGCGCGGACAGCAGGCCGGTCGTCACGAACATCGAGAGCTTGAGCCGCTTGACGCGCACCCCGGCGAACCGGGCGGCCTCCTCGTTCGCACCGATCGCGAAGAGGGAGCGGCCGAAGCGGGTGGCGTGCAGGACGACGACGGCGATGGCCAGGAGGACCGCGAAGGGCAGGGCGGCGTACGGGATGAACGTGTCGCCGATCCGGTTCGCGCCGAAGTCCAGGTACTGGGAGGGGAAGTCGGTGACCGAGTCGGAGCCGAGGACGATCTGGGCGATGCCCCGGTAGGCGGCCATGGTGCCGATGGTGACGGCGAGGGACGGCAGGCCGAGGCGGGTGACGAGGAGCCCGTTGATCAGTCCGCAGACCACGCCGAGCAGCAGGCAGAGCGGGATGATCGTCTCGATGGCCATGCCGTTGTTCCACAGCGCGCCCATCACCGCGCCGGACAGGCCGACCGTGGAGCCGACGGACAGGTCGACCTCGCCGGAGATGACGAGCATCGTCATCGGCAGCGCGATGATCGCGATGGGCAGTGTGTTGCCGATCAGGAACGACAGGTTCAGCGCGTTGCCGAAGTTGTCGACGAACGCGAACGAGCAGAGCAGCAGCACGATCAGCAGGGCGCCGACGGCGGTGTCCCAGCGCACCACGCTTTTCAGGGAGTCGGCCTTGAGGGAGTCAGGCATGGCGGGCGCTCCTCATCTGTGCGGCCTGCTTGCGCAGCACTGCGGCGACGCGCAGCGCGACGATCCGGTCGACGGCGATGGCGAGCAGCAGCAGGATCCCGTTGATGGCGGTGACCCAGACGGAGCTGACGCCGATGGCGGGCAGCACGCTGTTGATGGAGGTCAGCAGGAGTGCGCCGAGGGCCGCGCCGTAGACGGTCCCGGCGCCGCCGGTGAAGGCGACGCCGCCGACGACGACGGCGCTGACGACGGTGAGTTCGTAGCCGTTGCCGGTACCGGAGTCGACGTTGCCGAAGCGCGCCAGGTACAGGGCGCCCGCGAGTCCGGCGAGCGCGCCGCACAGCACGTACGCGGTCATGATCCGCTTGCGGACGGGGATGCCGGCGAGGTTCGCGGCCTCGGGGCTGGAGCCGAGCGCGTACATCTCGCGGCCGCTGCGGTAGCTGCGCAGGTAGTAGCCGACGCAGAGCAGGACGGCGACGGCGAGCAGCGCCAGGTAGGGCACGATCCAGATGCCGTCGTGGCCGAAGTCGACGAATCCGTCGGGCAGGTCGGCGGCGACGATCTGCTGCGAGCCGACCCAGATCGAGTCGAGACCGCGCACCACGTACAGCGTGCCGAGCGTGACGACGAGGGCGGGCACCTTGCCGAGGCTGACGAGCGCGCCGTTCAGGACACCGAAGAGGGTGCCGATGACGACGGCGTACACGACGGCGACCAGCGGGTTGCCGCCGCTCTGGAGGTAGTCACCGGCGGCGAAGGCGGAGATGCCGAGCACCGAGCCGACGGACAGGTCGACGTTGCGGGTGATGACGACGACGGCCTGGCCGGTGGCGACGAGGACGAGGATCGTGGCGTTCAGCAGGAGGTCCTTGACGCCCTGCTGCGAGAGGAACTCCGTGTTGGACACCTGCGTGGCGAGCAGCATCACGACGAGCACGGCGGCGACGGCGAGTTCTCGCGCCTTGAACACCTTGTCGAGCAGCCGCCGTCCGGCGGTGGGCGGTGGCGCGGCGTCCTCGCGTACGGGTGGTGCGGTGATGGTCATGCGACGCTCCTAGCGGTGTGCACGGGTGCGGGCAGCGCGCGGCCCGCACCGGCCGCGGCGGGCAGCAAGCGGCCCTTGCCGGCCATGGCAAGCCGCACGGGCCCGGCGGTCGCGCGGGCGTCCTCCGACGCGGTGCACGGCCACCGGACGCGGGCGGTGCGCGTGGTGCGCACCTCGGCGTGCCGGGAGGCGGCACCCGGGTTCCTCGCAGAGTTCACGCCGCCCTCCCCGTCGCCGCGGCCATCACGGACTCCTCGTTCGCCTCGGCGCGGGACAGTTCCGCGGCGAGGCGTCCTTCGTGCATGACGAGCACCCGGTCGGCCATTCCGAGGATCTCCGGGAGGTCCGAGGAGATCATCAGGACGGCGACGCCCTCGGCCGCGAGCGAGGACAGCAGTCGGTGCACCTCGGCCTTCGTGCCGACGTCGATGCCGCGCGTGGGCTCGTCCACGATGAGCACCTGCGGGCCCGTGGCGAGCCACTTGGCGAGGACGACCTTCTGCTGGTTGCCGCCGGACAGCGTGCCGACGACATCGGCGATGCGCGCGTACTTGACCTGGAGCTTCACCGCCCAGTCGAGGGACCGGCTGCGCTCTGCCCTGCGGTTCATCAGGCCCGCGCGGGAGGTGTCGGCGAAGCCGGTGAGCCCGATGTTGCGCTCGATGGACATGTCCATCACGAGGCCCTGGGCCCGCCGGTCCTCGGGGACGAGGGCGAGGCCCGCGTGCATCGCGAGGCTCGGCGCGCCGGGCTTGAGCTTCTGCCCGAGCACGTCCACGGTGCCGCCGTCGAAGCGGTCGACGCCGAACACGGCGCGGGCCACTTCGCTGCGGCCCGCCCCGACCAGTCCTGCGAGGCCGACGATCTCGCCGCGCCGCACCTCGAACGACACGTCGGTGAACACACCCTCGCGGGTCAACCGGTGCACCTTGAGGGCCACTTCGCCGAGTTCGGTGTCCTGCTTGGGGTACAGCTCGTCGAGGTCGCGGCCGACCATGCGGCGCACCAGTTCGTCCTCGGTGAGCCCGGCGACCGGTTCGCTCGCCACCCACGCGCCGTCGCGGAGCGTCGTCACCCGCTGGCACAGCTCGAAGATCTCTTCCAGGCGGTGCGAGATGAAGAGGACGGCCGCGCCCTGTTCGCGCAGCGTCCGTACGACGCCGAAGAGGCGGGCCACCTCGCTGCCGGTGAGCGCGGCGGTCGGCTCGTCCATGATCAGCACGCGGGCGTCGAAGGACAGCGCCTTGGCGATCTCGACGAGCTGCTGGTCGGCGATGGACAGGCCACGGGCCGGCTGGTCCGGGTCCAGCTCGACGCCGAGCCGCTTGAACAGGGCCGCCGTCGCCTCCTTGACGGAGGCGTGGTCGACGCGGCCGAAGGAGCGGCGCGGCTGGCGGCCCATGAAGATGTTCTCGGCGATCGACAGGTCGGGGAAGAGCGTCGGCTCCTGGTAGATGACGGCGACACCGGCGTCGCGGGCGTCGGCGGGGCCGTGGAACTCGACCGGGGAGCCGTCGAGCAGCACCGTTCCGGTGTCCGGGCGGTGCACCCCGGCGAGGGTCTTGATGAGCGTGGACTTCCCCGCGCCGTTCTCCCCGGCGAGGGCGTGCGCCTCACCGGCGTGCAGGCTCAGGGACACACCGCGCAGGGCGCGCACCGCGCCGAAGGACTTGCTCACCTCCTCGAGGGCGAGCACCGGAGCGCTCTCCGGTTCAGGTGGCGTCATGACTGGTCTCCAGGGGTCGAAGGGCACCCGGCGTGAAATGTTTCAGTGAAACGTTCCGGAAGCTAGCCACGGCCGGCCGGGCAGGTCAAGGGGTCGGAGCGACCCGAATACGACGACGTGCAACACGATTCCGTAACGCGAGAGAGTCGCGGTCGACCCCCTTGACGGGCCCCGTCGGGGGCACTAGTTTCGCTGCGCAATGAATCGATTCACAGTCGATTCATCAGCCGGCTCGCAGACCCGTGTACTCAGAGGTGGACATGCCTGACATCGCTGCCGTGAAGGCCGCACTCGCCAACCAGCGGATCGAGACGCCGTCCTGGGGCTACGGCAACTCCGGCACCCGGTTCAAGGTGTTCGCCCAGGCCGGTGTGCCGCGCACGCCGCAGGAGAAGCTGGACGACGCGGCGAAGGTGCACGAGTTCACCGGCATCGCCCCGAAGGTCGCGCTGCACATCCCGTGGGACAAGGTCGACGACTACGCGGCGCTGTCCGCGTACGCGAAGGAGCGCGGGGTCGAGCTCGGCACCGTCAACTCCAACACCTTCCAGGACGACGACTACAAGCTCGGCAGCGTCTGTCACCCGGACCCGGCGGTGCGCCGCAAGGCCGTCGACCACCTCCTGGAGTGCGTCGACATCATGGACGCCACGGGCTCCAAGGACCTGAAGATCTGGCTCGCCGATGGCACCAACTATCCGGGGCAGGACGACATCGTGGCCCGCCAGGACCGCCTGGCCGAGTCCCTCGCCGCCGTATACGAGCGGCTCGGCGACGACCAGCGCCTGCTCCTGGAGTACAAGTTCTTCGAGCCGGCCTTCTACACGACGGACGTGCCGGACTGGGGCACCTCGTACGTGCAGTGCCTGAAGCTGGGCGAGAAGGCGCAGGTCGTGGTCGACACCGGGCACCACGCGCCGGGCACGAACATCGAGTTCATCGTGGCGCTGCTGCTGCGCGAGAAGAAGCTCGGCGGCTTCGACTTCAACTCCCGCTTCTACGCGGACGACGACCTGATGGTGGGCGCCGCCGACCCGTTCCAGCTGTTCCGCATCCTGCACGAGGTCGCGAAGAACGGCGGTTTCGAGCCCGAGACCAATGTGGCGTTCATGCTCGACCAGTGCCACAACATCGAGGCGAAGATCCCGGCGGTCATCCGTTCCGTGATGAACGTCCAGGAGGCCACGGCGAAGGCGCTGCTCGTGGACCGCGAGGCACTGAGCGCGGCGCAGGCGGCGGGCGACGTCCTGACCGCGAACTCCGTGATCATGGACGCGTACAACACGGACGTGCGGCCGCTGCTCGCCGAGTGGCGCGAGGAGCGCGGGATGAACGCCGATCCGGTCGCCGGATACGCCGCGTCCGGGTGGCAGGAGCGGATCGCGGCCGAGCGGGTCGGCGGGGAGCAGGCGGGGTGGGGCGCGTAACCACCTCCTCGCAGTCCTCCGCAGTCAACTCCCCAGGAATTTAGGACCTTTCATGGCTACGCACCCTCAGGTCGCCGCCCTCCTCGACCGCTCGAACCGGCTCGGCGCCGACCCCCGCAACACCAATTACGCCGGCGGCAACACGTCCGCCAAGGGCTCCGGGACGGACCCGGTCACCGGCGGCGACGTCGAGCTGATGTGGGTCAAGGGCTCGGGCGGCGACCTGGGCACGCTCAAGGAGAGCGGGCTGGCGGTCCTGCGCGTGGACCGGCTCAAGGCGCTCACCGAGGTGTACCCGGGCGTGGAGCGCGAGGACGAGATGGTCGCCGCGTTCGACTACTGCCTGCACGGCAAGGGCGGCGCAGCGCCGTCCATCGACACCGCCATGCACGGCCTGGTGGACGCGGCCCACGTCGACCATCTGCACCCGGACTCCGGCATCGCGCTGGCCTGCGCCGCCGACGGGGAGAAGCTGACCGCCGAGTGCTTCGGCGAGAAGGTCGTGTGGGTGCCGTGGCGGCGCCCCGGCTTCCAGCTCGGCCTGGACATCGCCGCCATCAAGGCCGCCAACCCGCAGGCCGTCGGCTGCATCCTCGGCGGTCACGGCATCACCGCGTGGGGCGACACGGCCGAGGAGTGCGAGGCCAACTCGCTGTTCATCATCCGCACCGCCGAGAGCTTCCTCGCCGAGCACGGCAAGGAGGAGCCCTTCGGTCCCGTCGTCGAGGGGTACGCGGCGCTGGGCGCGGCCGAGCGCCGGGAGCGGGCCGCCGAGCTCGCCCCGCTGATCCGGGGCCTGGCGTCCACGGACCGCCCGCAGGTGGGCCACTTCGACGACTCGGGCGCCGTCCTCGACTTCCTGGCCTCCGCCGAACACCCGCGGCTCGCCGCCCTCGGCACCTCCTGCCCGGACCACTTCCTGCGCACGAAGGTCCGCCCGCTCGTCCTCGACCTGCCGCCGACGGCCGAACTCGACGCCGTGGCCGAGCGGTTGACGGAGCTGCATGCCGCGTACCGCACCGAGTACGCCGCGTACTACGAGCGGCACGCGACGCCCGACTCCCCCGCGATGCGCGGCGCGGATCCGGCGATCGTGCTGGTGCCCGGCGTCGGCATGTTCTCCTTCGGCAAGGACAAGCAGACGGCGCGCGTGGCGGGCGAGTTCTACCTCAACGCCATCAACGTGATGCGCGGCGCCGAGGCCGTCTCCACGTACGCGCCCATCGAGGAGTCGGAGAAGTTCCGCATCGAGTACTGGGCGCTGGAGGAGGCCAAGCTCCAGCGCATGCCGAAGCCGAAGCCGCTCGCCACGCGAGTGGCCCTGGTGACCGGCGCCGGCTCCGGCATCGGCAAGGCCATCGCGCACCGGCTCGTCGCGGAGGGTGCGTGCGTGGTCGTCGCGGACCTCAACGCGGACGGCGCGGCGGCGGTCGCCGAGGAGCTGGGCGGTGCGGACAAGGCGGTCGCTGTGACCGTCGACGTCACGTCCGAGGAGCAGATCGGGGGCGCCTTCAAGGCGGCGGCGCTCGCCTTCGGCGGCGTGGACCTCGTCGTCAACAACGCGGGCATCTCCATCTCGAAGCCACTGCTCGAGACCACGGCGAAGGACTGGGACCTCCAGCACGACATCATGGCGCGCGGCTCGTTCCTGGTCTCGCGCGAGGCGGCGCGGCTGATGCGGGCGCAGGGCATGGGTGGCGACATCGTCTACATCGCGTCGAAGAACGCGGTGTTCGCGGGCCCGAACAATGTGGCGTACTCGGCGACCAAGGCCGATCAGGCGCATCAGGTGCGGCTGCTCGCCGCCGAGTTGGGCGAGGACGGCATCCGCGTCAACGGCATCAACCCCGATGGCGTGGTGCGCGGCTCCGGGATCTTCGCGGGCGGCTGGGGTGCGAAGCGCGCCGCGGTGTACGGGGTGGAGGAGGAGAAGCTGGGCGAGTTCTACGCGCAGCGGACGCTGTTGAAGCGGGAGGTGCTGCCGGAGCATGTCGCGAACGCGGTGTTCGCCCTGACCGGCGGGGACCTCACGCACACGACGGGGTTGCACGTACCGGTGGACGCGGGGGTCGCGGCGGCGTTCCTGCGCTGACGGCGTCCTGCCCGCGTGGCCGGGGTGCGCTCGACCGCACCCCGGCCACGGGGCTCCACCCCGGACCCCGCTGCTCGAACGCCGCAGGGGCTCAACATTGCCCACCCTCCCCCTCGGAGCCCGCACATGCCCACCACCCCCTCCCCCTACGCCGCGATAGACCTGGGCGCCTCGAGCGGCCGGGTCATGACGGCTCGCGTCACGGCGGACGGTCTGAGCCTCACGGAGGCCCACCGGTTCCCGAACATCCCGGTCCGTACCCCGGACGGCCTGCACTGGGACATCCTCGGGCTGTACTCCGGGATTCTGGAGGGGCTGCGCAAGGCCGGCCAGGTGCGGTCGATCGGCATCGACAGCTGGGCCGTGGACTACGGACTGCTCGACGCGGACGGCGTCCTCCTCGGAAACCCGTACCACTACCGGGACAGCCGCACGGACCACGCGGCCGAGAAGCTGTGGGCGACGATCCCGCCGCGGGAGCTGTACGCCGCGACCGGCCTCCAGTACGTCCCGTTCAACACGATCTACCAGCTCACAGCCGCACGCGACACGGCACAACTCGCCTCCGCTCGGCGCCTGTTGATGATTCCGGACCTCCTCTCCCACTGGCTGACGGGACAGCAGGGCACCGAGCTGACCAACGCGTCCACCACCCAGCTCGTCGACCCGCGCACCGGCGACTGGGCGCACGGCATCGCGGCCCGCGCGGGCGTCGACGTGAACCTGTTCGCCCCGATCCGCCGCCCCGGCGACCCGGCGGGCGAACTCCTCCCCCACGTGCTCGACGAAACGGACCTCACCGGTCCCGTCCCGGTCACCACGGTCGCCTCGCACGACACGGCATCCGCCGTGGCCGCGGTCCCGGCGACCGAGGAGAACTTCGCGTACATCTGCACCGGCACCTGGTCCCTCGCGGGCCTCGAACTCGACGCCCCCGTCCTCACGGAGGAGAGCCGCGCCGCGAACTTCACGAACGAGCTCGGCATCGACGGCACGGTCCGCTACCTGCGCAACATCATGGGCCTGTGGCTGCTCCAGGAATGCCAACGCGACTGGGGTCAGCCGGACTTGGGGGACCTACTCGACTCCGCAGCGAAGTCGGCACCGCTGCGCTCGGTCGTCGACGCGGGCGACCCCGCGTTCCTGCCGCCCGGCGGCATGCCGGACCGGATCGCCGCCGCCTGCCGCGCCACCGGCCAGCCGGAGCCCCGCACCCGCGGCGAACTGACCCGTTGCATCCTCGACTCGCTCGCCCTCGCCCACCGCCGCGCCGTCGAGGACGCGGCCCGCCTCGCCGACCGCCCCGTGGACGTCGTGCACATCGTCGGCGGCGGCGCCCGGAACGCGCTGCTGTGCCAACTCACCGCCGACGCCTGCGGGCTGCCGGTCGTGGCGGGCCCCGCGGAGGGCGCCGCGCTGGGCAACGTACTCGTTCAGGCGCGCGCCGACGGCGTCATCGGCGACCGGGCCGCGATGCGCCGCCTCGTCGCCGACACTCAGCCGCTCGCCCGCTACGAGCCGAGCGGCGACCGTGCGGCCTGGGACGCGGCGGCGGCACGCGTGCGCACCCCGTGACCCGCCCCCGTCCACGACGTACGCTGCATCCGACCGATGATCACCGACGAATCCGACCGACCGAAGGGGCCCCGATGCGTGTCGCGCTCTTCCTGACCTGTGTCAACGACACGCTCTACCCGGACACGGGGCGCGCCGTCGTGAAGCTCCTGAACCGGCTCGGCGTCGACGTCGACTTCCCGGCCGCGCAGACCTGCTGCGGACAGCCGCACTACAACACCGGCTACCGCCGCGAGGCCGAGCCACTGGCCACCCACTACGCCGACACCTTCGGCCCCGGACTCGCCTCGGGTGATTACGACGCAATCATCACGCCGTCCGGATCGTGCGCCGCGATGGTCCGCGAGCTGTACCCACGGATGGGCGAACGGGCCCGCTCGGAGGGGCGTGGCGGCCGACTCGCGACCACGCTCGCGCCCGTGGCGCCGAAGACGTACGAGCTGACCGAGTTCCTGGTCGACGTGCTGAAGGTGACCGATGTCGGCGCGTACTACCCGCACAAGGTGACGTACCACCCCACCTGCCACGGCCTGCGCTCCCTCGGACTCGGCGACCGGCCCACCCAACTGCTCAGTGAGGTCCGGGGACTTGAGCTGGTGGAGCTGCCGGGGGCCGCGGAGTGCTGCGGCTTCGGCGGCACCTTCGCCGTCAAGAACGCGGACGTCTCGACGGCGATGGGCACCGACAAGGTGCGCAACGCCGAGTCGACCGGCGCGGACGTGCTGTGCGCCGCCGACAACTCCTGCCTGATGCACATCGGCGGCACCATGTCCCGCCTGAAGGTCGGCATGCGTCCTGTCCACATCGCCGAGATCCTGGCCAGCACCGAAGAGGAGCCCCTGGTATGAGCGGCACATTCGTCGGGATGCCGGCCTTCCCCGAGGCCGCGCACGACGCCGTGCGGAACACCACCCTGCGCGCCAACCTGAAGCACGCCACGCACACCATCCGCGACAAGCGCGCCCGCGCCGTCTCGGAGCTGGACGACTGGGCGCGCCTGCGCCAGGCGGGCAAGGAGATCAAGGACCACACGCTGCACCACCTGGAGCACTATCTGGTCCAGCTGGAGGAGTCCGTGCAGGCGGCGGGCGGCACCGTGCACTGGGCGCGCGACGCGGACGAGGCCAACCGGATCGTGGCCGGACTCGTACAGGAGACCGGCGAGACGGAGGTCGTCAAGGTCAAGTCGATGGCCACGCAGGAGATCGGCCTCAACGAACACCTCGAGGCCGAAGGCATCAACGCCTACGAGACCGACCTCGCCGAGCTGATCGTGCAGCTCGGCCACGACAGGCCCTCGCACATCCTGGTCCCGGCCATCCACCGCAACCGGGGCGAGATCCGCGACATCTTCGAGAAAGAGATGGGCAGTTGGGGCCGCCCGGCCCCCGAGGGCCTCACCGACACCCCCGCCGAGCTCGCCGAGGCGGCCCGACTGCACCTGCGCGAGAAGTTCCTGCGCGCCAAGGTCGGCATCTCCGGCGCCAACTTCATGGTGGCCGAGACCGGCACGCTGGTCGTCGTCGAGTCCGAGGGCAACGGCCGGATGTGTCTGACCCTGCCCGAGACACTGATCTCGGTCGTCGGCATCGAAAAGATCGTGCCGACGTGGCAGGACCTGGAGGTCTTCCTCCAGACGCTCCCCCGCTCCTCGACGGCCGAGCGCATGAACCCGTACACGTCCACATGGACGGGCACGACCGACTCCGACGGCCCGCAGACCTTCCACCTGGTCCTCATCGACAACGGCCGCACCGACACCCTCGCCGACGAGGTGGGCCGCCAGGCGCTGCGCTGCATCCGCTGCTCGGCGTGCCTGAATGTCTGCCCGGTGTACGAGCGGGCCGGCGGCCACGCGTACGGATCGGTCTACCCGGGCCCCATCGGCGCCATCCTCAGCCCGCAACTGCGCGGCACGGGCAGCGAGATCGACGCCTCGCTCCCCTACGCGTCGTCACTGTGCGGCGCCTGTTACGAGGTGTGTCCCGTGGCCATCGACATCCCCGAGGTGCTCGTCCACCTGCGCGAGCGGGTCGTGGCGGGCGGTCCCGCCACCCGGCAGGGCAACAAGGTGATGCTGCGGCCCGCCAAGGGCCACGCCGCGGAGCGCGCGGCGATGCGCGCCGCGACCTGGGCGTTCACCCACCCGGCGGCCCTCGCCACCGGCCAGCGCCTCGCCTCGCGCACCCGCCGCTTCCACCCGCGTACGGTGCCGGGCCCCGGCAAGGCGTGGACGGCGTCCCGCGATCTGCCGAAGGTGCCCGCGGAACCCTTCCGCGACTGGTGGAAGCGGACCAACGGCGGCAAGGAGAGCAGCAAGTGAGCAGCAGGGACGTGATCCTGGGCCGGGTGCGGCGCGCGCTCGGCGGCCCGGTCGGGGCTCCGGAGACGTACGGGACGGACATCGACCGGGGCTATCTGCGCGAGCACGGGAACCGGACGACGGAACAGACGGTGGAACTCCTCGCGGAGAACCTCGCGGACTACCGGGCGATCGTGCACCGCGCCTCCGGCGACGAGCTTCCGGCCGTCGTCGCGCGGCTGCTCGCCGAGCACGGGTCGCGGACCGTGGCGGTGCCGGCCGGGCTGCCGGCCGGCTGGCTGGGCGACGCGGAGGCGGCGCGTGTCCCCGACAGCGCCGAGAACACCCCCGCCGAACTCGACCGGGTCGACAGCGTCGTCACCGCCTGCGCCGTCGCGGTCGCCGAGACCGGCACGATCGTCCTCGACGGCTCGCCCGATCAGGGCCGCCGCCGCATCACCCTCGTGCCCGACCACCACATCTGTGTCGTACGCGTCCCCGACCAGGTGGTCTCCTCGGTCCCGCAGGCCCTCTCACGCCTTGACCCGACCCGTCCGCTCACCTGGATCTCGGGCCCGTCCGCGACCAGCGACATCGAACTCGACCGGGTGGAGGGCGTGCACGGACCGCGCACCCTGGAGGTCGTTCTGGTGAGCGGTGGCTGAAGGGCGCGACTAGCGTTGGTGACATGATCCGGTTCGACCATGTCACCAAGCGGTACGCGGACGGCACGACGGCGGTGGACGACCTCTCGTTCGAGGTGGACGAGGGCGAACTGGTCACGCTCGTCGGCCCTTCCGGCTGCGGCAAGACCACCACGATGATGATGGTCAACCGGCTGATCGAGCCGACGTCGGGTCACATCCACGTCGAGGGCGAGGACATCTCGGGCGTCGACCCGGTGCAGCTGCGCCGCCGCATCGGCTACGTCATCCAGCAGGTCGGCCTCTTCCCGCACCGCACGATCCTGGACAACACGGCGACCGTGCCCGCGCTCATCGGCTGGAAGAAGTCCAGGGCCAGGGCGCGCGCCGCCGAACTGCTCGATCTGGTGGGCCTGGACCCGTCCACGTACGGGAACCGCTACCCGGAGCAGCTGTCGGGCGGCCAGCGACAGCGGGTCGGGGTCGCCCGTGCCCTCGCCGCCGATCCGCCGGTGCTCCTGATGGACGAACCGTTCGGCGCGGTCGATCCGGTGGTGCGCGAGCAGTTGCAGGACGAGTTCCTGAAGATGCAGGCGGCCGTCCGCAAGACGGTCCTCCTGGTCACGCACGACATCGAGGAGGCGGTGCGGCTCGGCGACCGCATCGCGGTGTACGGGCAGGGGCGCATCGAGCAGTACGACACGCCGGGCGCGGTGCTCGGCTCGCCCGCGACGCCGTACGTCGCCGAGTTCGTCGGCGCGGACCGGGGCCTGAAGCGCCTGTCGGTCACCGAGATCGAGCCGGACGACCTGGAGCAGCCGTCGGTCGCCCGCTTCGACGAGTCGCCCGCCCGGGTCGCCGCCCGGATGCGGGAGGACGGGGTGCGGTGGGCGGTCGTGCTCGACGAGGAGGGCGATCTGCACGGCTGGATCGGCGTCGACGAGGCGTCCCTGGCCGGTCCTGACGGCCGGGTCGGCGATCTCGCGCACCGGATGCGGGCGTGGGTACCGGTCGGCGCCCCGCTCAAGCAGGCGTTCGGGGTGATGCTCCAGCACGACGCGGGCTGGGTCGCGGTCCTCGACGGCGCCCGCTTCCTCGGCGTTCTGACTCCGGCGAAGCTGCACGAGGCGCTGCGGCGGTCGGTGGACGCGGATGCGCAGGGCGTGGGGCGGGACGAGGTGGAGTTCGACTCGGTGTCGGACGCCTGATCGGGCGCCGTCGGGTCGAGTGAACATAACCCTAAGGTTGAGGTCGAGAGTCCGCTCCATGCCGGTCCGCGTGGCGGTTCATCGCCCGTAGATTCTCGTCTTGCACATCGCCGTCGATCGCCCGGTCGGGTCGGTACGCGTCCAGCTCCTCGGCCGCCCGCCCGCTCGTGATCTCCTGCGCGGCGAGCCGGCCGAGCACCGGGGCGAGCGTCACCGCGCTGTGGGACACCACGTGGTAGAGACCTGGCGCCGCTTCCGCCTCGCCGACCAGCGGCAGCCCGTCCAGCGGCACGGGCCGTACGCCGATCCGCGCGTCGGCGATCCGGGCAGCGCCCAGGCCCGGCACGACCGTGCTGGCCCGCTGGTGCAGTTCCTGCGGCAGGCTTTCGGCCGCGGTCCCGTCCAGGCGGGCGTCGACCTCCCAGGACAGGGCGAGCACGCCGCCGTCCGCCGTGGGCCGCAGGTCGATGCCGGGCGCGGCGAGGATCGCGGTCAGCGGCTCCTCGGCCAGCGGTGCGCTCTCGGCGACGAGCCCCGGCACGTGCCGCAGCGGCAGCCGTGCCCCGGCGAGTGCGGCGATCTGGTCGGCGGCGGGTCCGGCGCAGTTCACGACGACGTCCGCGCCCCAGCTCCGTTCCCCCGCCTCCGCCCCGACGACCTTCTGGCCGCTGCGGAGCAGGCCGGTGACGCGGGTGCCGTAGTGCGCCTTGGCGCCGAGCCGTACGGCCGCGTCCAGCAGGGCGTGCACCAGGCGCGGCGCGTCGAACCAGGCGGTGCCGGTGTGCACGACGACCTCGTCGACGGCGCAGGCGGCGGAGTCGACGGCGGGCGCGAGTTCGCGCAGCACGGAGGCCGGGGCGCTGCGGCAGTCGTGGCCCCATTCCCGTGCCCGTGAGGCCCGCTCGCGCAGGGCGTGCTGGGCGGTGTCGCTGTCCGCCCATTGCACGAGCGGCACCGGATGCCGCCAGTTGGGCCCCTCCAGTTCCTCCGCGAGGGCGCGGTGTCCTTCGGAGCCCTGACGGTTCAGGCGGTAGTAGGAGTGCGGGGTCTTCAGGTGGGTGACATCGGCGGCGAAGGTGGCACGTGAGGTGCCGGACGCGGGCCCGGCCTCCTCCAGGACGACGACCTCGGTGCCCGCGCGGGCGAGGTGGTAGGCGACGCAGGCGCCCAGTACGCCCGCCCCGACGACGACGGCTCGATTCATACGGCTTCCTGTACGTGTCCGTGGTGCGGTGGGTCAGTCCCCGGTTGCCCACCGCATCGCGGCACACACCCCTCAGCTGCCCTTTCGCAGCAGCCCCTTGTCCTCCAGGTAGGTGCGCGCGACGTCCTCGGGCAGTCGGCGCCAGCTGTCGACCTGCTGGTTCAGCGAGGCGAGGTCGTCGGTGGTGAGCACCGAGTTGAGCGCGCCGAGCGCCTTGGCGACCTTCTCGTTGCCTGCGCGGGAGCGGTTGACGACGGGCACGAGGTAGTCGGCGTTCTGCAGTTTCTTGTCGTCGTCGAGCAGCACGAGCCCGAAGTCGCCGAGGGTCGCGTCGGTGGTCGTGGTGAGCACCATCTGGTCCTGGCCGTTCTGCACGGCGTTCTTGGCCTGCGTGGTGCCGACGCCCTTGGGATCGATCCCGGTGACGTCGATGCCGTAGACCTTCTCCAGGCCAGGCTGGCAGTACGGCCGCTGCACGCACTCGTCCCCGGCGGCGACCCGCACCTTGAGACCGGAGGCGCCGAGATCGCTGAGCGTCTTGAGGTCGTGCTTCTTCGCGTACGCCTCGGTCACCGCGAACGCGTTCTGGTCGACGGCCTTCCCTGCGTCGAGGACGTCGAGTCCGCGCGGCGCGGCGAGGGCCCGCAGGGACTTCATGGTGGCGTCGAGATCGGGCGAGCCGACGGGTTTCGCGTCGGCCCCGTTCGCCTTGGCGTTCAGCCAGTCGGCGAAGGTGGCGGCGTACTCGGGCACGACGTCGATCTGCCCGGACTCCAGGGCGGGCTCGTACAGCTCGCGGTTGCCCACGGACAGCAGCTCGGTCTCGTACCCCGCCTGTTTCAGGAGCAGCGCGTACATGTTGGCGAGCAGATCGCTCTCGGTGAATCCGGCGGAACCGATGACGAGGTGCTTGCTGTCGCCGGGCGGCGCGGTCACCTCTCCCTGGTCCTCCAGAGACGGCCCAGTGGCGCACCCGCCGGCGAGCAGTACAAGGCCCAGGATCAGGACCACCCGACGCAGGAACCCGCTCATCCGGCCCTCCTCCCCCGCAGCCACCCCGGACCGAACCGCTCGACCAGCTCGAACAGCGCCTCGACGACGAGCGCGAAGGCGGCCACGAGCACGGCGCCCGCCACGACCTGCGGCGTGCTGGCGAGATTGAACCCGGCGGTGATGATCCGTCCGAGCCCGCCGCCGCCCGCGATGGCGGCGATGGTGGCGGTGGCGACGAGCTGCACGGCGGCGATCCGCACACCGTTCAGGATCATCGGCAGTGCGAGCGGCACCTCGACCCGCAGCAGCATCTGCCGCCCCGTCATCCCCATGCCTCTCGCCGCCCGCACGACCTCCCGGTCGACGCCGCGCATCCCGACGTACGCGTTGGTGAGCAGCGGCGGCACCGCGAACAGCACGAGGGCGACGACGGTGGGGCCTTCGCTGTACTGCCCGAGCGGGGTGAGCAGCAACAGCACCAGTACGGCGAAGGTGGGCACGGCGCGCCCGACGTTGGCGATGTTGACGGCGAGCGCGCCGCCCTTGCCGAGATGCCCGAGGACCAGGGCGATCGGGAGGGCGATGAGGCAGCTGACGACGAGGCAGAGAACGGTCAGGGTGACGTGCTGGGCGAGCCGGTGCCAGACGCCGTTGTCACCGGCCCAGTGCGCGGAGTCGGCGAGCCAGCTCCAGGAGTCGGACAGCAGATTCACGCGCGACTCGCTCTCGTCCAGGGAGTGAGCACCCGCCCGATGCCCAGGAGCACCACGTCGGCGACGAGCGCGATGACGACGCACAGCACGGACGCGGTGAGCACCTGTGCCTTGAAGTACGTGTTCATGCCGCTGTAGATCAGGTTCCCGAGGCCGCCGTGGCCGACGATGGCGCCGACGGTCACGAGCGAGACGGCGGACACGGTGGCGATGCGCAGCCCGGCGAGCGCGGCGGGCAGCGCGAGCGGCAGCTCAACCGTCACCAGCAGCCGAACCGGCCCGTATCCCATGCCGCGCGCGGCCTGCCGGGTGTCCTCGGGGACGGAGCGCAGCCCGGCGAGGATGTTCCGTACGAGGAGGGTGAGCGAGTAGAGCACGAGTCCGGCGATCACCAGGGTGGCGGAGAGCCCGTACACGGGCAGCAGCAGCGAGAACATGGCGAGCGACGGGATCGTGTAGAGCACGGTCGTCAGGGCGAGCACGGGTCCGGCGGCCCACCCCCAGCGCCGCGCGAGCAGCGCCAGCGGCACGGCGATCACAACGGCGATGGCCACAGCGACGACGGTGATCTCCAGATGCTGCACGGTGGCGTCCAGCAGAATGTGCCGACGCGTGCTCAGGTACTCGCCGCAGATCCAGTCGTTGCGGGCGAGACAGTCGTCGGGCGGCGCGGTGCCGGACCCACCGTTCACGAGGCGCACCCGACCATTCCAGTGCCTGGAACCCCGCTCGGCGCGTCGGGTGACCCGTACGGGCGGTGGGCTCGCTCGCTCCGCCTACCTGACGGGAAACGGCGGCGGGGTTAGGTTGTCCGCCATGAGCAATCTCGACCGCGATGCGGTGCCCTCGGTGTGCGGCGGACGCGGCTTCGTCGTGGCGGAACCGGTACGCGAACTCCTCAGCCCGCGCCGCGTCCGGCTCGGCGAGTCGACGGAGGTGCGCCGGCTCCTGCCCAACCTGGGCCGCCGCATGGTGGGGGCGTGGGCCTTCGTCGACCACTACGGCCCGGACGACATCGCGGACGAGCCCGGCATGCAGGTGCCGCCGCACCCCCACATGGGTCTGCAGACGGTGAGCTGGCTGCACGAGGGCGAGGTGCTGCACCGCGACAGCACGGGGAGCCTGCAGACGATCCGCCCCCGCGAACTGGGCCTGATGACGTCGGGCCGGGCGATCTCCCACTCGGAGGAGAGCCCGCGGGCCCACGCCCGGTTCCTGCACGGGGCCCAGCTCTGGGTGGCGCTCCCCGACGCGCACCGCCACGTGGACCCGCACTTCGAGCATCACGGCGCGCTGCCCACGGTGACGTCCCCCGGCCTCACGGCCACCGTCATCCTCGGCTCCCTCGACGGCGCGGCGTCCCCCGGCACGACGTACACGCCCATCGTCGGCGCGGACCTCGACCTCGCCCACGGCACGGAGACCCGCCTCCCCCTCGACCCGGACTTCGAGTACGCGGTCCTGTCGATGTCCGGCGAATCCCACGTAGACGACGTCCCGCTCCTGCCCGGCTCCATGCTCTACCTGGGCTGCGGCCGCACCGAACTCCCCTTGCGCGCCGTGTCGGACGCGGGGCTGATGCTCCTCGGCGGAGAGCCGTTCGAGGAGGAGCTGGTGATGTTCTGGAACTTCATCGGCCGCAGCCAGGAGGAGATCGCGCAGGCGCGGGAGGAGTGGATGACCGGTTCGCGCTTCGGCGAGGTGAAGGGCTACGACGGGGACCGCCTGGACGCACCCGAGCTGCCGGCTGTGCCGCTGAAGCCTCGGGGACGTGTGCGGTAGTACGAAGCCAGGGCGGTGTTGAGGACGACGGCGGCGGTGAACCAGAGGGATGGCAGCCGCTGTCCGAGCGCAAGGAGCGCCAGGGCGGCGGCGCCGAACACCACCGCCTTCACGCCGAGTTGAGCGGCGTACGGAATCGCGAACCGCGCTTTCGGCGCCGCGAACATCCCCCAGAGCACGGCGGCTCCGAGCGGTGCGGCCACCGCAAGGGCGAGGGAGGCAGCCCACCCGATGTCACGGGTGAAGCCCCGCCAGGCCAACAGCCCGAGCGTCAGCACCTCCAGCAAGAAGGCAAGGCCCTCATTGACGAGGAAGAAGGCGCGGACGGCCGGTGGCAGCGGAGTAGTCATGGGGACACCCTCATGCGTCCGCGCGGAAGGGTCCACTCCGATGCCACCGCACCCGTTCAGCCCGCGACACACCCATGCCCGGCACCCGACGAGCTCCCCGACGGAGCAGTCTCGGCAGGCGACGCGACCGGGCTCATACCTGTACCGGGGCTCTCGTGCCTGCCGTGATGTCGGCTTCCACGACGATGCGGGCAGCCACCCCGTCCGGGGTCATGATCGAGGTGTCGATGACCATGACCGGGATTCCCTTGAGCCGTAGCCACTGGGCCGCGTCGTCGAAATACACGGTTTCCATGTGCGTGTGGTTGCCCAGCGCGTCCAAATACGTCTGCGTGATTCCACTCTGCCTCCGCCGCGCCGCGAGCACGGACGGATCGGCCTTCAGGATCACGCAGAGATCCGGCACGATCCAGGGCTCATGGACCCCCCAGATGTCCTCCAAGTTGGCTGCATCGATGCGCTGATAGACCAGACATGACGCGATGTGTCCGTCGCTCACCACGGTCGTGCCGCGCGCCAGGGCCGGGCGCACGACGCCTCGCTCCTGGTCGTGCCGGTCCGCCGCCAGCCTCTCCGCCATTTGCAGGCCGGAATAGCGATCCGGATTCTCACGCAGCATCCGCCCCTGGTCACTGTCCGACGGCTCGGTGACGGCCGTGAACGGTAAGGAGTAAGCGCCGAGCAGTCTGCACACCTGTCTCACAACCGTCGTGGTGCCGACGCCACGGGGGCCGTCGAGCGTCACGTGGTATCCGCGCGGACGGCGCGGTCGTCCCAGCTTGGGGATGATGATCGGTTGTGGCCTCATCGGCGGACGCATCGAGCTGCTCCTCGAAATCAGAGGGAATCTGCGGTCGATTCTGTGACAGACGAGGCAGCCCCCGAGCCGACAGAGGAAGGAATCGGCCTCGGGGGCCGGTACTTGTCCGGCGGCCGGGGAAAGCCCGTCGGACAGGGGACACGAGGTGAGTTACTGCAGCAAATCGTCGATGCTTGCAGCTGTCTGTCGCTGCGCCTCTTCGGTGTTCATGGAGCAAGACACCGACGGCGTTCGGGAATCAGAGTGGCTTCCCGTCGCGTTCGGCCAACAGCCACTCCCAACTCCCGCGCTTCCGACTCCGATTCGCCCAGGAGACTCCGCCCATGCCAGAGCTGGAGATCGACGCCGTCGTGTTCGACGTGCTCGGCACCCTCGTCGACGAACCCGCCGGGATCCGCGCCGGTATTCGTGAACTCGACCCGTCGCGCGACAAACGCGGGGTCGAGGAGCTGTTGGCGCTGTGGCAGCAGCACATCGACCACCAGCAACGTGCCGTACTCGACGGCGTGCGCCCTTTCCTCACGAGCGACGCCCTCGACCTGGAAGCCGCCCGGCTCGTCGCCGATGCCGCCGGAGTCGAGGACCCGTCCGCCGTGGCGGCGCTGGCTCGTGCGGGTCACAGACCGCCGCCGTGGCCCGACACCGTGGCGGGGCTCGCCCAACTCGCCGAACGGTTCCCTCTGATCGGTCTCAGCAATGCGAGCCGCACGGCGCTGTTGGCGCTCAACGCCCACGCGGGGCTGCGCTGGCACCAGGCGCTGTCCGCCGAAGAAGCCCGTACCTACAAGCCCGACCCGGCGGTCTACCAGCTGGCCGTCGATGTTTCCGGACGGCCCCCGGAGCGGCTCCTGATGGTCGCCGCCCACGCCTGGGATCTGCGCGGCGCACAGAACCTCGGCCTGCGCACCGCGTACGTCGCCCGTCCCGTCGGCGACCCGCCAGTCCCCTCGGACACGTTCAACCTGTACGCAGATGGTCTTGCAGATCTTCTCGGTCAACTCGCCCATGTCTGCGGGAGTGTGTCCGGCGGATCAGGGGTGGCGTCGGACTCGGTATCGGTATCGGAGTCGGAGTCGGAGTCGGGCTGAGGCAACGCGGCCGGGACGGGCTGACGGGACCGCGCTTCAGAACGGGGCCGCGCCTCAGGCCACCGGGAGGAGCGGCTCTTCCAGGAGGCTTCGGTCCCCGTCCACTCCGTGGGCCAACGCGCCGGCCACGTCCTCGTGCGGGGCGCCGAGCCGGATCGCGCCGGCTTGGTCGAGCTTCTCGTAGTGGTGCGGGGCGAGTTCGACGTTCAGGGCGTCGAGGTAGCCCTCCAGGTGGGCCGGGGTGCGGGGACCCACGATCGGGATCAGCGATGTCCGGGCTCGCGCCGCGCGGTGACGCAGCCAGGCCAGTGCGACCTGGACCGGGCCGGTGCCCAGTTCTTCGGCCACGGCGAGGACGGCGTCGAGCACGGCGGCATGCTGCTCGCCGCCCGCACCGTCGGTCGCGAACCGGGCGCTGAGCCGCCCCTGCTCGCCACGGCGGTACTTCCCGGTCAACAGGCCGCCGCCCAGCGGGGAGTAGAGCACGACCCCAAGACCGTGTGCCTCGGCCATCGGAAGGAGCTCGCGTTCCGCGGAGCGTTCGGCCAGGCTGTACTCGGTCTGGATGCCGGCCAACGGCATGCGTCCGCCCAGCTCCGACCTGACGGCGGCGCCCGCCACCCGCCAGGCCGGGAAGTTGGACAGTCCGCCGTAGCGGATCTTGCCTGCCCGGATCAGGTCCTCGAAGGCGGCCAGGATCTCCGGCAGCGGGGTGACGCCGTCGGGAAAGTGCGGCATGAAGACGTCGACGTAGTCGGTCCCCAGCCGCCGCAGGCTCTCCTCCAGGGACCGGATCATGGTCTTGCGGCTGTTGCCCGTGGTGCCTGGGCGGACCTGCGCACCCCTGGACCCGCTGTACTTGGTGATCACCACGTAGTCGTCGCGCTCGCGGCCCAGCAGTTCGCCGAGGACGGTCTCGGCCTCGCCGTTCTGGTAGATGTTCGAGACGTCGAAGGTGGTCCCGCCGGCCGCCACGAACGACTCGAAGATCGCCCTCGCGCCCTCCAGGCCCGCCGCGGTCGGGGCCGAGCCGAAATTGGCCGTACCCAGCACATACTCCGAAACCCGTAGGCCGCTGTGTCGTCCGAAGGTCTGGTAGCGCATGGAAGCCTCCTCGGGTTCTGCGGTACGGTCGACGACGTTAACACGTAAAACGAATGGTCGTTCTCTTATGCCGAAGGTCAGCCAGGACCATCTCGATGCCCGCCGTCAGCAGATCGTCGACGCCGCTCGTGCCCGCTTCGCCGAGGTCGGCTTCGCACGGACGTCCATGCCCGACATCGTCCGGGCCTCCGGGCTGTCCACCGGGGCGATCTACCGGTACTTCAAGGGCAAGGACGAGATCGTCGCCGCCATCTGCGAACAGTCGAGCCAGGCACTGCCCGCGGAGCTGACCGCCGAGGCCCTTCACGACTTCCTCGAGCACATCCGCACCTTGGCGCGCGAGGAGGGCCACGCCCGGCTGGTCGCACAGATCTACGCCGAGGCCGCCGTGTCACCGAGTCTTGCCGCCCTCGTCGACCACCAGCTCGGGGAACTGCGCACGGCGGTGGCCGCGCTGCTGCCCGACCGCGAGCCCGCCCGGGCGAACCGGATCGCCGAGGCCTTCGTGGCCGTCTGCCAGGGCTACAGCCAGCAGCTCGCCGTGCGGGGCGACCTCGACCCGGCCCCCTTCACGGCGGCGCTCGTCGCGATCACCGAGTCGTCGTCGAGGAGTTGACCCGTCCGGGGTCCGGTCGCCCCGTCGACCCGACTCCCGCCGCGGCGTCCGCGCCGCGCCGCTCCCGCGCAGACGTGGCCGGCCGGCCCAGGGCGATGCCGGCCAGGACCAGCACCATGCCCGCCGCCTGGCGCACGGTGAGGCCCTCTCCCCCGAGCGTGACGCCGAGGGCCACGCCGGTGAGCGGGTTGAGCAGGCCGATGAGGCCGACCGTGGCGGCGGGCAGGTGACGCAGGCCGGTGAACCATGCGACGAATGCGAGCGCCGTGGCGATCACCGCCGTATAGGCGAGGGCCGCCACGCCGGGGGCACCGAACGGCGGGGGTCCGCCCTCGAAGACGATGGCCGCGACGACCAACAGCACCCCTCCGAAGGTGAGTTGCCAGGCCGTGGTGGGCAGGACCCCGGCCCCGCCGCCCCAGCGCTTGGACAGGGCGTAGCCGATCGAGGACGAAGCGAGGGCCCCCGCCGAAGCGAGCAGGCCGGAGACGCTGGGCGCGCCGGCCTGACCGGCCAGCATCAGCACCACACCGCCCAAGCCGATGAGGGCTCCGGCCAGCGGGGCCGCCCGCGGCCGTTCGGACAGCAGGGCCCATGCGCTGAGCATCAGGGCGGCCGGTGACAGCGCCATCAGCATCGAGGCAGTCGCCGTGGTCAGCGACTGGGCGGCGACGTAGACGAGCAGGAAGAACGCACTGGTGTTGAGCAGCCCGAGCACGGCGGACTTCCACCACCAGGCACCCCGCGGAAGCCTGCGGCACAGGGCCAGCAGCAGGCATCCGGCGGGCAGGGCCCGCAGCGCGGCGCCCCACCAGGGGCTGTCGGCCGGGAGGTATTGGTGGGTGACGAAGTAGTTGGCGCCCCAGGCCACCGGGGCGAGCGCCGCGACGGCGCCCCACCGGTAAGTAGTTTCCATGGAAGGTAATATAGCTTCCATGGAAGATAAATCGTCCAGTGCGGACAAGGCCCACGGGGACACGACGCACGCGGGCGCGACTCACGCGGACACAGCTCACGCGGACACGGCTCACATGGATCACGTCGCCCGTATCCAGGCCGCCTGGCGACAGGAGCGGCCCGACCTCGATGTGGCACCGCAGGGCGTCATCGGCCGACTGCACCGGATCGCGACGCTGCTCACGCAGGAGCTGTGCACGGTCTACGGCAGATACGACCTCAGCGAGGGCGAGTTCGACGTACTGGCCGCCCTGCGCCGGGCGGGCACCCCGTTCGAGCGCGCCCCCGGCGAGCTGGCCGCGCACACCATGGTCACCACCGGCGCCATCTCCAAGCGCATCGACCGTCTGGAACGCGCGGGCCTGGTCGCCCGGCGCCGCGCCACGGGTGACGGACGCGGCCGGGTCGTCGCCCTCACCGACGCGGGCCGCGCCCTCTTCGACCGGGCGTTCACCGACCACATCCGCAACGAACACCGGCTCCTCGCCGCGCTGCCCCCGTCCGAGGCCGCGGCCCTGGAACACCTCCTGACCTCGTGGCTCGCACAACTGGAGTCACCCGCGCCGGGGCCGGGTCCGGGATGATCCGGCGTACGTGGCCTCAGGTCTTCGCGCCGCTCGGCGCGACCCCGGCGGCCGGCGCCGTGCGGAGCTCCTCGGCGACGAGAGCGCGGACGCGCTCGCGCTCGGCACGCCCCCAGGTCTCCTTCGTGACCAGGATGCCGACGAGACCGATCACGGCCGCGCCCAGATAGAGCAGCGCGGCGCCCGGCCAGTCGAAGGCGCCCACCAGGGCGGCGGCGAGCAGGGGCGCGAAGCCCCCGACGGCCGCCGCGACCTGGTAGCCGAGCGAGGCGCCCGACGTCCGGGTCGCGGTGCGGAACTGCTCGGTGAGCAGGGAGCCCTGGGTGCCGGTGAGCGCGGCGTGGATGAGTCCGATGCCGATGATGAACACGGCGACGACCAGGGCGGGTTGGGCGGAGTTGGTGAGCAGGTACATGGGGAACGCGAAGAGAATGGCCGCCACGCACGCGCCGATGTAGAGGGGCCTGCGTCCGATGCGGTCCGTGAGCGCCCCGGCCAGGAAAGTGACGCCGATGGCCAGGACACTGGCCACGGTGATCGCCCCCAGGGCGATGGGCCGCAGGTCGGGGCGGTGGTCGGTGATGTAGCTGAGCAGATAGGTCGCGGTGGAGTAGTACGCGAACGACTCGACGACCCGCAGCGCGATGACGCGCAGGATCCCGCGCCAGTCCCCCGCCAGCGTCGCCAGGAAGGGGTTCTTCTCCGTTCTCCCGTCGGCCCGCGCCTCCTGGAACTCGGGTGATTCGGAGAGCCGCGAGCGCACGATCAGGGCGGCGACCACGAGGACCGCGCTCACCAGGAACGGGGTACGCCACTGCCAACTGCCCTGGAGCGTGGCGCTCCAGGCGAACACTCCGCTGGCCAGGGCGATGCCCAGCGGGTTGCCCGACTGGGGTATCGCCGCGAACATGCCGCGCCGGTGCCAGGGCGCGTGCTCGTACGCCATGGTGATCGCCCCGCCCCATTCGGCGCCGAAGGCGAGGCCCTGGACCATGCGGATCACGGTGAGCAGGATCGGGGCGAGCACGCCCACCTGTCCGTACGTGGGGAGCACGCCGATGAGGAAGGTGGCCGCGCCCATGACGGTCATCGCGGCCACGAGCACGGGCTTGCGGCCGAACCTGTCGGCGAAGTAGCCGCCGACGGCGCCGCCGAGCGGGCGCATGACGAAGCCGACCGCGAGGGTGGCGAAGGAGAGCAGCGTGCCGACGAAGCGGTCGCTGTCGGGGAAGAAGACGGCGCCGAAGTAGAGGGCGGACGCGGTGCCGTAGGCGATGAAGTCGTAGTTCTCGACGCTGGTGCCGAAGGCGGCGGCGATCGCGGTTTTGACGCGGTCCTTGGAGCCGAGCACGCTCGGCTGTCCTGCGGGGGTGCGGGTGGACATGAGGATCTCCTGCGGGTTCGGGGCACGTGCGGGTACGCCGAGGGGACGCCCGGCGTGGTGCGTGCCTGGGCGCGGAGCGTCGTGCGGGAGGAGCAGGGGGGCGCCGCTGCGGCGCGCGGGACGGGTCAGGCGGTCGTGGGCGTCAGGGTGTCGAGGGCGTTGAGCTTCGCGACGCGGCGGCGGGTGTCCGCGTCGTCGTCGAAGGTGGCGCCGAGGAACTCGCGGACGATGTCGGGCACGAGCGCGTGCGGGACGAGCCAGGCCCCCATGGCGATGGCGTTGGCGTCGTCGTGCTCGACGGACTGGTGGGCGGAGTACGGCTCGTGGGCCAGGCCGCAGCGGATGCCGGGCAGCTTGTTCGCGGCCATCACGGCGCCCTGCCCGGTGCCGCACACGAGCACGGCGCGGTCGGCGTCGCCACCGAGCACCGGCTCGCAGGTGGCGCGGGTGATGTCGGGGAAGTCGACGGGTTCGCTGCCGTGCGTGCCGCAGTCCACCACCTCGTGCCCGAGCCCCTCGATGGCCTGTCGAACGGTGTCCTTGAGTGCGAAACCGGCGTGGTCCGCGCCGAGGGCGACCCTCATCTGCTGTCCTGCCTTTCGGATCTCCGCGCACACACCTGCCGTGCGGGCGCTCACTGTCGGTGCCCGGGTGCCCGGTCGACGAAGGTCGTGGGGATGCGCAGGCCGGTGGCCGCGCATCCGGCGACGAGGTCCACGACCCCTCGTACGCCGAGCCGTCCGATCTCTGCGGCGTCCTGGCGGACGGCGCTGATGGGCGGCGAGGCGAACTCGAACCAGTCGAGGTCGTCGAAGGACACGAACTCGATCCGGGCCGCCCGTTCGGTGCCGAGCCGCTCGCGCAGTGCGCGCACCGCGCCGAGCGTGGTCAGTCCGTTCGCGCCGACCACGGCGGTGAACGGGGCGCCGCGGTCGAGGATGCGGTTCATGGCCTTGGCGGCACCCTCGGCGAGGAAGTCGCCGGTGTCCATGAGCCCTTCGTCGGTGCTGATGCCGTGGCGCTCGCGCCCGGCGAGGTAGGCGGCGCGGCGCTCGGCCCCGGTGGAGATGGTCTCCGGCCCCCCGACGAAGGCGACGTCGCGATGCCCGCGCCGCTGCAGCCAGTCGAGCACCTGCCCGACCGCCCCGGCGTTGTCCGTCCCGTACATCGGCGCGTCGACGCCCTCGATCGTGCGGTTGAGGAAGACGAGCGGCAGGCCGGAGCCGACGGTGGCGGCGAGTTGCGGCGAGACGGTGCCCTGCGGCGCGAACAGCAGTCCGTCGATGCGCTGGGAGGCGAAGGTCCTCAGGTAGGCGTCGGCCTGACCGGCGTCCTCGTTCGCATTGGCGAGCAGGACGGTGTAGCCGTGCCGGCGCGCCTCCTGCTCGGCGGCGTGCGCCAGTTCGGAGAAGAACGGGTTGCGGATGTCCGAGACCAGGAGTCCCAGTACGTCGGTCCGTGCCCGGCGCAGCGCGCGGGCGGGTCCGTTGGCGACGTAGCCCAGTTCGGCGGCGGCCGCGAGCACGCGTCGACGGGAGTCGGCCGAGGTCTGGCTGCTCCCGCTGAGCACCCGCGACGCGGTCCCGAGTGCGACGCCGGCGCGCGCCGCGACATCCTTGATCGTGGCCATCCGCTGCCCCACCTCCTCGTGGAAGTCCTGGTAGTCCTGGTAGTCGTGGAAGCCACGGAACTCGTGGAAACGTTTCCACAGTATGGATGACTTTAAGATCGCACACGGGGCCGACCGCGGGCAAGGGTTTGGTGCGGGCGGGCAGTTCGGCTTCAGCCCACCTTTTCAGCCCACCATCAACGCCGAGGCCCGCGGCGCCAGGAAGTGGTCCATCACCAGCTCCGCGGCCCCCTGGGCGGCCACTTGGTCCCCCACCGCGGAACCCTCGACGCGGACCTCCGCGCGCGCCGCGACGAGTTCGCGTTCCACGAGCTGCGGGAGAACGGGGAGGAACGCCGGGCTGAGGCGGTCCCACAGGGGGCCGCCGAGCACCACCCTGGGCACGTCGAGCAGGTTGACCAGTACGCCGAGTCCCACGGCCACTCCGCTCGCCGCCCGGTGCAGGATGCGGGCGGCGACGGCGTTCCCCGAGGAGGCCAGGTCGCAGAGCGCGGAGCAGGCGTCGTCGACGGCAACGTAGTCGTTCAGGTTCGGCAGCGGCATCAGACCGACGCGGGCGGCCTGCAGGACCAGGGCCTCCGGGACGCAGGCCGCGGCAAGACCGCCACGCCGACCGCTCCACTCCAACTGCTCCGCGTCGGGGTCGACGAGCAGGTCGCCGACCTCGCCCATGTTGTTCGTGACGCCTCTGACCACCTGGTTGTCGAGCACGACCGACGCCCCCACGCCCGAGCCCAGGTAGAGGAAGACGAACGAGTTCGACGCCTCCCGGGAGCACCGCAGTTCGGCCGTGGCCGCGGCGGTGACGTCCTTGTCGAGGAGGACGGGCAGACCGGTCGCCCCGTGCAGGTCCGCGCGCAGTTGGACGCCTCGCCAGTTGGGCAGTTGGGGCGGGTCGAGCAGCAGCCCGGCCCCGACGTCGAGCGGTCCGGGCGCCGCGATTCCGAGGCCGAGCACCCTGGACCGGTCGGGGGCGGCCTCGGCGACGAGCCCGTCGACCACCTCGGCGATGAACGCGGTCACCTCGGACGGGTTCGTGGCCTGCGGCGTGCGCTCCTGCCGGGCGAGCCGGACCTCCCCCGCGAGGTCGAGGAGTACGACGGTCAGCCGGGCGGGGTCGATGTGCACGCCGACCGAGTAGGCGCCGTCCGGCTCCGGGATGAGCGGGATGCTGGGGCGGCCGCGGGCGCTGCCGCCCGGGGTCCGTTCGCGTATCAGGCCGTCGTCGACCAGGCGACGAGTGATGTTGGAGATGGTCTGCGAGCTCAGTCCGGACTCGCGCTGCAGGTCGGCCCGGCTGGTCCCCGGCGACCTGCGGACCAGTTCGAGGACCACCGCCTGGTTGTAGTCCGCCAGCCGGAGCTGGTTGCTCCCTCGCCGCATGCAGGCCTCCTCTTTTGTCAAAGGGTTCGATGAACGAAACCCCGAAGGGACCCAACTAAGCACACCCGCCGAGCCGTTGCCTCACGGGCCCGAGCTGTGCGTGAACCCTTGACGGTGCGCGAAGCCCCTCCTTACGATCGCCGAACTTTATCCGATCCACTTGATAAAAGAACCGGACGAACAGAGTCAGGAGAGGTGACGCGATGAGGCGCACCCGTGTCCTTGCAGCCGCCGCGGCCGGAACGCTCCTCACAGCGGGACTCACGGCCTGCTCGTCGGGGTCCGGCTCCGGCGAGGACGGGCCGGTGACCATCAAGCTGCTGGAGTACCAGGAGGCCAGGGCCAACGTTGTCAAAGGTCTGATACCGCAGTTCGAGAAGGAGATGGCCAAGCAGGGCCGCGAGGTCAAGGTCGAACTGGTCGCCGACACGCTCACCGACGACCAGTTCCACACCAAGATCACGCAACAGCTGCACTCGGGCACCGCGCCCGACGTCCTCGACATGGGCGGCAGCAACGTGACCGGCATGGCGGGCGCCGGCTATCTGCTCAACCTCGACGAGTACCTCGACAAGTGGGACGGCTGGGGCCAGTACTACCCGTCGGTGAAGGAGGGCGCGCGCCAGCCGGACGGCAGCTACTACTCGCTCCCCCACGAGGCGAGTGTGCAGAGCCTCTTCTACCGCAAGGACATCCTGGAGAAGCTGGGTGTCGACACCTCGCAGCCGCGCACCTGGGACGAGTTGATCGGCAGGCTCAAGAAGGTGAAGGCGAAGACCGGAGAGGCCCCGATCGTGCTGCCCGCGGGCACCGCCTGGGGCGCCGGCACCTGGACGGAGGGCCTGCTGCCCCTCATGGCCGGCACCGGCAGCACCTTCTTCGACGCCAAGTCCGGCAAGTGGAAGCTCAGGAGCAAGGGCCTGAACGCCACCTTCGACCTGTACGACCGGCTCGTCGCGGACGGCCTGCTCCCGGTCCGCGACCTGCAGAACCCGAACCCGTGGGAGCCGACGAAGTACAAGAAGTTCCCCAAGGGCACGCTCCCCGTGTCGGCACAGGGCAGTTGGGGCTGGAAGTACGACTGGGGCCCCGACGGCGCGGCGCCCATCAAGGACGTGCGGGAGAAGGTCGGCACCTGGGACTACCCGGCGCTGGTGCCCGGCACGAAGCCGTACTCGGTCAGCGGCGGCGGCTACGTCTACAGCGTCAGCGCCAAGTCCAAGGCCCCCGACGCCGCCGTCGAGCTGGCGAAGTGGCTGAGCTCCGGAAAGGCCCTGGCCAAGCAGCTGTCCACGGTGGGAGCGGTCTCCCCGCGCAAGGGGCTCACCGGCACCGCGCCGTACAAGGACGAGCCCTCGCTCCTGGAGGCCGAGCGCAAGCTGAAGACCAGCGTCCAGCCGCCCCTCGGCGACGGCGAGGACCAGGTCTCGCAGGCCGTCCAGGAAGCCACCGCGAAGCTGCTGTCCGGCGACGCCGACGGCAGCAGGGCCGCCGCCGACTTCGCCGCGCAGGCCAAGGAACTCCTCGGCGAGCGCCGGGTGGCGAAGTGAGCAGCACCCAAGCCCTGCCCGCCCGGTCGGCGCCACCGGGCCGGCCGGGTCGGCCGCATCGGCCCAGCAGGCGCTGGCGGGAGCGCGGCGCGCTGTCGCTGCTGCTCGGCCCCTCGGTCGTGCTCATCGCCGTCTTCGTGATCGCCCCGGCCGGCTACGGCATCTACCTCGGTCTCACCGACACGCAGTTGACCGGCTGGGGAGCCCGCGACCCGCAATTCGTCGGCCTGGACAACTTCAAGAACCTGCTCGGCTCCAAGGACTTCCTCTCCTCCCTCGGCCGCACGGGCGAGTTCGTGTTCTGGTCGGCGATCGTCGGGCAGACGCTGCTCGGGATGCTCGCCGCGCTGCTGCTGCGCGCCAAGTGGCTGCGCGGCAAGGGCGTGTTCGGCGCCCTGGTGCTGCTGCCGATGGTGGTGCCCGAGGTGGTCGCCTCGCTGACCTGGGCGAGTGTGCTCTCCTCCAACGGGGACGGCACCTTCAACCGGCTGCTGGGACTGTTCGGCTCCGGGGCGGCCGCGCCGCTGCAGGACCACCCGATGCTCTCGGTGATCATCATCAATGTGTGGCGGGGCATCGCCTTCGCCATGATCATGTTCCAGGCCGCCCTTGAGGACGTGCCCGACGAACTCGTCGAGGCATCACGCGTGGACGGCGCGGGGGCGCTCCAGATCTTCCGGTACGTCACCCTGCCGCTGATCCGCGGCCCGGTCTTCCTCTACCTGCTGCTGACCACCATCACCACGGTCGGCGTCTTCGGACTCGTCTACTTCCTGACCCAGGGCGGGCCGGGCCAGGGAACGCAGCTCGCGTCCATCTACATCTTCCAGCGCGCCTTCAAGTACTCCCAGATCGGACTCGGCAGCGCCGCCTCGGTCATCCTGCTCGTCCTGCTGATGATCCTCGGCCTGACGTACGCCCGCCTCGCGAAGGTGAAGGTCTGATGGCGACCACAACCCCACCCACCAAGGCGGCGCCGGCCGAACCCCGCCCGCCCGCCGCGCCCCTCGGACCACCGCGCCGCGCACCGCGGTGGAAGCTCGTCCAACGGACGCTCCAGTACGCCCTGATGGTGCTGCTCGCCCTGTTCTGCGTCGTGCCGTTCGCATGGGTCGCGCTCACCGCGCTGGACGCGGACGGCGGGCCCACGGTGAGCCTTCCGTCGTTCACCCTGGACAACTTCGTCCGGTTCTTCACCGACGGCGGCACCCCGCGGCTGCTCCTCAACAGCGTCCTCGTGTCGTTCTCCGCGACCGCCCTGAACCTCGCCTGCGGCGTCTTCGGCGCCTACGGCCTGTCGCGCTACCGCTTCCGCGGGCGCACGACGTTCATGTTCGCGATCCTGCTGATCCGGGTGATCCCGCCGCCCGCCACGATCGTGGCCCTGTACCTGCTCATGGTGAAGATGCATCTCGACGACGGCTACCTCGGCCTGATCCTCGTCGAGGCCGCCGCGGCGCTGCCGATCACCCTGTGGCTGCTGAAGGGCACCATCGACGCCGTCCCGTACGAGCTGGAGGAGGCCGCCTGGCTCGACGGGAGCACCCGGTTCGGGGCGATCCGTCGCGTCGTCCTGCCCCTGGTCGGTCCCGGTCTCGGGGCAGCGGCGATGCTGACGTTCATGGCCGTGTGGGGCGATTTCCTCACCCCGCTGGTGCTGTTGCAGACCCCGGACCTCTATCCGCTCTCGATCGGCCTGTTCCGCTCGTTCACCGCGTTCAACCAGGTCGACTGGGGCGTGCTCGCCGCGAGCGCCCTCGTCTACATGGCACCGCCCGCCGTGCTCTACATCCTTCTGCGCCGCAACCTCATGCGATCCAGCCTCGGCGGCGCGCTCAAGGGCTGACAGCAGCCCTGCCGTACCGATTTCCAGCACCAACGCAAGGAGAAGCTCTCTTGGTTGACGACAATCCGAACGGCCGGGTGCAGCTCGACGCCACCGCGCTGGCGATGCTCCGGGTTCGGCGGTTCGCCACGTTCCGGATCCGGCCCGCCGTCTACCGCGAAAGCCGTCCGACGCGGATCTCCGCGTGGACGGTGGGCGGCGAGCCGGTGCCGTTCGCCCACGCCGTCACGCAGCCCTACGAGCCGTTCGCGCTCGGCGGCCGGTGGGGGCGGCCGTGGGACACGACCTGGTTCGAGGTCGTGGGCGAGGTGCCCGCCGACTGGGCCGCCGCCGGGAACGCCGAGCTCGTCGTCGATCTGGGTTTCACCGGCGACCAGCCGGGCTTCCAGGCCGAAGCGATGGTGTACCGGCCGGACGGAGAGATCGTCAAGGCGATCGAGCCGTACAACTCCTGGGTGCCGCTGCCCGAACCCGGCCCGTTCCGGCTGCTGATCGAGGCGGCCGCGAACCCGATCGTCCAGGTGCCCTACGAGTACGAGCCCACGGTGATGGGCGACAAGGCGACCGCCGGGGACGAGCCGCTGTACCGGCTCACCGACCTGTCGGTCGCCCTGCGCGACCGGGAGGTGTGGGAGCTGCTCCAGGACGTGACCACCCTCGACGGCCTGGTCGACGTACTCCCGGCGCAGGGCTCGCGACGCGCCGAGATCGTGCACGCCCTGGAGCGGATGGTCGACGTCATGGACCCCGACGACGTGGCGGGCACCGCCGCGCGGGGACGGGAGGTCCTCGCCCCGGTGCTCGCGGGCCGCGCCCCGGACAGCTCATTGATCGTCTCGGCGGTCGGGCACGCACACATCGACTGCGCCTGGCTGTGGCCGACCAGAGAGACCGTGCGGAAGGTGGCACGGACGTTCGCCAACGTGCTGGATCTCAGCGAGCGTCACCCGGAGTTCGTGTTCGCCGCCTCGTCGGCGCAGCAGTACGCGTGGCTCAAGGAGACCCAGCCGCGCCTGTTCGAGCGGGTCCGCAAGGCGGTGGGCGACGGCGTCGTCCGGCCGGTCGGCGGCATGTGGGTGGAGTCGGACACGAACATGCCGGGCGGCGAGGCGCTCGCCCGTCAGTTCGTGCTCGGCAAGCGCTTCTTCCTGGAGGAGTTCGGGGTGGAGAGCGAGGAGGTGTGGCTGCCCGACTCGTTCGGCTACACGGCGGCTATGCCGCAGATCGCCCGGGCCGCGGGGGCCCGCTACTTCCTCACGCAGAAGCCGTCGTGGAACGAGATCAACCCCATGCCGCACTCCAGCTTCCACTGGGAGGGCATCGACGGCTCACGGGTGTTCACCCACTTCCCGCCCGCGGAGACGTACAACTCCGACCTCGGCGCCCAGGACCTGGCGCGCACCGAGCGGACGTTCCGGCAGAAGGGCGCGGCCAGGCACGTGCTCGGCCTGTACGGCTGGGGCGACGGCGGCGGCGGTCCCACGCGGGAGATGCTGGCGGCGGCGGAGCGCAAGCACGACCTGGACGGGTCGCCACGGGTGCGGATGGCCGACCCGGACAGCTTCTTCCGCGCGGCCGAGGCCGAGTTGGAGGCGCCGCCGGTGTGGGTCGGCGAGATGTACCTGGAGCTGCACCGCGGCACCCTGATCTCGCAGCAGCAGGGCAAGCGCGGCAACCGGCACAGCGAGGCCCTGCTCCGGGAGGCCGAGCTGTGGGCGGCGACGGCGGCCGTGCGGCACGGGACCCCGTACCCGTACGACGAGTTGCGGCGCATCTGGGAGACGGTGCTGCTGCTGCAGTTCCACGACATCCTGCCGGGCACGTCGATCTCCTGGGTCCACCAGGACGCCGAGCGGGACTACGGGCGCGTGGCGGACGAGCTGTC
This sequence comes from Streptomyces sp. EDA2-14, assembly GCF_054963755.1. NCBI lineage: Bacteria > Bacillati > Actinomycetota > Actinomycetes > Kitasatosporales > Streptomycetaceae > Streptomyces > Streptomyces sp. EDA2-14. Next base: position 183,593 of record NZ_JBUEGE010000017.1, read on the forward strand.
GGCCCTGATCGCCAGCTCCCTGGACGCGCTCGGGGGCGCGGGGGACAGCACGGCGGTCGCCGCCAACGCGGGCCCCTACCCGCGCCATGGGGTGCCCGCGATGGGCTTCGGTCCGGTGACCGCGCCCGCGCCGGCCGCTCCGCGGTGGGCCGGTGACCGGGCCGTGCTCGACGACGGGAAGCTGCACGTGGAGATCGACCGGCGCGGCACGCTCGTCTCCGTCGTCGACCTGGCCACCGACCGGGAGCTGCTGCCGAAGGGCGTCGCGGGCGGTGTGCTGCAGCTCTTCCGCGACACCCCGCGCGAGTGGGACGCGTGGGACATCAACGACGAGGACAAGCGCAGCGGCCGTGACCTCGTCGCACCGGTGTCGATCGACCTCGCCGACGACGCGGTGGTGGTGCGGCACGAGGTCGGCGACACCGTCATCACGGTGTCCGTCCGGCTGGCCGACGGCCGGCTCGACTACGGCTTCGACATCGACTGGCACGCGTCGCAGAAGCTCCTCAAGCTCGCGTTCCCGCTCGACGTCCGGGCCGACCGTTCCACGTCGGAGATCCAGTTCGGTCATCTGCACCGGCCGATCCACCAGAACACCTCCTGGGACGCGGCCCGCTTCGAGACCGTCGCGCACCGCTGGATCCACGTCGGCGAGCCCGGGTTCGGCGTCGCCATCGCCAACGACGTGGTCTACGGCCACGACATCCGGAACGGGCAGGCCCCCGACGGCCGCCCCATGACGACAGCGCGCCTGTCACTGCTGCGCGCGCCGCGCTACCCGGACCCGCACGCGGACCAGGGCCGGCACACCTTCTCCGTCAGCCTGCGCCCCGGCGGCATCCCCGACGCCGTGGCGGACGGGTACGCCCTGCATCTGCCGTTGCGCACGGTGCCCGGTGGCGCCGCCGCCGAGCCGCTGATCGAGGTCGATGACCCCGCCGTGGTCGTGGAGAGCGTCAAGCTCGCCGAGGACCGTTCCGGGGATCTCGTCGTACGCCTTTACGAGGCCCATGGCAACCGCTCCCGCGCGGCCGTGCGGACGCGGTTCTCCTGGGCCGGGGCCGTCGCCACCGATCTTCTGGAGCGGCCCGTGGACAGCAAGGCCGTGCGCGGGACGACTCCGGACACCGAGGTCGCGCTGGAACTGCGCCCGTTCGAGCTCCTGACCCTGCGCTTCCGCGACCCGGTGACCTGACGTAAGCCCCCTCGCTCACTTCTTTCGGAAAGGTGGTCCCCATGTCGCTCGACCGGTCGGACCTGCCCCGGCCCGAGTATCCGCGGCCGCAGTTCCGGCGCGACCGCTGGCTGAATCTCAACGGGAGATGGGAGTTCGAGATCGACCGGTCCGACACGGGCAGGGAGCGCGGCCTGCTCCAACCGGGGCGGAGTCTGACCGGCGAGATCGTCGTGCCGTTCGCCCCCGAGGCCGAGCTGTCCGGAGTCGGGGAACAGGACTTCCTGCGGGCGGTCTGGTACCGCCGCACGGTCACCGTCCCCCGCGACTGGGCCGGCGACCGGGTGCTGCTGCACTTCGGCGCGGTCGACCACGACGCGACGGTGTGGGTGAACGGCACGGAGGTGGGCCGCCACCGGGGCGGCTTCACCGGCTTCACCTTCGACATCACCGAGGCCGCGCCCGCCGGGGTCCCGGTCGAGGTGGTGGTGCGCGCCCGTGACGAACCGGAGGCGCCACAGGCCAGGGGCAAGCAGTCGGTGGCCTTCACGCCGATCACCGCCAAGTATCCGCGTACAACGGGCATTTGGCAGACCGTGTGGATGGAGCCGGTGCCGCACACGGCCGTCCGCCGGCCGCGCATCACACCCAACGCCGCCGCCGGGCAGCTCGACGTGGAGGTCCCGCTCTCCGCGAACCTGCCCGGCGGGACGGTGCACATCAGTGTCGGCGACGCGGCCGGTGAGGTGGTCGCCGCCTCCGTGCGCGCCGACCTGGATCTCGCGCCGCGGCTGAGTCTCGTACTGCCACCGGACCGGATCCGGCTGTGGTCACCGCAGGACCCGCACCTCTACGACCTGCACATCGAACTGCGGGACATAGACGGCCGGTTGGTCGATCAGGTGGAGTCGTACGCCGGTCTGCGCGGTGTCGCCGTCACCGGCAAGCAGGTCCGGATCAACGGTGAGGTCGTCTTCCAGCGCCTCGTCCTCGACCAGGGCTGGTACCCCGACGGTCTGATGACCGCGCCCGACGATGCCGCCCTGGTCCGTGACATCGAAATCGGCCTGGCCGCGGGCTTCAACGGAGCGCGCCTGCACCAGAAGGTCTTCGAGGAACGCTACCTGTACCACGCCGACCGCCTCGGCTACCTGGTGTGGGGCGAGTTCGGCGACTGGGGCTGCAACACCGAACAGGGCCAGTCCACCAACCAGCGGCCCGACGCCTCCTACGTGCAGGAGTGGCTGGAGGTGCTGGAAAGGGACCACTCCCACCCGTCGATCGTCGGCTGGTGCCCGATGAACGAGACCTGGCAGGACTACGGCGACCGGATCACTGCCCTGGACGACGTGATGCGCGCGATGTTCCTGGCCACCAAGGCACACGACACCTCTCGCCCGGTGCTCGACACCTCCGGCTACGCGCACCGGATCGCCGAGTCCGACGTGTTCGACAGCCACGACTACGAACAGGAACCGAGGCTCTTCGCCGCCAACCACAAGGGGCTGGCCGACGGCGATCCCTACGTCAACCGCTCCGACACCACCGGCGCGTCCTGGTCCATCGGCTACCGCGGGCAGCCCTTCTTCGTCAGCGAGTTCGGCGGCATCTGGTGGAACCCGGCCGAGGCGGCCCGACCGCAGTCGGACACCCGGTCGGGGTCGTGGGGGTACGGCGACCGGGTGCGCACCCTGGAGGAGTTCCACGCCCGGTTCGAGGGGCTCGTCGGCGTTCTCCTCGACCATCCGGACATGTTCGGCTACTGCTACACCCAGCTGACCGACGTCTTCCAGGAACAGAACGGGATCTTCGGCTTCGACCGCTCGGAGAAGTTCGACATCGACCGGATCCGCACCGCGCAATTACGGCTCGCGGCCATCGAGTCCAAGGAGGAACCCCGCCCGTGAAGGCCGTCATGGTCATGTTCGACAGTCTCAACCGGCGGATGCTGCCGCCGTACGGCGCCGACCGGATCCACGCCCCCAACTTCACCCGCCTCGCGGCCCGGACCACCACGTACGACAACTGCTACGTGGGGTCCATGCCCTGCATGCCCGCCCGCCGGGAACTGCACACGGGCCGCTACAACTTCCTGCACCGCAGCTGGGGCCCGCTGGAACCGTTCGACGACTCCATGCCCGAACTCCTCAAGCAGCAGGGCGTGTACACCCACCTCACCAGCGACCACCAGCACTACTGGGAGGACGGCGGCGCCACCTACCACGGCCGCTACAACACCTGGGAGTTCTTCCGCGGGCAGGAGGGTGACGCCTGGAAGGGGCAGGTCGCCGACCCGGTGATCCCGGAGAACCTGCGCGGCAAGCGCCACGACCTGTGGCGCCAGGACTGGGTGAACCGGGCGCACATGGACACCGAAGCGAAGCACCCGCAGACGCTGACCTTCGACGCCGGTCTCGAATTCCTCCGTGTCAACCGGGCCGAGGACAACTGGTTCGTGCAGATCGAGACGTTCGACCCGCACGAACCGTTCTTCTCGCACGAGCACTACAAGGATCTCTACCGGCACGGGTACGAGGGGCCGCACTTCGACTGGCCGGACTACGGCAAGGTCACCGAGACCGACGAGCAGACGGGCCACGCCCGCATGGAGTACGCCGCGCTGCTGTCCATGTGCGACCACTCGCTGGGCCGGGTCCTGGACGCCATGGACACGTACGGCATGTGGGACGACACCCTGCTGATCGTCTGCACCGACCACGGGCTGCTGCTCGGCGAGAAGGGCTGGTGGGGCAAGCTCCTCCAGCCCTGGTTCAACGAACTGGCGCACACCCCGCTGTTCGTGCACGACCCGCGCCGGCCGGAGCGCGCGGGCAGCCGTCACTCCGGGCTCGTCCAGACCGTCGACCTGGCCCCCACCCTCCTGGAGTTCTTCGGCGTCGACCGCACCCCCGACATGCAGGGCCGCCCCCTGTGCGAGGCCACGGACGAGTCGGGCACGGAGGTGCCGCTGCGCGAGTCCGCGCTCTTCGGCATGTTCGGCGGCCACGTGAACATCACCGACGGCCGCCACGTCTACATGCGCGCCAGCCACGACGCGACGAACACACCGCTGTACGAACACACCCTGATGCCCACCCACGGGCGGGGCCGCTTCGCTCCGCACGAGCTCGTCGACGCCGAACTCGCGGGCCCCTTCTCCTTCACCAAGGGTGTACGCACGCTGCGGACCCCCGGCCGGACCCAGCCGGGCTTCGACCCCCATCGCTTCGGCGCCCTGCTGTACGACCTGGCCGACGACCCCGGTCAGGAACGCCCGGTCCGGGACGACGCGGTGGAACTGCGCATGATCCGCCTGCTGGTGGAGCAATTGCGGGACACCGACGCTCCGGCGGACCAGTACGAGCGCCTGGGCCTGCCGCGCACGCCGGAGGAGGTCACCGAGGCCCACCTCCAGGTCGCCGCCCACCGCGAGCGCCCGGACCAAGAGGCGGCCCTCGGCCCCGCGCCACGTGCCGACGAGTTCCCGGCGGCACGGCTCGGCCTGCACACACCGCTGGCCGTGCTGCTGTCCGACCCGGTGGGGGTGGAGGCGGTGCGCCGCTTCGTGCCCGGCCTCACCGACGCCGAACTCCTCACCGTGCGGGACTCGGTGTCGTTGCTCCAGCTGTCCGCCGCCACGGGGCGTCCCGGACGGGAACAACTCGACCAGCTCGCGACCGAGTTGGCCCGGCTATTTCCCCAGCCGGACAACTGATCCGCCCCTCCGCGCGACGGCAAGACAGCGCTGCCACTCGGACAACTGCCCCCTCTCCCCCGCCTTTTCGCCATCCCGGGCATTGACTTCGTCCGAAGATCGCTTTTAGCGTGAAAGCGCTTTCTCAGCCCGTGGGATGAGAGGAACGCCGTGAACCAGCAGACCGCCAGAACCGGCTTGCGCGTGACCGTGTGGAACGAGAACGTGCACGAAACCACCCAGCAGGACGTGGCCGAGCGCTACCCCAAGGGGATCCACGGTGCGATCGCCGAGGGCCTCGCCGACCGGCTGGGGGCCGGCACCCGCATCCGCACCGCGACGCTCCAGGAGGACGAGCACGGGCTCACCGAAGAGGTCCTCGCCGACACCGACGTCCTCACCTGGTGGGGACACATCGCACACGACAAGGTGAGCGACGAGGTCGTCGAGCGGGTCCACCGCCACGTGCTCGCCGGCATGGGACTCCTCGTCCTGCACTCCGCCCACTTCTCGAAGATCTTCACCAAGCTGATGGGCACCACCTGCTCGCTGCGCTGGCGCTCGGCCGACGACCGCGAACTGGTCTGGACGGTCAACCCCACGCACCCCATCGCGCAGGGCGTGCCAAGCCCGCTGGTCATCCCCCAGCAGGAGATGTACGGGGAGTACTTCGACATCCCCACCCCCGACGAACTGATCTTCCTGTCCTCCTTCACCGGCGGCGAGGTCTTCCGCTCCGGCTGCACCTTCCGCCGGGGCCACGGAAAAATCTTCTACTTCAGCCCCGGGGACCAGGACTTCCCCGTCTACCACCGCGAGGACATCCGCTGCGTCCTCGCGAACGGGGTGCGCTGGGCCGCTCCCGAGCGCGAGCGCGCCCTCCCCGAAGTGCACCGCTCGCCCAGCGGTTGGTGGGAGCGCCCATGACCACGCCCGTAAGGGGAGCCACCCCTCACCCCTCGTCCCCCGCTCCCAAGCCGCTGCGTGCCGGTGTGGTGGGCCTCGGTTTCACCGGCCGTCAGCACTTGCTGGGGCACTCCGCCGCCCCCGGTGTGGAGATCGTGGCGCTCGCCGGGCAGGAGCCCGCCGCGCTCGCCGAACTCGCCACCCGCCACGACATCCCGCACACCTACGACCGGTGGGAAGACCTCGTCGCCCGCGACGACCTCGACCTCGTCAGCGTCTGCACCCCCAACCACCTGCACGCCCCGATCTCCATCGCCGCACTGCGGGGCGGCAAGCACGTCCTGTGCGAGAAGCCCCTGGCCCGCAACGCCAAGGAGGCCGCCGAAATGGTGCGTGCGGCGCGCGCGGCCGAACGCGTCCTGGAGGTGTGCTTCAACCACCGACGGCGCGCCGACGTCGCCGCGCTCAAGCACCACGTCGACGCGGGCACGCTCGGCACGGTCTACCTGGCGAAGGCCGCGTGGACCCGGCGCAACGGCATTCCCGGCGGCCGAGGCTGGTTCAGCAACCGCGAGCTGTCCGGCGGCGGACCGCTCATCGACCTCGGCGTCCACGTCCTCGACCTGGCCCTGCACCTGCTCGGCGAACCCACGGTCCACAGCGTCACGGCATCGACGTACGACCACCTCGGACGCAATGGCAAGGGCTACCCCACAGGGGCCCAACCGGCCTCCAAGGGAGCCGAGTTCGACGTCGAGGACATCGCCACCGCGTTCCTGCGCCTCGAAGGCGGTGCGACGCTGCTCCTCGAGGCCAGTTGGGCCGGACACGCCGCACCGGCCGGCGACGTGTACGGCGTGACGCTCTTCGGCGCGGACGGCGGCGCGCGCCTGGAGTCGCGTGACTACGCGGTGGACGACACGCTGGAGATCTTCGCCGAGGTCGCCGGGGCCCCCGCGGAGATCAAACCGGTCTACGGGCTGCCGCCGGAACAGACCCAACACCTGGGTACGGTCGCCGAGTTCGTCCGGACGGTCCGCGCCGGCGACACGGCAGCCCACTGCGGCGAACAGGGACTGGAACGCTCCCTGGTCGTGGAGGCCTGCTACCGCTCCGCCCTTGAGGGGCGGGAGGTGCGCATGGAGGAGGTCCGCGACGCGGTGCGGGGGTGACGGCCCCGCCCGCCGAACGGCCTGTCAGTCGCGGTCCGTCTCCTTCTTCTCGTAGCGGCTCCGCAGGTCTTCCCAGAACGGCAGGCCGACGGAGTCGAACAAGGGCCGTACGCCCTGCTGTCCGGTGGTGTCGAGGTCGCCTTGTGCGGCGCGGGCCAGCGCGTCGCTCATCGCCGCGGCCGCGCTGCCGACGTTCAGGACGGGCATGATGACCAGCGCGTACCCGGCCTCGCGCAGCGCGTCGAGCGGCACGGCGGGGGTCTTGCCGCCGGGTACGAGGTTGAACAGGGCGGGCGCGGCGACCTCGGACGGTACCCGCCGCACCTCCTCGACCGTCTGCGGCGCCTCGACGAACACCATGTCCGCGCCCGCCTCGACGTACCGGTTGACCCGGCGCACCGCCTCGTCGAAGCCGTCCGTGGCACGGCTGTCGGTGCGGGCGATCAGTACGGTGCGGGGGTCGCGGCGTGCCTCGGCCGCCGCCTCGATCTTCGCGGCGAACTCGCCCGCGTCCACGACGCGCTTCGCGTCGAGGTGGCCGCACCGCTTGGGGAACTCCTGGTCCTCCAGCTGGATCGCGGCGGCCCCGGCGTTCTCGTAGAGCTGGACGGTGCGGTAGGTGTGGGTGACGTCACCGAATCCGGTGTCCGCGTCGGCGATGAGCGGTACGTCCAACAGACCCGCCAGCAGCGCGACTTGGCGCACCATCTCGGTCTGCGTGGCGAGGCCGATGTCCGGCAGTCCGTTCGTGGCGGCCACGGCGGCCCCCGACATGTACGCGGCGCGGAACCCCGCGGTGGCCGTCAGTGACGCAGACAGCCCGTCGTACACGCCGGGCGCGAGCACCGCCGAGCGCTCGTCCAGGATGCCCCGCAGCTGATTCCGTGCGTCCGTCATGAATGTCCCTTCGTCGAGCCTTCGTCGCGGGCGGTAGGCCTGACATTCCATCAGGCGTGTGCGGCCCGGCGGAATCCGAGGTCGTCGAACTCGACGCAGGGGTGGTGCGCGCTCTCACCGGCCGACGCCGTCCCCCTTCGGGGCGAAGACCATCGACGAGCGGTCGGCGCCCGGCTCGTCCCGGCCATGAGGCGGCCATGCGGGGCGCTGGCCCTCGGGCAGCGCCGCCAGGGCCTGGCTCACGGTGGAGCGGCAGGGCAGCAGTTCCGTGCTGCCCGTCTGCCTGAGCAGATCGGTCAGGCGGCGGCCGGGACCGGCCAGCAGGAGCAGCCCCTCGCGGCGCTGCAACAACCACCGGGCGGCGAGCAGGCAGTTGAGGCCGCGGGAGTCGCAGAACGTGAGAGCCGTCACGTCCAGCACCATGTGCCGGTGTCCGGCCAGCACACGGGCCCCGATCGTCCGGAGGAAGAGCTGCTCGCAGTCCTGGTCGAGTTCTCCTCTGACGCGCAGCACCGCGCAGTGCTCGCTGTGGGTCAACTCCGTGACGGAAAGGCGGCTGGCCTGCGTGGACATCGCGCCTCCTTGTGCCGTTCGGCTCTCGGGCGTGCGGCGCGGCCGACGCGACCCCGACGCACGGTGCTCTTTCCGGTTGCCCCGGGCGCCCTGTCGTACGCGCCGAAGTCGGCCCGGGGTCGAAACCTACAGCCTTCCGGGACACCGGGCAGCGTGTTACGGAGCGTCAAGTTACAGGTGTGTAACTAGGGATCGCGGGTATGAGCCCCGCACGCCGCACTCCCGCCCGGGGAGTGCCTTCTGCTTGAGGGAGCGACGATGATGCCCCAGGCCAACGGCCGCCTGGCACAGCGGTTCGATACACCCGAGCGACATACCACCGGCCCGGACAGAGCCGTTTCGAACCTCGGCACGCCGGAGCTTCCGTCACTCCCTGAAACCGGCGAGCTCGGCGCGGCGGGCATCCGCGCACTGTCCAAGTCGCTGTTCGCGCGGCTCGGCGAGCTCGAAGAGGGCACCGAGGAATACGCGTACGTACGCAACAGTCTCGTCGAGCTGAACCTCAACCTCGTGCACTACGCGGCGCGCCGGCTGCGGGTGCGCGGCGACTCCCACGAGGACGTCGTGCAGGTCGGCACGATCGGCCTGATCAAGGCCATCGACCGGTTCGATCTGCACCGCGGGGCGGAGTTCACCAGCTTCGCGCTGCCCACCGTCATGGGCGAGATCAAGCGCTTCTTCCGTGACACCTCGTGGGCCGTGCACGTTCCGCGCCGCCTCCAGGAACTCAGCCTGAGCCTGGACCGCGCGCGCACCCGCCTGGAGCAGGAGAACGGCCAGGCGCCGAGCGTCGCCGAACTCGCCGCCGAACTCGGCCTGGACGAGGACGAGGTGGCCGAGGGCCTGACCGCGTCCAACGGCGCCACCGCCGCTTCCCTCGACTGGGCGGCAGGGCCCGACGACCCGGACGACACGCTGGCCGACCACATCGGTTGCCACGACCCGGAGTTGGCCAAGGCCGAGAATCTTCAGGCGCTCAAGCCGTTGATCCACGCCCTCTCGCCCCGCGAGCGCACGCTTCTCTCGCTGCGGTTCGTCGACGAGCTGACGCAGGCGGAGATCGGACGTGAACTGGGCGTCTCCCAGATGCAGGTGTCCCGTCTCCTCACCCGCACCCTGGACCGCCTGCGGGCGCAGCTCACCGCTTAGAGGCGTAGCACGGCGACCGGGCGGCCACCGGTCCCACCCGCGACGATCGTCGGGTGTGGGACCGGTGGCCGCCCAGCTGCCTGACGAGACTCAGCGGGCGAAGGTCGCGCGGACGGTCTTGCCCCGGGGGCCGGGCGTCACGCCGACCTCCCCGGCCAGGTGGTGGACCATCGGCCAGCCGAAGCCGCCGGTGCCGTTCATCAGGTCGGGAGCACGCTCGCGGGGCTGCCGCGGGTCGGCGTCGCCCACCTCGACCACGATGGCATCCGGCCGCGCGTACAGGTGCAGGGCGCAGCGGCTGCCGCGCGCGTGCCGGACGACGTTGGTGACCAGTTCCGAGACGACGAGTTCGATGCCGGTGGCGTCCTCCTCCGTCAGTCCCGGACGCAGCCGGTTCAGGAAGCGGCGTGTCCGCTGCCGGGCTTGGGCGGCGGCTTCCGGTCGCTTGCGCAGCGCCGCCCGCTCTTGGGCCTCGGTGCCTATGTGTTCGTGAAGCCCGCCACCCGTGTGCCGGTACGGGTCGCCGCCTGCTCGCCCGCGGCGTTCACTGTCGACGTAGGTGTGCTGCGTGGGCACTCTTCGTCCCTCCTTACGGTGGCTGAAGTGACGGGCGTCAGGACACGTGGGCGTGGGCGGCCTGCCGGCCCGCTCCCGGCCACGCTCCCGCGGGCTGCAGGACCAGGTCGCAGGTGTCGAGCAGCGACTGCTGCCGGTGCGTACTGGTCGTCTGCAGCCACGCCAGCGCCTCGCCGACCTCGCAGTCCTCGCGCGCGGCGAGGTATCCGGCGGCCTGGTGGATGCGCTCCCAGCGGGCCGCCCGGGTGTCGGTCGCCCAGACGGGCCGGTGCCCTGCGGAGCTGGCGTGCACGGGCCTCCAGCGCAGCAGTTCCTCGCGCGCGAGAGCGGCGGCCCGTTCGGCCTCGGCGATGTGCGCCGCGGTGAGGGTGGTGGGGCGGGTGAAGTAGAGGCAGATCACCCCGACCGTCCGGGACTGCCGGTGCAGCGGCAGCGCCAGCACGTGCCGCACCCCGGGCACATCGTCGGACCAGCACGACATGTGTGCTCCACCGCCGTCGTCGTGCACTTCGGGGACGTACACGGTCTGCGCGTCCAGCGCGGCGTCGACCGTGGGCCCGTCAGCGTGGGCGAACTGTGCGGCCTCGGCCCGCAGCGCGAGCTCGTCGCTGGCGTACAGCAACTGCCACCGCTCGAGGCGCGGCAGCAGCGACATCGTCGTGTGCTGCGCGCCCAGCGACTGAGCGAAGGCCGTGCACAGCCGCTTCGGCAGGGCGCGCCGTCCCACGGCCGCCGCGAGCGACACGTCATGGACGATCGACGCGTCTTCCTCCAACATGTGCATCACTTCACTTCCCTTCCGGACGGGCCTCTGCCGTCCGGTGATCTGCCTCCGTTCCGGCGGTACGTGTCCGCCACACGAAGGCGTGGAAGTCCGTCTACCACCCCAAAACGGGTCTCACGCATCCGATTCGCAACCCTCTGCCGACGCCTCGTCCGCGTGCGCCATGTCACCTCATCGGGCGAGTGCACCGAGCCTGAAGCGGGGCAGGAGAAGAAGTTGGGCCACATCACGTGGAGGGTGCGCCGAGCGCGTCAACGGTCGGCGCATGCCCGGCAGTTGACCTATCGCCGCTTCGGAGGCGAGTCGGTGAAGCTCATACGGATGTCCACCACCCCCTCCACCGCACGTGCGAGCCGGGCGGCGACGGGGACCATGGTGCGATTGGCCAGGGTGCCGCCGAAGGTGACGACGCCGTCGGTGACCGTGACCGTCACGGGCTGGCCGGGGAAGAGGTACGAGGCGACCGTGCGCCGCACCTCCTCCGCGATGTCCGCGTCGGTCCGCAGAAACACCTTCAGCAGGTCGGACCGGCTGACGACGCCTTCGAGCAGGCCCTGCGCGTTGACCACCGGGAGCCGCTTGACCTTGCGCAGCGCCATGGTGCGGGCGGCCTCGGCGAGGGTGGAGTCGGCCCGCACGCACACGGCGGGGCTGGTCATGAGTTCGCCCGCGCTCACGGCTCCGGCCTTGGCGAGGTCGGGCAGTCGGCGCAGTTGGTCGTACCGGGTCGGGTCGGTGTCGCGGAACTCCTCCTTGGGCAGCAGGTCCGCCTCGGAGACGATTCCGACGACCCGGCCCTCTCCTTCCAGGACGGGGACGGCACTGACCTTCCACTGCTCCATCAGCTCGACGACCTCCTTGAAGGGGGCGTGGCGCCCGACCGCGACCACGGTGTGGGTCATCACGTCGCTGACGATGTGCGGGCTGTCGGTCACGGGAACCTCCTGAACGAGAGACGGGTACGGCGGTCAGCGCGGCAGGCCGCTGCCGTGCGGGGCGTACAGGTCGAGGAGCCGGGTGCGGGCGGCCAGCAGCCGGTGCGCGAGGACCGCACCGATCCAGTGCTCGACCTGGCGCCCGAACGCCGCGTCTGCGGCGCACAGCGCGCGGACCTGCCCGGCGTCGAACTCGTGGGCGCGGACCGGGCTCAACGCCTCGGCGCCCAATTGCCACACGTAGGGTTCGAAGATCCAGGACCAGCCGAGGAGTTCACCGAACCCGAGTGTTTCGATGACGGCCGGGCGGCGCCCCGGAACGTGCAGGTCGAGAGCGACGGTGCCGGTCCGGACGATCCAGAAGTGGTCGGCGTGCCCGCCCTCTTCGAGGATCCGGGCCCCTTCGGGAAAGTTGACCTCGCGGGCCAGTCCCATCAGCCGGGCCCGGTGTTCACCGGAGAGCGAATGCGCCAGCCGGGGTGACGTCGTCGCGATCATCGAGGGCCGTCCTCTGCCGGGCCGATGCGGAGTTCGCGGGCGATGCCCCCGGTCCAGGCGGTGATCCGCTCGAAGTCCCGGAAGTCGCCGCCCCGGCCGGACTTGACGATCATCCGGGCCATCCGGCCCCGGGCGTGCTCGTCGAGACGGCCGCCGAAGGTGACGTGACCGTCGGCGTCGACGCGCGCGGCGACCCGTCGCACGCCGCGTACCGGCGGAATGTCGCGGTCCGACGCCGAGGCGTCCAGGGGGCCGCTGCTGAACAGCCACACGCGACACTCCGTCAGCGCCCGCGCATTGCGGCGCGCGAAGCGGCGGGCGTCGCGGTGCCAGCGGCCCGCGTAGAGGGCGCCGCCGAGGATCACCGCGTCGTGGTCCGCGACCCGCACCCGTGTGTCGCCGGCCGGCCGGACCTCGACGGCGCAGCCACCCTTCCGCAGTACCTCACCGATGTGTTCGGCGATCTCGGCGGTGGAGCCGTTCTTCGTCGCGTAGGCGATCAGCACGGTGGGCATCGTGTCCGCCATCTCCGTCACCCTCCTTCACAGCTTGCGCAGCCAGTCGTCCGCGATGCCGTGCAGCGCGTCGCTGTCCGGCCGCAGGTGCGAGTCGTCGAGGCGGTAGGTCAGCTTGTCGATCACGCCGACGACTCCGTCGATGTGTGCGGTCATCCGCGTCGCGATCTCCTTCTCGCTGATCCGCTCGACCTGCCCGGAGAGGGTGACCACGCCCTCGTTCACCTCGACGGTGAGGGTCTGCGGCGACAGCCAGAGGCTGCGTACGAGCACCTCGTCGATCACCTCGCGGCGGATCGCGGTGTCGGTGCGCAGGAACACCTGGAGCAGATCGCGGCGGGTGACGATGCCGACGAGGCGTTCCTCCTCGTCGACCACGGGCAGCCGCTCCACCGTGTGGTGGGCCATGGTGCGGGCGGCCTCGGCGATGGTCTCGTCGGCGTGCACCGTGATGGGCGGCTGGGACATCAGCTGCCCCGCCGTGCGCGCGTGCGCCTTGCGGTACTCGGTGCGGGCGGCGCGGCTGAGGGCGGGCAGCCGGAAGGGGCGTTCGCGGCCGGACGGGCCGTCGTCGCCCTGCGCCTGCCGGGCCAGGAGGTCGGTCTCGGAGATCACCCCGATGACCCTGGTGTCCTCGTCGACGACCGGGAGGCCGCTGACGCGGTGGGCGTTCAGCAGGCGGGCCACTTCCTTGAACGACGTGCCGTACTCGGCGTGGACGACGTCGCTCACCATGACGGAACCGACCTTGCTGTGCTTCATGCTCTTGCCTCCTTCGGACTTCGGGCTGTGTCTCCAGGGCTGTGTCAGGCGCCGTCGTGCCGGTGCCGCTCGTACGTCTGCGTGGCGATGACCGCGGCCTGAATGCGTCGCGACACACCGAGCTTGTTCAGCAGGCGGGAGATGTGGTTCTTGACGGTCTTCTCCGCGAGGTAGAGCCGCTGCCCGATCTGCCGGTTGGTGAGGCCCTCGCCGATCAGTTCGAGAATCTCCCGCTCGCGCTCCGTGAGCCGGGCGAGCTCGTCCGGTTCCGTCTCCTTGGTGGGCTCGCCGCGCAGCCGGGCCATGAGCTTGGTGGTGGCGCTCGGGTCGAGCAGCGACTGACCGGAGGCCACCGTGCGCACGGCCGCGACCAGGTTCGCCCCCTCGATCTGCTTCAGTACGTAGCCCGACGCGCCGGCCATGATCGAGTCGAGCAGCGCCTCCTCGTCGTCGAAGGAGGTGAGCATGAGACAGGCGAGGCCCGGCATGCGCGAGCGCAGCTCCCTGCAGACCGTGACACCGTCGCCGTCGGGGAGGCGGATGTCGAGCACGGCGACGTCCGGGCGCAGCGCCGGTACGCGCACCAGGGCCTGCTCGACCGTGGCGGCCTCACCGACGACCGTGATGTCCCGCTCGTCCTCCAACAGTTCGTGCACCCCGCGGCGGACGACCTCGTGGTCGTCGAGGAGGAACACCCGGATCGGCGGATCCGGGGCGCGGTGCTGGCGGCCCTCCATGGCGGCTCCAGTTTTCTTGGCCCCGGCACCACTCGACAACGGCGACGGGGAATCGGACAGGATGGGCGGGTGAGGCGCTGACGAGGGGGCGGCATGGAACACCACGCGCACGGCCCACAGAAACCCGCTCACGTCGCCGCGCCGACACCGCAGTCGCGGCTCGACGCGCTCATGGAGGAGCTCCAGGACCAGGTGCAGCGGGTCCGCGCCACCCAGAACCGGGTGCACACCCTCCTCGAGGCGGTGCTCGCCATCGGCAGCGAGCTGGATCTGGACGTCGTGCTGCACCAGATCGTCGAGTCCGCGGTCCAGTTGGTCGACTGCCGCTACGGCGCTCTCGGCGTGGTCGACGACGCGGGCGGCATCAAGCAGTTCATCACCCTGGGGGTCGACGAGGAGACCATCAGGCGCATCGGTCACTACCCACGCGGCGAGGGCATCCTCGGGCTGCTTGTGCGCGACCCGCGCCCCCTGCGTCTCGCGGTGCTCAGCGAGCATCCGGACTCCGTGGGGTTCCCGTCCGGCCACCCGCCGATGACGACGTTCCTCGGTACGCCGGTGCGGCTGCGGGACCGGGTGTTCGGCAATCTGTACCTGACCGAGAAGAACGGGGGCCGGGAGTTCGACGCGGACGACGAGGCGCTGCTGCGCACCCTCGGCACCGCCGCCGGTGTGGCGATCGACAACGCGCGCCTGTACGACGACGCCCGCCGCCGGGAACGCTGGCTCGCCGCGAGCAGCGATCTCACCCGCACCCTGCTCTCCGGCGCCGATCCCGCCGAGGCGCTCCGGTCGTTCGTGGTCTCCGTGCGCGAGCTGTCCGAGGCCGATCTGGTGACCTTGGCGGTTCCCGTGGGCGACACCGACGACCTCGTCGTCGAGGCGGCGGTCGGCCTGGGCGCGGAGCGCCGGCACGGCCTGGCCCTGCCGGGCGGCACGAGCCTGGCGGCCAAGGTGTACGGCTCCGGCGAGACGATCGTCAGCGCGGCGCTGAGTGAGGACGCGCAGGCGGAGTCGGAGCAGGCGGCGCCCCGCCTCGGTTCCGCGTTCCTGATCCCGCTCGGCACCGGGGACCGGGTGCGGGGCGTCCTCCAGGTGGCCAACCGGGAGGACGGGGCCGCGTTTCCCGACGCCACCGTCTCGATGATCGCCGGTTTCGCCGGGCACGCGGCGCTCGCCCTGGAGGTCGCCGAACACCGCCGGGAGGCCGAGCAGTTGCTCGTCGTCAACGACCGTGACCGGATCGCGCGGGACCTGCACGATCTGGCCATCCAGCGGCTCTTCGCCAGCGGTCTGAGCCTGCAGTCCGTCCTCAACCGCCTCACGGACCGGCCGGACACCGCCCGGCGCGTACGGCGGGTGGTGGAGGACCTGGACGGCACCATCAAGGTGATCCGGTCGACCATCTACGCGCTGCGCGAAGGCGATCGCTCCGAACCGGCGGGGCTGCGCGGCCGGCTGGTGTCCCGGGTCACGCGCGCGAGCGAGGCGCTGGGCTTTGTCCCGGCGCTGCGGATGAGCGGCCTGCTGGACACGGTCGTTCCCGAGGAGCACGCCGAGCATCTGCTGGCGGTCCTGCACGAGGCCCTCTCCAACGTGACGCGGCACGCCGCGGCCACCGTCGTGGAGGTCTCGGTCGAGGTGACCCGCGACCGGCTGCGCCTGCTCGTCACGGACAACGGCCGCGGTGTCGACTCCTCGGTCACACGCCGCAGCGGACTCACCAACATGCGCACGCGCGCCGAGAGCCTCGGTGGCACCTTCACCCTCGGCCCGGGCAGTGGAGCCGGCACCACCCTGGAATGGTCCGTGCCTCTCGACGCCACGACCCCATGAGGCGCCACGCCCGCATGAGGCACCACGCCTGCATGAAGCGCCACGCCCGCCCGAGACACGGCACGCGACCCGGCGGACACTCGACCGCACGCTCATCGCCTACGCCCCTCGTGCGGACGTGAGAAGCACTGCGCTCGTGGCCAGGCGCGGTCCAGCCGGGCCCTGCGGGCCGTAGCCGAGGCGCACCAGCATGTGCACATGTCCGGCGTGCTCGGGCGCGGGGCGCAGCGTCCGCCGCAGGTCGGGCCACTCCATCGCCTGATGCAGCAGCGAGGCCCGCAGGCCGTGCGCCGTGGCCACGAGCAGTACGTGCTGAAGGGCCTGCCCGGCGCGCAGCCAGTCGGCGCGGCGATCGTGCGCGGTGCTCAGCACGGCGATCACCGGATGCCGCTCGAACTCCCGGGCCGGCAGGTGCGCGAGGTGCCGCCGCGCGGTGAAGTCCCGCATGGGAATGCGCTCATGGATGTCCTGTACGCCGAGGGTCGCGCGCGGCAGCCCGTACGCGGACCGGTCGTGCGCGTCCCGGTGCACCCAGCGGCGGCTTTCGGCCGCGCGGTCGGCATGTCGGCGGCTGCGCTCCTCGGCCTCCCGCGTGACCCGGAGCAGATGGGCCTTCTCGGCCGACGTGGGGAACGACAGCAGGCCGCCGCTGCTGTGGGCCGCCTCGGCCAGCTCGGCGCAGACCCCGGCTTCCAGCGGCCGGTCCGCGAAGGGGAACCGCGAGCTGCGGCGGCGCCAGATCGCGTCGTACAGGTCTCGGCGGTGGTCCACTGCGCCCCGCTGCGGGGAGCCCACCATGCGGACCAAGGCGAGCAGTTCCGGGTCGTCGGGGTCGGGCAACAGGCGGGGCACGGGCGTCCATCCGTCGTGCGTCGCCGCCACCCGCAGATTGAACACGGCGGCACCCACCGAGAGGTGCAGCGCCCGCCCCGACGGGTCGGCCTCGGGCAGGCAGCGCTCCGGCGCGGCGCGCACCTCGACCGATGTGGTGTCGAGGTCGAAGCGGAACCTCCATGGCTGCGTGTTGAAGATGGAGGGTGCCGCGACGGCCGCCGACAGCCAGCCCTCCAGGACCGAAGCGTTCAACGGTGCGGTGCTCACGGCCTCCACCTCTCAACCCGGTCTGTACGAGCGCCTCTTCGCCCAGGGTCCTGGCGCGGGCCGCGCGCCGTAATGGGCCGGACGTCCCCCGCTGCCCTGCCGACCGGGCCCCTTCGGCGGCACCGCGCCACGTCATGAGGTCCAACACCGCGGGGACGGGGCCGACAGGGCCCTGCCGAACGGTCGGGCCAGGTGGCAGCGTGAGAGCGGCGGGCTCCGCACGCGGGCCCGGCCGTAAGGAGGCGGGAGCGGTGGAGCGAGAGATGATCGTGGGGATCGACGGCTCGGACCCGAGCCTGCAGGCGCTGGACTGGGCGGTCGACGAGGCCGCCCTGCGCGAGGTCGGGCTGCGCATCCTGTACGCCTCGCGCTGGGAGCGCTACGAACCCCTCCAGCCGACGTCCGGACTCGGCCAGGACGACCTCCTCCGGCACGCCGAGCAGCTCGTGGCGCAGGCGCTGGAGCGGGCCCGGCAGCGTGCCCCGGGAGTACGGCTCGCCAGTGACATCGCGGAGAAGGACCCGGTGTCCTCGCTCGTGGATGCCTCGCGCGAGGCGAGTGCGGTA
>NZ_JBUEGE010000018.1:0-200489 GCF_054963755.1 Streptomyces sp. EDA2-14
CTCGCGGAGCCGGATGGTGCGGCCCTCCGGGTCCAGCCTGATCCGTCAGAAGGGCCCTAGGGGCGACTACTCCGGCCGGCAGCGGTCCCGTACCTCGGGAAGCGCCTTGAAGCCCGCCGCACTGTAGGTGGCGACGGCCGCGGTGTTGGCGCTCGGTGTGCCCACGAAGGCGCTGGACGCGCCCAGTTCGCGGAGGGCGGCGGCCGCGGCGAGGCAGATCGCCGCGCCGTGGCCGCGCCCGCGGTGTGCGCGGTGCACGCCCATCGGTTCGAGCAGTCCGGGCCTGCCCGGCCCCGCCGACCACACGGTCACCGCCGCGACGGCCGCGCCCCCGTCGTCGTACGCGAGCAGACACCGCGCCCGCGCGTACGGCGCTCCGTCCGCCATCGCGTGCCAGCGCTCCCCGGTGAACGTCGATCCGTCGAACGCCGCTCGGTGCACGGCCGCGTAGGCCTCGGCGCGCTCGGGGCCCGCCGTCTCGATCCGCACGGCCGGGGACTCGACCGGCTCTGTGAGGTCGCGGCTCAGTGGGCTCCACGCCTCGCCGGGGCGCCAGCCGGACTGGGCCAGCAGGGTGTGCAGCAGGGCGCCGCGCGGGGCCTCGACGGCGGCGGACCCCTCGGGCAGCACACCGCGCCCCGGTTCGGCGGCGTCGGTGAGCAACTCGCTGGCCAGTGAAGGGTCCTGGTGCTTCTCAGGCGCGAGCGCGAGGCGCAGCAGGCCGGGGCCGTCGAGCAGGCCGACGGCGAGGATCCGCCCGCCGTGCCGCCAGGTCCGCACGGCCGCGGCGGTCCGCTCCGCACCGGAGCGCCAGTACCAGCCCAGGTCCCCCGGATGCAGCTGGGGCGCCCCGGCGTCGTGCTGCCATGCGCGCAGGGTGTCCGCCACCGCGCCCAGTTCGTCGACTCGCGGTGTCCCCAACTCGATGGTCATGCGTCCGATCACACACCACGGGGGCGGGCGACCGCATCCGATTTCCCGCGCGCCGTCCCGGTCAGTCCTTGAACCGGTCGTCGTCCATCCCGGCCATGAGCGCCTGGTGGCTGCGGCGCACGTGTTCGCGCATGACGCGCTCCGCCCCGTCGCCGTCCTTGGCCTGGATGAGGTCGAGCACGCGGTGGTGCTCGTGGTCGGACTCGCTCAGGCGGCCGGGCTGGGCGAGGGAGGTGCGCACCAGGCGGGCGTACGCGAGCTGGTTCATCAGGGTGCGGTAGTGGGCCTCCAGCTTGGAGTTGTCGGCCCCGACGATGATCAGCTCGTGGAAGTCGTGCACCAGCTTCTCGTACTTCTCCGAGTCGCCGGCCCGCACCGCCTCGTCGGCCTCGCGCATCGTGGTGGCGAGGCGCTCCACCTCCGGCACGTTGCCGCGGAAGGCGAGGAGGCGGGCCGCCGCGCCCTCCAGGAGCTCCTTCATCTGGAAGAGCTCCGTGATCTCGCGGCGCGAGGGGACGGCGACGAACGTGCCGACCCGGGGCCGCACCTCCACCAGGCCCTCGATCTGGAGCTGCTTGAGTGCCTCGCGGATCGGGGTACGGCTGACGCCGAAGGTCTGCGACAGCGTCATCTCGGAGAGGCTGGAGCGCGGCGGCAGCTCCCCACTGATGATCATCCGGCGCAGCTCTTCGGCGACCTTCGCCTGCATGCTGGTCTGCTGCAGTGGCCTGGGGGCGGGTCGGTTGGGCTCTTGCATGGCACGAGAACCTAGTCTTCGGGGACGCACGGCGTCAATTGACGGGGAAACCCGGAATTGCCATGCAAGAGGGCGGGCAATGCCGTGGGGCCGCCGGGCCTACTGGAAGGCCGGGACGACCTCCTTGATGAACAGCTTCAGCGACTCCCGCTTCTCCTCGTGGGAGAGCGTGTTGTCGATCCAGAAGCTGTACTCGTCGACGCCGAGCTCCTCGTAGCCGCGCAGCCGCTCGATCACCTCGGCGGGCGTGCCGATCATCGCGGTCCTGCGCAGGGCCTCCGGGGCGAACTCGGGGCGCTCGGCGAACTTCTCCTCCGGGCTGGGCTCCAGGAAGCCGTTGTCCGGGCTCTTCTTGTTGCCGAACCAGGCGTCGAAGGTCCGGTAGAACTTGTTGATGCCCTCGGCCGCCGGGCGCCAGCCCTCCGGGTCCTCGGGGGCGTGCACGTGGGTGTGGCGCAGCACCATGATGTCGGGGCGGCGCTCCACCTCGGGGTGGTTGGCCACGGCGGTGTCGAACTTCTCCTTGAGCGCGGCCACCTCCTCGTCGCCCTTCATGAGCGGGGTGACCATCACGTTGCAGCCCTGGGCGACCGCGAAGTCGTGCGAGGCGGGGTCGCGGGCCGCGACCCACATCGGCGGGGTGGGCTGCTGCACCGGCTTGGGCACGCTCGTCGACGTCGGGAACTGCCAGATCTCGCCGTCGTGCGCGTAGTCGCCCTGCCACAACGCCCGTACGGCGGGCACGAGTTCGCGCAGGTGCTTGCCGCCGTCGCTCGCGGCGAGCCCGTCCGCGAGGCGGTCGAACTCGATCTGGTAGGCGCCGCGGGCGATGCCGACCTCGGCCCGGCCGTTGCTGATCACGTCGAGCAGCGCGGTCTCCCCCGCGGCCCGCACCGGGTGCCAGAACGGGGCGATGATGGTGCCCGCGCCGAGCCGGATGGTGTCGGTCTTCGCCGCCAGGTGCGCCAGGATCGGCATCGGGTTGGGCGAGATCGTGTACTCCATGGCATGGTGCTCGCCGACCCACACCGTGCTGAACCCGCCGGCCTCGGCCATCTGCGTCAGCTCGGTGAGGTTCTCGAAGAGTTCGCGGTGGGTGGTGTTCTCGTCCCAGCGCTCCATGTGCACGAACAGCGAAAACCTCATGACAACTCCTTCGCGGTGGTGGCCCGCATTTCCGCGAGCGTGGTGTCTGCGGTGGACCAGTGCGTGGTGGGCACCTCGTGGACGACGACCCGGATGTACTCGGGGCGGGTGTCGACCGAGCGCAGCACGGCCGCGTGGATCTCGTGCTGCAGGGTCCTGATCTGCTCGGGGCTTCGGCCCTCGGCGAGCGTGACGGTGATCTGGGGCACGGCGGTCAGCTCCGCATCGTGAACGGATCGGCCACGGGCTCCTCGCTCGTGTTGATCCATACGCTCTTGAGCCGGGTGTACTCCTTGATGGTCTCGGTTCCGTGCTCGACACCGACGCCGCTGGACTTGAAGCCCTGGCGCGGGGACATCGGGGACATGGCCCGGTAGGTGTTGACCCAGACGGTCCCGGCGTCGAGGCGGCCCGCCACCCGGTGGGCGCGGGACAGGCTGGTGGTCCAGATGCCGGCCGCGAGGCCGTACTCGGTGTCGTTGGCGAGGCCCACGACCTCGTCCTCGGTGTCGAACGGCATGATCGCCACGACCGGGCCGAAGATCTCCTCGCGGACCACGCGCATGCTGTTGTCGACGTCGACGAGGACGGTCGGCTCGTAGAAGCAGCCGCCCGTGCCGCCGTCGGTGGGGGCGCCGCCGGTCAGCACCCTGGCGCCCTCCTCCCGCCCGAGCTCGACGTAGGCCGCGACCTTGTCGCGCTGCGCCTCGAAGGCGAGCGGGCCGAGTTCGGTGGCCTCGTCGAGGGGGTCGCCGATGCGGATGGACTTGGCGCGCTCGCAGACCCGCTCCAGCAGCTCGTCGTAGACGGAGCGGTGGGCGAAGACGCGGCTGCCCGCGATGCAGGTCTGTCCGGCGGCGGCGAAGACCCCGGCGACGACGCCCATGGCGGCGTTCGCGACGTCGGCGTCCTCGAAGACGATCTGCGGGGACTTGCCGCCGAGTTCGAGGGTGGTGCCGATGAAGCGGCCCGCGGCCGTCGCGGCGATCTTCGATCCGGTCGCGGTGGAGCCGGTGAAAGAGATCTTGGCGAGTCCCTCGTGGTCGACGAGGGACTGTCCCGCCTCGGCGCCGAACCCGGTGACGACATTGACGACGCCGGGCGGGAAGCCGGCTTCCAGGGCGAGTTCGGCCAGGCGCAGGCCGGTGGCCGAGGTGTACTCGGAGGGCTTGACGACGACCGTGTTGCCCGCGCACAGCGCGGGGGCCAGCTTGCTGGTGGTCAGGGTCAGCGGCGAGTTCCAGGGGGTGATCGCGCCGACGACGCCGAGGGGTTCGCGGGCCGTGTAGTTGAGGACGGCCCGGTCGGAGGTGGGGACGGTCTCGCCATGGATCTTGTCGGCGAGTCCCGCGTAGTAGTGGAAGTACTCGGGCAGCGTGGCGAGTTGGCCGCGCATCTCGCGCAGCAGCTTGCCGTTGTCCCGCGACTCCATGAGGGCGAGCTCGTCCGCGTGCTCGGCGACGAGGTCGCCGAGGCGGCGCAGCAGGTGTCCCCGTTTGGTCTGGCTGAGTGCGCGCCAGCCCGGGTCCTCGAAGGCCGCGCGGGCGGCGGCGACGGCCCGCTCGACGTCGGCGGCGGTGCCGCGGGCCGCGCGGTAGAGGGTGCGGCCGGTGGCCGGGTCGGTGCTCTCGAAGTACTCGCCCGCGGCCGGCTCGACCCACCGGCCGCCGATGAAGTGCTTCCAGGTCGTGAGCTCAGACATGTGTGGTGTCTCCATGTGCGCTCTGGGTGATGAAGGTGGTGAGTGCCTCGGCGAACGCCTCCGGTCGCTCGACGGGCAGCATGTGTCGCGCGCCGGGCACGATCACGGCCCGGCAGTCGGGCAGCGCCCCGGCGAGCCGGTGGGTCATCTCGGGCGTGGACCCGGGGTCGTTCTCCCCGGTCACGGCGAGCGACGGGACGGTGATGTCGCCGAGGCGCGGGCCGAGTTCGGCGTCGGCGTTCGCGAACACCCGGTAGCAGCCGAGGAAGGACTCGACGTCGTTGGCGGCGAGCGTGGCCCGGGTCCGGTCGACGACCTCGTCCGGGACGGTGGTGCCGGTGTACCAGCGCTCGACGGACGCCTGGGTGGACGCCGCGAAGTCGCGCTCGGCGTTGTGCAGCCGGGCCTGGACGGCCGCCCGCTCGGTGGGGGTGCGGCGGCACACGGAGCTGGCCGAGACGAGCGTGCGTGTCAGCTCCGGCCGGTGCAGGGCGAGGTGCTGGGCGACGAGCGCGCCGAGCGAGAACCCGACCAGGTGGGCGCCGGCAGGGACGTGCGTGGCGACCCCGTCGGCCAGCTCCGCGAGGGTCACGTCGCCGCGCACGGGCGGGCGGGCGCCGTGCCCCGGCAGGTCCGGCGCGACGACGGTGAACCGGTCGGCCAGCAGGTCGGTGACGGGCTCCCACATGGTGCGGTCGAGCCCGACGCCGTGCAGCAGTACGAGGGGCGGCTTGGTCATGACGGTCGCCTACTGCTCGGTGGCGAGCGGGGCGAGGCGGGCCTGCGGGCGGCCTTGGGCGGCGGCTGCCAGACCGATGACGATCTCGTCGGCGCGCGGCCCGTCCGGGACCCGTACCTCGATGCTCTGGTGGTGCGAGCGGATGGTGGCGTCGGTGATGTGCTTGAGCGGGATGTCGAAGACACCTCCCGCGACCGCGCGCTTCTCCACGGCGGGCAGCAGCGTGGTGGCGTTGGCCGCCTTGCGGAAGTGGTCGCCGAACTTCAGCGTGTGGATCAGTGCGCTGCCGTGCTCCACCTCGCCGTCGAGGCCGACGACGGCGGCCTTCCCGTACGCCTCGACGGGCGCGCCGAGGGCCTCCACGACGCGCGGCGCGAGCAGCTCGCCGAGCTGCGGCGCCACCTCGTCGATGCCGGGCAGCAGGTCGGTGACGAAGCCCTGGCCCGCCCACGGGTTCTCGATCACGGCGAGCACCACGGCGGTGCGCGCGACCGAGTCGACGGGGCGGCCGCCCTCGGCGTGGATCTCTTCTACGTAGGTCAGGATCTTGCGGAGGTTCATCGGGCGGTCTCCAAGTCGGCGAGCCGGACCACGGGGTCCTGGCGGCGGTCTCCGATACGGGCGTTGGGGCGGGGCCCCGAGGCGGCGGCGGCCACCACGACGATCTCGTCGGGGCGTGGCGCGTCCGGCACCCGGATCTGCACGGTCTGGTAGTGGGAGCGGGTGGCGGCGGCGGTCTTGTGCCACACCGGGACGGTCAGCGGTTCACCGGCCGCGAGCCGGTCGTCGCTGAACACGATGATCGAGGTGCCCTCGGTCAGTTCCCTGAGCACATTGCCGAAGTACGGCGTGTGGATCAATGCCCCGCCGTGCTCGATCTCCCCGTCGAGCCCGACGACGGCCGCCTTCCCGAACGCCTCGACGTGCTCCACGCCGCCCAGCGTCTCGATCAGCCGGTCGGTGAGGAGGCGGCCGATGCCGGGCGCGATCTCCTCCACCTCGGGCTGGAGATCGGCGACGAATCCGCGTCCGGCCCAGGGGTTCTCGATCACGGCGGCCGCGGCGACGCGGCGTACGGGGGTGGCGACCGGCCGCCCGAGTTCCAGGAGGACCTCGTCCACCACGGTGACGACCTTGCGCAGTCTGCCTCGTGTGGGCTCGGCCCACAGTTGTTGGCCTGCTGATGCTTGCTGTGCCATGGCAGTGAGGCTAAGAGTCACCCGGTGGGTCGTCAAGGGTTGTCCGCGAAAGGCCGCCCCTGACCATGGGGTTCACAGGAAAAGGCCGTCAGGGGCAAGGAATTCCGTCCGAACCATTGACACCGCGGAGGTCCGATTCCTACCGTCCTCTGCCATACAACAGCTCTGCCATGCAAGAGCCGCAGAAGCCGATCGATGGAGCCGCCATGTCACTCGCCCTGGAACACGCCACCGACCGCCCCGCCCGCCTCCGCGCCGCCTGGGACGCGGCCTGGAACCGGGGCGAAGTCGACGCCCTGGACGCCGTGTTGAGCCCCGGCTACGTGCGCCGCCGCGGGCCGGCCGGCACCGCCCAGGACCGCGCCGGGTTCAAGGAGAGCATCAGCGCCGTGCGCGCGGCGTTCCCCGATCTGCAGACCGAGATCGAGGACCTGGTCGAGGACGGGGACCGGCTGGCCGTCCGCTGGCGCAGCACCGGCCGGCACACCGACACCTTCATGGGTGTGCCGCCCACCGGACGGCCCGTCGAGGTGTCGGGAGCCACCTTCGCCCGCTTCGACGGTGACACCGTCACCGAGGAGTCGGTCACCTTCGACTCCCGCCAGCTCCTGGAGTCGCTCGGCATCATCACGACGGCGCACGAGGCCGCCGTCGACGCCGACCTGGTCAAGGGGGTGCACCGCAAGTTCATCACCGGTGTCACCGTGGTGACCACCGACGACGACGGGACCCCCAAGGGACTCGCCGTGAACGCCTTCTCCAGCATCTCGCTCGACCCGCCGATGGTCCTGGTGTGCGTCCAGCGCAGCTCGTCGACACACCCCGCGCTGCACCGCGCGAGCCACATCGGCATCAACATCCTCGCCGCGGACCAGCTCGACGTGGCGAAGGTGTTCGCGAGCAAGGGCACCGACAAGTTCGCCGCCCTCGACTGGGCGCCCGGCGAGCACGGCGCCCCACTGCTCGCCGGCTCCGCGGCGCAGCTGGAGGTGGAGATCGGCGAGCGCCTGGAGGCCGGGAGTCACACCGTCTTCACCGGACGTGTAGTGTCTGCTGGTCATTCCGAGCTCGCCCCGCTTGTCTACAGCGGTGGCGGCTTCTTCGACATCTCGCAGACGGCGCCCCTTCCGTGGTGACTCGCGTCCGCCCCCGCAACCACGTTCTTCGGAGCACGTCATGACCCATGATTCCCAAGGCCCGCCCGTCTACGGCAGCGCCGTCACCAAGGTCGAGCCGTTCGGCGTCGACCACATCCCCGACAGTGAGCGGCACGGAAAGCCGAGTTCACAGTTCTTCGTGTGGTTCGCCGCGGGACTGAACTTCCCCGTCATCCTGCTCGGCTTCAGCGCCGCGTGGTTCGGGCTCAGCTTCGCCACCGCCGTCGGCGCGATCGTCGTCGGCGCCGGTGTCGGCGCCGTCCTGATGGCCGTCATGTCCCGCATGGGTGTCCGCCTCGGTGTGCCGCAGCAGATCCAGGCCCGGGGGCCGCTGGGCTTCTTCGGCAACTTCCTGCCCGTCGCCTACATCAACGTGTTCTCCGGTGTGGGCTGGGCGGCCGTCACGGTCATCCTCGGCGGCAAGGCCTTCGCCGAGCTGAGTCACCTGCCGTACTGGCTGTGTGCGCTGCTGCTCACCGTGGTCGAGCTCGTCGTGGCCATCTTCGGCTACAACATGATCAACTTCTTGCAGCGGGCACTGACGTACGTCCTCACCCCGCTGTTCGTCCTGATCACGGTCGTGGCGGTGGTCCGCGGCGGCAGCCTCTTCGAGGCGAATCCGCACGCGGACGGCTATGTCGGCGCGGCGGGCGGGTCGATCACGCTGGGCGGCTGGTTCCTGGCGTTCCTCGTGGCGTGGATGCCCTTCGCCTCCGACTACTCGCGCTATCTGCCCGACACCGCGAAGGTCGTCCGGCACACCACCTGGTACACCGCCCTCGGCAACTTCCTCACCATCGCCTGGCTCGGCATCCTGGGCGTCGTGGTCGGCGCCTCCGCCTCCAGCTCGGACACGATCACCGCGCTGCACGAGCTGATGGGGCCGTTCGCCGTCCCGGCCCTCGTCGCCGTCGGCCTGTCCGCCCTGGCCCAGAACTTCCTCAACGTCTACGGCGGCGCGATCTCCGTCCAGACCCTCAAGATCCCCGTCACCCGCACGCAGGCGGTGGCCGCTATCTGCGTCCTCGCCTACGGGATCAGCCTGTGGGGCGCCTCCGGCACGGAGGACAAGTTCAAGGTCTTCCTGAACCTGACCGCGTACTTCATCGCGCCGTTCGCCGCCGTGCTCCTGATCGACTTCTACCTGGGCGGGCGCAGCGACCCGCGCAGGATCGCCGAGCTCTACGACCGCTCCAGGATCATCGACTGGGGCCTGGTGGCCTGGGCGGCCGGCGTCGTGGCGTCCGTGCCCTTCTGGGTGTCCGACATCTACACCGGCGCCTTCGCCGCGGCCCACCCGGGAGCCGGCGACCTGAGCATGCTCGTCGCCGCCGCTGTCGCGGTCGTCGTGTACCTCTTCACGTACCGGCTGAAGCCGCTGTGGCGGCGCAAGGGTGCCGAGAGCACCGCGCAGGAGCCGGACGCCACGGAGGAGCAACTGGCCGAGCGCGCACCGGACTTGATCGGGCGCGGCTGACGCGGAGCCACCGCGGCGGGTGTGTCCGCCGCGGTGGCGGGTAAGGCACTCCCCGTGCAGGATGTCGCCAAAGCGACGCAAGAGCGAGGAGTGCCGGAAGTGATTCGAAAACTGCAGGCGGTCGCGCTGGACTGCGCCGACCCCGTCCAGCTCGCCGAGTTCTACGCGGAGCTGCTCGGCGGCCGGGTGGTCGTGGACCCCGACGACCCCGACTGGGTCGACGTGGTGGGGTTCGAGGGCACGCCCTTGGCCTGCCAGCGGGTGGAGGGGTACCGGCCGCCGCAGTGGCCCAGCCAGGACCATCCGCAGCAGGTCCATCTGGACTTCGACGTGGACGACCTCGAGGCGGACGAGAAGCGGGTGCTCTCCCTCGGGGCGACACTCCTGGAGCGCACGGACCGGATCCGGCCCGGCACCAACTGGCGGGTCTACGCGGATCCGGCCGGCCACCCGTTCTGCCTCTGCCTGCACTGAGCGCGACGGGCCGCGCCCGGCCCTCACGTGCCGGGCGCGGCCCGCTCCAGTTCGTCGACGCTCCCCGACATCACGGTCGGCAGATGCGCGGTCAGGTGCTCCAACGGCCAGTCCCACCAGGCCAGTTCGACCAGCCGGTCGACGTCGGCGTCGCTGTACCTGCGGCGGATCAGGCGGGCCGGGTTGCCACCCACGATGCCGTAGTCGGGGACGTCGTCGACCACCACGGCCCCCGAGCCGATCACAGCGCCGTGGCCGATGCGGACGCCCGGCATCACCGTCGCCCGGTAGCCGAACCACACGTCGTTGCCGACCACGGTGTCACCGCGCCCCGGCAGCCCGGTGATGAGGTCGAAGTGCTCGGCCCACGAACCACCCATGATGGGGAAGGGGAACGTGGAAGGGCCGTCCATGCGGTGGTTGGCGCCGTTCATGATGAAGCGCACGCCCTCCCCCAGCGCGCAGAACTTCCCGATGATCAGCTTCTCGGGCCCGTAGTGGTACAGCACGTTGCGGGTCTCGAAGGCGGTCGGGTCGTCCGGGTCGTCGTAGTACGAGAAGTCACCGACCTCGATGAGGGGCGAGGTGACGAGGGGTTTCAGCAGGACCACCCGCTGCTGCCCGGGCACGGGGTGCAGCACGGTCGGGTCGGCAGGGTGGTTCGATGCCAACGGTCGCCCTCTTTCGGAGCTCGAAGGGGGTCCGACACCGGCCGTCACCCCATTGACATGACATTTGAACAAGGACGATCGTACTCGGGCCAGCGCGCACCAGAAGCTCCGGAGCGAAGGGACGCCAGCCGAGATGCCGTTCGATGTGTTGACCATGGGCCGGTCCGGAGTGGACGTGTATCCGCTCCAGACCGGGGTGGGACTTGCGGAGGTGTCGACGTTCGGGAAGTACCTGGGCGGCAGCCCGACGAACGTGGCGGTCGCCGCGGCCCGGTACGGGCGGAGCACGGCCGTCATCACGAAGACGGGCGGGGACCCCTTCGGCGAGTTCGTGCGGACGGCCCTCGCGGGCTACGGGGTCGACGCCTCGTTCGTCGGCACGTCGGACATCGCGCCGACCCCGGTGACGTTCTGCGAGATCTTCCCGCCGGACGACTTCCCGCTGTACTTCTACCGCCTGCCGAAGGCGCCGGACCTGGACATCCGCCCCGAGGAACTGGACCTGGACGCGGTGGCGTCGGCCCGGATCTTCTGGGTGACGGGGACCGGTCTGTGCGCGGAGCCCTCGCGTGCGGCGACGCTGGCCGCGCTGCGGCACCGGGACAGGAGCGGGACGACGGTGTTCGACCTGGACTGGCGGCCGATGTTCTGGGACGACACCGACACCGACTCCGCGGAGACCGGGCGGGCACGCGAGATCTACCGCGAGGCACTCGCCCACACCACGGTGGCGGTCGGCAATCTCGCCGAGTGCGAGGTCGCGACGGGCGAGCGGGAGCCGTACGCGGCGGCAACCGCCCTGCTGGAGGCGGGCGTTGAGCTGGCCGTCGTGAAGCAGGGCCCCAAGGGCGTGCTCGCCATGGACCGCGACGGCGCGGTTGCCGAACTGCCGCCGGTGCCGGTGGACGTGGTCAACGGCCTGGGCGCGGGCGACGCGTTCGGCGGGGCGCTGTGCCACGGGCTGCTCGCGGGCTGGGACGTGGCGCGGACGGTGGCGTACGCCAACGCCGCGGGCGCGCTGGTGGCGGGCCGGCTCGCGTGCTCGGACGCCATGCCCACCGCGTCCGAGGTCGAGGAGAAGCTGCGCGAGGTGAACGGTGAGCGATGAGGAGACGACTGTGCGCATAGGTGTCATCGGGGCCGGCTGGATCGGGCGGGAGCACATCCGCCGGCTCACCGACGTGGTCGTCGGGGCGCGGGTCACCGCGGTCACCGACATCGACGCGGAGCGCGCGGCCGAGGCGGCGCGGTACCCCGGCGCGCGGGTGTACGCGGACGGTGCCTCGCTGATCGCCGCCCCCGAGGTCGACGCGGTGCTCGTCACGTCGCCGGGCACCACCCACGCCGAGCACGTCCTGAACGCCATCGCCACGGGCAAGCCCGTCTTCTGCGAGAAGCCCCTCGCCACCACGGCCGCGGACTGCCTGAAGATCGTCGAGGCGGAGCAGGCGCACGGCAGCCGGCTCGTGCAGGTCGGGTTCATGCGCCGCTTCGACCAGGGCTACCGGCAGATGAAGGAGGTCATCGACGCGGGCCGGATCGGCACCCCGCTGATGGTGCACTGCGCGCACCGCAACCAGTCGTCCCCGGTCTCGTACACCTCCGACATGGCCGCCCTCGACACGGCCGTGCACGAGATCGACGTGCTGCGCTGGCTCCTGGACGACGAGATCGTGTCCGCCCAGGTGATCGTTCCGCGATCGACGACGCACAAGCACGCGCACCTCACCGACCCCCAGTTCATGCTGTTCGAGACCGCGCGAGGCGTCCGGATCGATCTGGAGGTCTTCGTCAACTGCCGCTACGGCTACGACATCCAGTGCGAGACGGTCGGCGAGGAGGGGCTCGTGCGGCTGCCCGACCCGGCGGCGGTCGGGGTGCGCACTGCGGGCGCGCACAGCACGGCGATCCTGCCGGACTGGACGGGCCGGTTCGCCGACGCCTTCGACACCGAGTTCCGCGAGTGGGTCGCGAACCTGGCGGCGGGCCTCCCGCCCACCGGTCCCACGGCCTGGGACGGCTACGCGGCCACCGTCATCACCGGCGCCACCGTCGAATCCCGCAGGTCGGGGCAGGTCGTCACCACGGACATCCCTCACCGCCCCGCGTTCTACGTCACCTGAACCTTGGACGCGTGTTTGGTCCGCATAAGGCGGGGCAGGCGCCACGGCCGACGAACATTGCTTGATTCTGCAACCTTTCGCAGGTCGATGAGAACGAGGTTCATGTGTCAGTCAGGCTTGAGGCCGAGCACCTGTACAAAGTGTTCGGCAGGCGACAGGAAGAGGCGGTCGAGCGGCTCCGCGAAGGGGCCGACCGTGAGGAGCTGCGGGCCGAAG
Organism: Streptomyces sp. EDA2-14; assembly: GCF_054963755.1. Classification (NCBI taxonomy): domain Bacteria; kingdom Bacillati; phylum Actinomycetota; class Actinomycetes; order Kitasatosporales; family Streptomycetaceae; genus Streptomyces; species Streptomyces sp. EDA2-14. The sequence continues at coordinate 12,595 of NZ_JBUEGE010000018.1, forward strand.
GGACCACGGCGGGCGTGATCGACGCCTCCTTCACGGTGGAGTCCGGCAAGATCTTCGTCGTCATGGGCCTGTCGGGCTCGGGCAAGTCGACCTTGCTGCGCATGCTCAACGGGCTTTCGGACCCGACGTCGGGACACGTGAAGTTCGACGGCCAGGACCTGACCTCGCTGCCCGCGAAGGAGCTGCGCGAGGTCCGCTCCCGGAAGATCAGCATGGTCTTCCAGCACTTCGCCCTGTTCCCGCACCGCAGCGTGCTGGAGAACGCGGCCTACGGACTCGCCGTGCAGGGTGTGCCGCGCGCCGAGCGCGAGGAGCGCGCCGCGCAGGCCCTGGAGCTGACCGGTCTGAAGGGCTGGGAGCAGTCGTTCCCCGACGAGCTCTCCGGCGGTATGCAGCAGCGCGTGGGCCTGGCCCGCGCGCTGGCCACCGACGCCGAGCTGCTGCTGATGGACGAGTCGTTCAGCGCCCTCGACCCGCTGATCCGCCGTGACATGCAGGACCAGCTGCTCGTGCTGCAGAAGAAGCTCAAGAAGACGATCGTCTTCATCACGCACGACCTCAACGAGGCGATGCGCCTGGGCGACCGAATAGCCGTCATGCGCGACGGCCGCATCGTGCAGAACGGCACGCCCGAGGACATCCTGGTCCGCCCGGAGAGCGACTACGTCGCCAACTTCATCCAGGACGTCGACCGTTCGCGGGTGCTGACCGCCGGTGCGATCATGGAGTCCCCCGAGGCCCTGCGCGAGCACTCCGGCGGATCGGGCCCCACCGACACCGAACTGCTGGAGCAGGCACCCGCCCGCGTGAGCCCCGACACCCCGCTCGCCGACCTGTTCGCGCCGTGCGCGCAGCGGTCCGCGGAGCCCGTCGCCGTCGTCGAGGACGAGGTGCTGGCCGGAGTGGTGAGCCAGCGGCGACTGCTGTCCGTGCTCGGCGAGGCCGCGTCCGGCGACCAGGGCGACGAACAGAACGACACGAGCAAGGTGACCCCGCGTGCCTAGAATCCCCTTCGGCGACTGGGTGAACACCGCGGTCAACTGGCTCCTGAACAACGCCGCCTGGCTGTTCGACTTCTTCAAGGCCGTCTTCGAGGGCGCTTACGACGGCATCCTCGCCGTGCTCGACGCCCCGCAACCGCTGCTCCTCGCCGGCATCTTCGCCGTGTGCGCCTGGCTGCTGCGCGGACTGCTCGCAGGGGTCCTCTCCTTCGTCGGCTTCGCCTTCATCAACTCCCTCGAACTGTGGGAACACGCGATGATGACGCTGTCGCTGGTGCTCGTCGCCACGATCCTCGCGCTGGTCATTGCGGTGCCCCTCGGCGTCTGGGCCGCGTACTCGGACCGGGTCAGCGCGGCCGTGCGGCCGGTCCTCGACCTCATGCAGACGATGCCGGCGATGATCTACCTGATCCCGGCGATCCTGTTCTTCGGCAGCGGCGCGCCCGCGGGCATCGTCGCCACCCTGGTCTTCGCCCTGGCGCCCGGCGTCCGCCTGACCGAGCTGGGCATCCGGCAGGTCGACGGCGAACTGGTCGAGGCCGCCGAGGCGTTCGGCACCCGGCCCGGGAAGATCCTGTTGCGCGTTCAGTTCCCGCTCGCGCTGCCCACCGTCATGACCGGCGTCAACCAGGTCATCATGATGGCCCTGTCCATGGCCGCCATCGCCGGCATGGTCGGCGCCGACGGCCTCGGCGGCGACGTCAACGAGGCCATCGGCCAGCTCAACGTCGGGCTGGGCGCCGAGGCCGGCATCGCCATCGTGCTGCTCGCGATCTACCTCGACCGGATGACCGGCGCGCTCGGCACCCAGGTGTCGCCGCTCGGCCGGCGCCTCGCGGCCAAGCGCCGCGCCACCGTCACCGGCTTCGGCGCGCAGCTGTGGAACCACCGTCCGCGCCCCGCCTTCGCCGGGATCGGCGTCGTCGTCCTCGCCCTCGTCGCGGGCGGACTGGGTGTCTTCGGCGGTTCCGGGAAGTCCACCGCCAAGGGCGTCGGCAACGGCGAGAAGATCACCATCGGCTACATCCCCTGGGACGAGGCCACCGCCACCACGTACCTGTGGAAGGAGGCCCTGGAGCGTCGCGGCTACGAGGTGCAGGTCAAGCAGTTCGAGCTCGGACCGCTGTGGACCGCGCTGTCGCGCGGCGACGTCGACTTCCAGACCGACGCCGCGCTCCCCATCACCCACGCGCCGTACTGGAAGAAGTACCACAAGGACGTCGAGACGCTGGGCACCTGGTACACGGGCAAGATGGAGAACAAGCTGGCCGTGCCCGCGTACATGAAGGACGTGAACTCCCTCGCCGACCTGAACAGTCACGCGAGCGAGTTCGGCGGCAGGATCACGGGCATCGAGGCCAGCGCGGGCATGACGGCCATCCTGAAGAAGAAGGTCGTGCCGACCTACGGCCTCGGCTCCAAGTTCAAGGTCGTCGACAGCTCCACGCCCGCGATGCTCGCGGAGCTCAAGCGCGCGTACGCGGCGAAGAAGCCGATCGTCGTGAGCCTGTGGACCCCGCACTGGGCCTACGCCGACTTCGACATGAAGAACCTGAAGGACCCGAAGGACGCCTGGGGCAAGGGCGACGACCTGCGCGGCGTCGGCCACAAGGGCTTCTCCGACGAGCACCCCCGCGTGGCCGGCTGGCTGAAGAACTTCAAGATGAACGAGAAGCAGCTCGCCGAGCTGGAGTCCGAGATCAACAAGGTGGACAAGGGCGAACAGCAGGACGCGGTCCGCTCCTGGCTGAAGAAGCACCCCGGCTTCGCGGAGAAGATGACTCCGGTCAAGAAGTAGCGCACGGCCGCAGTCGATGCGGACGAGTCGAGGGGGCGGCCCGTGGGCCGCCCCCTCCGCGCGTGCGTACTCAGCGCACCTTCTTGATGGGTATCACCACCAGCGCACCCACCACGCAGATCACCGTCGCCACGTGCAGCATCGTCGCGTAGCTGTCGCCGCCGACCGTGGTGACGAGGAAACCGGCGAGGCCGGGGGCGAGGGCCTGGGGGCCGGCGTTGGCGACGTTGAAGACACCGAGGTCCTTCGCCGCGTTGTCGGGGTCGGGCAGGACGTCCATCACCAGGGCGATGTCGACGCCGATGTACATGCCGTAGCCGAGCCCGAGCACCAGTTCGGCCCAGTAGAAGGCCCCCACGGAGTCGACGTGCACCAGCATGTACGTGCCGATCCCGAAGAGCAGGGTGGCACCCGCCACGAACACCTTGCGGCGGCCCGTCTTGTCGGACAGCCATCCGGCGGTCTGCGAGGCCACCATCAGGGCGACCGTGTAGACGAGGATGCCGGTGGCCATCGCGCCGGTGGCCTCGCTCACGGACAGGTCGAGCTGGTGCTCCAGGTACATGAGCCGGAACGTGGTGAACATGAACGACGCCAGGATCACCATGAACCGGGAGGCGAACGCCCAGGCGAAGTCCGGGTGTTGGCGCGGGTTCACCCAGAACGTCTTGACCACGGTGAGCAGACCGCCGTCGGTCCGGGGGCGCTCGCGCAGCGCCACGTCCGGGAGTGCCACGGCGTACAGGACCATCGCGGCGAGGCCCACGAGGCCCGGCACCATGAACAGCAACAGCATGTCGCGGCCGAGGAGTTGACCCGCGTACGCGGCGCCCAGCACACCGGCGTTCTGCATCAGTCCGATGAGGCCGGAGACCCGGCCGCGCTGGTGGGTCGGGACCTGGTCGGCCACGGAGGCCAGGTAGGCGGCGAGCGCGGCGTTGGCGCAGACCTGCCCGAAGAACCAGGCGACCGCGACGGTGGCCACGTTGGGGGCGAGGGCGATCACCAGCAGACAGCAGGTGAGTCCGGCCGCTCCGGCGACCAGCCAGGGGCGGCGGCGACCGAAGCGGCCCGTGGTCATGTCGCTGATCCGGCCGAAGACCGGGTTGGCGAGGAACGCTCCCGCCGCGCCGAGCGAGGAGACGGTGGCCAGGGCGGTGACCGCGTCGCCGTCGGCGGTGAGCGTCTGCAGCTTGAGCGTGAGGCTGACGTAGACGGGCGTCAGGAGGGCGAGATACAGGCCGGCCTGCGCGATCGCGAGGAAGACGAGGAGTCGGGGCGGGGCCTTGCGGGTGGGCGGCGGTACGGCCGGGGCGTCCGGGGCGGCGGAGTCCGTCGTGGAGGTACCGGCGCCGGACGGGTCGGGGGTTCCCATGGTTCGCCTCCTTGCGAGCCAGGGTGGATGGGGGGACCGGGCCGGGACACCGGCGGCGTGCGGTGGGGGTGGGTGTCCCGGTCCGACGGGGTGTGCGCGTCAGGCCTGTGTGTGCCCCAGCCCGAGCAGCGCGTCCCTGTTGCGCGCCAGGAGGTCGAAGCGGTCGAGGTCGGTCGTGTCGATTTCGGCGATGTGCCAGGTGAGGGTGGGGCCGCCGGCCTCGATGGCGGCGGGGATGCCGACGTCGCCCGTGCCGATCGGGGTCTGCGGCTCCTCGCGCACCGCCTTGCCGTCCTTGAGATGGGCGGCCACCACGCGGCCGTCGAGGGCGCGCAGGACGGCGGCCGGGTCCTGGCCGGCGACGGTGGCCCAGTAGACGTCGAGTTCGGCGAGGACCTGCGGGCCGGTCAGCTCCCAGAACACGTCGTAGCCGCTGCGGCCCTCGGGCAGTGTCGTCCACTCCAGCTCGTGGTTGTGGTACCCGAGGCGGATGCCGTGCCCGGCGAGTTCGGTGGCGGCCTCGGTGACCCGGGCGGCGAACCGGGTCAGGGTGTCCAGGTCGCCGAACACGTCGCGGCCGAAGTGGTCGCCGCCGTCGAAGCCCTCGACGAGGCCGGGGATCGGGATGAAGGCGGTGTCGGTGCCGAGGATGCGGCACTCCTCGGCGAGGGTGGCGAGCTCGCCTGCGGCGATCGAGGCGTGCAGGGAGCAGACGGAGAGGCCGGCCGCGTCCAGGTCGGCGCGCAGGGCGCGGGCCTTGGCGAGGCGCTCGTCGGCGGGGGTGCGCCAGTCGCCGAGGCCGAAGGGCTCGACGTACCGGTAGCCGAGGCCGGCGAGGCGGGAGAGCGTGCCGGCGCGGTCCTTGTCCAGGTCCTCGCGGAGGCTGAACAACTGGACGGCGAGCGTGCCGGTGGGCTGAGGGGTGGTGGCCATGGTGGGTCGGTCCTCCGGTCAGTCGACGATCAGCGGGCGGAGTGTGCGGTGGGCGATGTCGAGTCCCTGGACGACCTTCTCCGGGGTGCCGCCCCAGACCGGGTCCTCGTGCTCGACGGAGAGGGTGCCGGTGAAGCCGTGCTCGTAGAGCCGGTCGAGGACCACGCCCCAGTCGACCTGGCCCCGGCCGGGGACGCGGTAGCGCCACCAGCCCATGTCCCACGGGTTCTTCGTACGGTCGCGGGCGGGCCCGAAGTGGCCGTACCGCTGCCGGTCCTGCGGGCGCAGCTCGACGTCCTTGGCCTGCGCGTGCACGATCCGGTCGGCGTAGGGCGCGATGGTCTCCACCGGGTCGATGCCGATCCAGGTGAGGTGGGACGGGTCCCAGTTGAGGTACAGGCCCAGGTCGAACATCCACTCCCACAGCTCCGGGGAGTAGGCGAGGTTGCCGGGGTAGCCGTCGGGGTGCCAGCCCTCCATCACGCAGTTCTCGATGATGAGCTGCACGCCGCGCTCCCCCGCGTACTCCACGAACCCGGGGAAGATCCGCTCGGCCTCGGCGAGGTTCTCGGCGACGGGCCGGGTCCAGTCGCGGCCGATGAAGGTGCCGACGTACGGGATGCCGAGGCGCTGCGCCGTGTCGATGGCGTGCTTGAGGTGGGTGCCGTGGGCGGCGCGCTGCTCGGGGTCGGGGTGGAGGTGGTTCTCGTAGAAGGCGAGCGCGGAGATCTCCAGGCCGTGCCGGTCGAGGAGGGCGCGGGTGCGCTCCTCGTCCGCGCCGGTGAAGGTGGCCACGGGCAGGTGGGCGGCCTCGAAGTCGCGGCCTCCCGTGCCGGGCCAGACGGCGACTTCGAGGGCCTGGTAGCCACGGCCCGCGGCGTACTCGGCGATCTTGTCGAGGTCCCAGGAGGGCAGGCAGGCGGTGAGCATGCCGAGGGTGATCCGGCTCGTGTTCGGTTCGCTCATGGGTTCACTCATGGGTCAGTTCACCTTTGTCCAGGTGCCGTTGGCGGATGAGGTCAGGAAGGCGTCGACGAGGCGGGCGGAGCGCAGCCCGTCGGCGAAGAGCGGGAGCCCTTCGGGTGTCTCGCCGGTGGTGACGGCCACGTACACGTCGGCGACGAACGCGGCGAAGCAGTCGACGTACCCCTGCGGATGGCCGGGCGGGACGACGTTGAGGCGCTGCTGCCCGGGCGAGACGTGTCCGGCGCCGCGGTGCAGGACGCGGGAGGAGTCCTCGCCGCCGAGCCAGAGGGTGTCGGGGTTCTCCTGGTCGAAGACGGCGCTGCCCGCGGAGCCGTCGAGCTCGAACCAGAGGCGGTTCTTGCGGCCCGCGGAGACCTGGGACACCACGGTGGAGGCGAGCGCCCCGCCGTCGGTGCGCAGGAGCAGCGCGGCGGCGTCCTCGGTGGTGACGGTGGCCCGCTCCCCCGAACCGGGCGTGGCCGTAAAGGACTTGGCGCCCTCCGTCGGCCGTGCGGGGACCGCGACCGTGCGGTGCGCGGTCAGTTCGGTGAAGCGTTCGCCGGTGACCCACTCGACGAGGTCGCACCAGTGCGAGCCGATGTCGGCGAAGGCGCGGGAGTCACCCCCGGCGGCCGGGTCCACGCGCCACCCGGAGGCGTCCGGGTCGAGCATCCAGTCCTGGAGGTAGCTGCCGTGCAGCAGGTGCCACCCGCCGAACTCCCCGGCCCTGGCCCTGCTGCGCAGTTCCCGTACGAGGGGGTGGTAGCGGTACACGAACGGCACGGCGGCGACGGTGCCCGCCCGCTCGGCGGCCTGCGTCAGGCGCTCGGCGTCGGCCACGGTGGTGGCCAGCGGCTTCTCGCACACCACGTGCTTTCCGGCGGCGAGGGCACGTTCCGCGTATGCGGCGTGGGTGCGGTTGGGGGTGCAGATGTGCACGACGTCGACGTCCGCGTCGGCGAGCAGGTCGTCGACGTCCCCGTAGGCGGCGACCGGTTGGCCGGGCGCCGACCAGTCGGCGGCGACCCGCGCGGACCGCTCCGCGGTGGAGGCGAGCACACCGGTCACCCGGCCTCCGGCGGTGCGGACCGAACGGCGGTGCACCTCGGCGATCATCCCCGCGCCGACGATCGCGGAGCGGAGCTGAACGGCGGTCGGATCAGGGTGCGTTGGTGCGGGCGGGGCCATCTCGGCCGCCCTCCTTTCGACGTCGACTCATGACGCCGTGCACACCGTCGGCGGAGGTACCTCGTCCCGCAGATGAACGTAGGACATGCAATTTGGCCCTGACAAGCAAAAGTTACTGCATCTTGAGAGTCATAAATGGAGCGGACGACGGTACGGTGTGCAGCCATGTCCACCTCTGCCTTCGCCCGCGCCCGGCTGTCCGTTCCCACCCTGCGGTTCCGGGACGGCGGCGGGCTGCTGTATTCGACCCTCGCCCGGCTCGTCGCGTCCGGCGCCGCCGTGCACCGCGGCGACCTGGTGATACGTGCGGGGCTCGCCCGCTCCACCGTCACCCGGCACCTGGACGCGCTGATCGAGGCCGGGGTCGTGGTCGAGGGCGGCGGCGTGGCGCGCGCCGGGCGCGGGCGGCCGGCGCAGCTCCTCGCGCTCAACCCGCGGGCGGGGCTCGTGGCCGCGGCCGACATCGGGGCCCGCGACGCCCGGCTCGCCGTCGCCGACCTGTCGCAGAACCCGCTGGCCACCACCCACATCCCCGTGGATCTGGCCCGGGGCCCGGAGGCGGTGCTCGGCGAAGTGGAGGCGGCCCTGCGCGAGCTGCACGCCTCCACGGGCGAGCGCCGGGCCCCGCTGTGCGCGGTGACGGTCGGGCTGCCGGGGCCCGTCGACCACGCGGCCGGGGCGCCGGTCCGGCCGCCGATCATGCCGGGCTGGGACGGGTACCCGGTGGGCGACGCGCTCGCGAAGCGGTTCGGCTGCGCGGTGCTCGTCGACAACGACGTGAACCTGATGGCCCTGGGCGAGGCGCGCAGCCTGCCCGCCGACCAGCTCCCGCTGCTGTTCGTGAAGGTGTCGACCGGCATCGGCGGCGGCCTGGTCTCCGCAGACGGAGAGCTGCACCGCGGGGCGGACGGCGCGGCGGGCGACATAGGTCACCTGCCGGTCACTCGCGGCGGCGCGTCCGACGTGGTGTGCCGGTGCGGGAAGAGCAGCTGCGTGGAGGCGGTCGCCTCGGCGGCGGTGATGATCCGGCAGCTCAACGAAACCCGGAAGGGCCCGGGTTCGGAGCTGCGCTCCACCGGCGACCTGGCCCGCCTCGTCGCCCACGGCGACCCCGAGGCCCTCCGTGTCGTCCGGACGGGGGCCGAGCGGATCGGCGAGGTGGTGGCGCTCCTGCTGCACGTCTACAACCCGGCCCGCGTCGTCCTCGGCGGTGCCCTGGCCGGCGCGGGCGACGAACTCCTCGCCGGGGTGCGCTCGGTGGTCTATCGCCAGGCCCTCCCCCTGGCCACCCGCCGGCTCGTCCTCGAACCGAGCACCCTGGACGAGCAGGCAGGACGCGTCGGCGGCACCGTCCTCGCGGTGGAGCACGTGCTGTCACCGGACGGGGTCGTGGACCTGATGGAACGGCGGCTGGGCCGCGGCGCGGCGGACCACCCCGGCCCCACGAATCGACGCGCGCACCCTTGACATCGCCCGGGCCCGGTGTTTGATTGACGCAAGATCGTGCACTTCGCGGCGGAGGTCTCGTCCCCCGAACCCACCCCGCGCGAAGGGAAGTCACACCCACATGAGCCGTAGCGTCAACGTCGGCATCCTCGGCACCGGTTCGATCTTCCGTGCCTACGCCGCCGGCATCGCCACGATCCCCGAGCTGACCGTCACCCGCGTCGCCGACGTGGACCTGGAGCGAGCCCGCACCGCCGCGGCCCAGTTCGGCATACCGGCTGCCGGGACCACGGAGGAGCTGCTGGCCGACGCCGACGTGGAGATCGTCGTCAACATCACCCCGCCCGCCGTGCACGCGCCCCTCAACGACGCGGCCCTGCGCGCCGGGAAGCACGTCTACACGGAGAAGCCGCTGGCCGCGACCACCGAGCTGGCGCGCGCCAACCTGGTGACGGCGACGGAGACCGGGCGCACGCTGGGCGGCGCGCCCGACACGTTCCTCGGCACGGCCGGGCAGACGGCGCGCGCCGCGCTCGACGAGGGCCTGATCGGCACGCCGTTCGCCGCGACGAGCTTCGTGCGCTCCAGCCGAGTGCAGGCGTGGCACCCCAGCCCCGGCTTCTTCTTCCAGGCGGGCGGCGGTCCTGTCCTGGACTGGGGGCCGTACCACGTGGCGGCGCTGGTGAATCTGCTCGGCCCGGTGCGCGATGTCATGGGTGCCAACGCGACGGCCGAGAAGGAGCTGGCCGTCACCGCCCCCGAGCGGACCGTCGAGTCGGTGCCGGTGGAGGTGTCCACGCACGCCACCTCCATCCTCCGCTTCGACTCCGGGGTGCTGGCGACGGTCATGTACTCCTTCGACGTGTGGGACACCGAGCTGCCGCACCTGGAGATCTACGGCACCGGCGGCACGCTCTCGCTGCCCGACCCCAACACCTTCGACCGCCCGGTGCGGATCAAGCGCCGCGGCGACACCGAGTGGAGCGAACTCCCCGCGGTGACCGCGGCGAAGGCCCCCGCCACCGGACCGTTCCGCGGGCTCGGCGTCCTCGACCTGGCCCGGCACCTGGACGGCGGTCCGCACCGCGCGTCCGGCGAGTTCGCCTTCCACGTCCTCGACGTCCTGGAGCGGATGTCGCTGGCGTCCCCGGAGTCCGGCGCGCTCACGGTGACCTCCTCCGTGAAGCGCCCGGCTCCCCTGGACCGTCCCTGAAGGGCGGCCGGCCTACGGGTAGAAGTGGGTCAGGGACTCCGCCACGCACGCGGGCTTCTCGGAATTCTCCAGCTCGAAGGTGAACGACCGCGTCATCTGCACGCCGCCCCGCGCGACCTCCGTCACGTCGGCGACGGAGGCGTGCAGCCGGACGCGGCTGCCGACGGGCACCGGCGCCGGGTAACGGACGCGGTTGACACCGTAGTTGAGCGCCCGCCCGACGCCCTTCACCTCAAGCAGTTCGCCGAACATCGGGATGCCCCAGCTGAGCACCATGTAGCCGTGCGCGATGGTGCGTCCGTACGGTCCTTCGGCCGCGCGCTCGACGTCGGTGTGGATCCACTGGTGGTCCCCGGAGACGTACGCGTACGCGTCGATGAGCTCCTGGGTGATCACCTTCCAGTCGGAGTGCCCGAGGTCGCGTCCGGCGAGGCCGAGGATCTCCGGGATTCCGTGGACGGTCAGGGGCATGGTCAGGCTCCGTTCGTGGTTGCGGTCGCGGGGCTCCGCTGCTCAACCGCCGCAGGGGCTTCATGAGCGAGCTCGTCGTGGTTGGGGCGCTTGAGCAGGAGCAGCATGCAGCCGAGGGTGAGCGCGACCTGGAACAGGGCGTAGGCGATGACCGCCGTGATGGAGCCCGTCCGGTTGAGCAGGAACTGGCCGACGATCGGGGTCGTGCCGCCGAGCAGCGTGCCGCACAGCTGGTAGCACAGGGAGATGCCGGTGTAGCGCAGATGGGCGGGGAAGCGGCTGGCGAGCATGCCGGCGAGCGCCGCGTAGTAGAGGCAGTGCGGGATGGTGGCGACGGCGACGCCGAGCATCGCGAGACCGTAGTTGTTCGTGCTGATGAGGACGAACATCAGCGGCAGCAGCACGAGTTCGGGCAGCAGCATCACGGTGACCGCGCGCGACCAGCTCTTCATCCTGGTGGCGAGGACGGCGCCGAAGGGCTGGACGATGACCTGCGTGATGTTGGCGACGAGGATGATCGTCAGGAAGGAGCTGCGGTCGAAGTCGAGCGAGGTGGTGGCCCAGGACAGGGCGAAGGTCGACTTGAAGTACGTCGCGGACAGGCCGATGGTGCAGGCGCCGATGCCGAGGGCGATCAGGCCGGGGTGGCTGCGCAGGACCTCGGTGAGCGGGAGCTTGACGACTTCCTTCTTCTCGATGAGCTTGGCCATGGCCGGGGACTCGGCGACCTTGAGCCGGACCAGGAGGCCCACGAGGACGAGGACGGCGGAGGCGAGGAACGGGATCCGCCAGCCCCAGGACACGAAGGCGTCGTCGGGCAGCTGGCTGATGGCGAGGAAGCTCAGCGTGGCCAGGGTGTTGCCGACGGGCGAGCCCTGCTGGGCGAACGCCCCGTACAGCACCGACTTGCCCTTGGGCGCGCTCTCGGAGGCGATGAGGACGGAGCCGCCCCACTCGCCGCCGAGGCCGATGCCCTGGATCATGCGGATGCACACCAGCAGGATCGGCGCGGCGACCCCGATGGAGGAGTAGCCGGGCAGCAGGCCGATCGCGGTGGTGGACAGACCCATCATCAGCAGCGTGATGACGAGGGTCTTCTTGCGGCCCAGGCGGTCGCCGAAGTGACCGAAGACGATGCCGCCGAGCGGGCGGGCGAGGAAGCCGACCCAGAAGGTGGCGAAGGCGACCAACGTGCCCACGGCGCCTTCGAGTTCGGGGAAGAAGACCTTGTCGAAGGCGAGCGCCGCCGCGGTTCCGTAGATGTAGAAGTCGAACCACTCGATGGTGGAGCCGACGAAGGCGCCGAATCCTGCTCTGTTGGCGGCTCTGGTCTCCGCGCGCGAGGTGGCGGTGGACGCACTCATGGGTCGCTCCGTGAACGTCGTTGATCAAGCGGATGGGGACGGCTGGGGGGGTGGAGATTCGGGGAGAGGGTTCAGGGGGTTCAGGGCATTCGGCAGGTGCTACGCGGCGACGCGCTCGAAGATGGCGGCGAGGCCCTGTCCGCCGCCGATGCACATGGTCTCCAGGCCGTAGCGCGCCTCGCTGCGCTGCATCTCGTGGGCGAGCGTGGCGAGGATGCGGGCGCCGGTGGCGCCGACGGGGTGGCCGAGGGAGACACCGGAGCCGTTGACGTTGATCCGCTGCTCGTGGTCCTTCTCGCCGAGGCCCAACGCGCGGGTGCAGGCGAGGACCTGGGCGGCGAACGCCTCGTTCAGCTCGATCAGGTCGAGGTCGGCGAGGGTGAGTCCGGCGCGCTCCAGGGCGGTGCGGGTGGCCGGGACGGGGCCGATGCCCATCGTCGCGGCGGGGACGCCCGCGCGGGCGAAGGAGACGAGGCGGACCAGCGGGGTGAGGCCGAGCCGCTCGGCGGTGGCGGCGCTGGTGACGAGGCAGGCGGCGGCCGCGTCGTTCTGTCCGCTGGCGTTGCCCGCGGTGACGGTGGCCTCGGCATCCGCCTTGCCCATGATGGGGCGCAGCGCGGCGAGTTGCTCGGCGGTGGTGTCGGGGCGCGGGTGCTCGTCGGCGGCGACGACGGTGTCGCCCTTGCGTCCCCGTACGGTGACGGGCACGGTCTCCGCGTCGAAGCGGCCCTCCTCGACGGCCCGGGCGGCGCGCTGTTGCGAGCGCAGGGCGAGGGCGTCCTGGTCGGCGCGGCTGATGGCGTACTCGCGGCGCAGGTTCTCGGCGGTCTCGATCATGCCGCCAGGTACGGGGTGGTGGATGCCGCCCGCGGTGACCCGGCCGCGCGCGAGCGAGTCGTGGAGCTGGAGGCCCGGTCCCTTGATGCCCCAGCGGCCCTCGTGCGTGTAGTAGGGGGCGGCACTCATCACCTCGACGCCGCCGGCGATCACGACGTCGCTGAAGCCGGCCCTGATCTGCATGGCGGCGTCGAGGACGGCCTGGAGCCCGGAGCCGCAGCGGCGGTCGATCTGGATGCCGGTGACGGTGTCGGGCAGCCCGGCGTCCAGGGCTGCGACGCGGCCGACGGCCGGAGCGTCGGAGGAGGGGTAGGCCTGCCCGAGGATCACCTCGTCCACACGCTCCGGGTCGATGCCGGTGCGGGCGACGAGTTCGGCGACGACCCGCGCGGCGAGCGCGGCGGGGGTCTGTCCGGCGAGGGCCCCGCCGAAGCGTCCGATGGGGGTGCGCAGAGGTTCGCAGATGACGACATCGGCCTGTTCGGGCACGGCGGAACACCTTTCGGGCGGCTCAGGGGTGTGAGGCGACCTTCGCACCCGACCGCTGAGTCGGTCCAATACCAAGTTTCCGACTCATCAAGACGGGTGGCGTCTCAATCGGCTCCCTCGGCGCTTCCGGGGGTCGGCAGCGCGTCCTCGCACACGGCGAGCACGGCACGCAGCGCGGCGGAGGGGTTGTCGGCGCGCCAGGCGAGCGCCGCCTGACGCCGGATGGGCGGCCCCGCGAGCGGCCGGTAGACGAGTCCCGTCTGCTGGATGTGCCGGACCGAGGACACCGTGAGCGTGACACCGACACCGGCCGCGACGAGCGCGAGGATCGTGTACGAGTCGGGGGCCTCCTGCACCACGCGCGGGTTGAAGCCCGCGGCCTCGCACGTCTCCACCATCGCGTCGCGGACCGTGGACCCGGCGTTCGCGGGGAAGGAGACGAAGGGCTCGTCGGCGAGGATGCCGATGGGGATCTCGTCGAGCCCGGCGAGGTGGTGGTCGGAGGGCAGCGCGCACAGCAGCTCCTCCACGTCGATGACCCGGTGGGCCACGCCCGGCTGGGTCACCGGGAGTCGCACGAAGCCGAGGTCGAGGGTGCCGTCCGCGACCCGGTCCAGCGCGACGTTGGCGTACGTCTGGCCCTTCATGACCAGTTCGATGGCCGGGTGCGCGGCCCGTACGGCGCGGGTCAGCCGGGGCAGTGTCTCGTGGCTGGAGGCGCCGGCGAAGCCGATGCTGACCCGGCCGAACTCCCCGCGCCCGGCGGCCTTCGCGGCCTGCACCGCGGTGTCGAGGTCGGCGAGCACGGTCCGTACGGGTTCGAGGAAGGACTCCCCCGCGCTGGTGAGGCGCACGGAGCGGGTGTTGCGCTCGAAGAGCTGGACGCCCAGCTCCTTCTCCAGCTGCCGGATCTGCTGGCTCAGCGGCGGCTGGGCCATCTGCAGCCGCTTCGCGGCCCGGCCGAAGTGGAGTTCCTCCGCGACGGCGGTGAAGGCGGTGAGATGGCGCAGCTCCATGCGAGCCCCTGTTCCTGACGTTCCCGTGGTCCTGATGTTCCCGACTTATTAATCAGCCGTCTTGATTCGACCTTAATTTGGTATTGGACGGCAATCAATAGGCGCTGACACGGTAGGGCGACCACTACGCACTCATTGAGGAGCACCGTGTCACCGAAGGTCATGTCGATGAAGGAGGCCGTCGCCGCCTTCGTGCACGACGGCGCCACCGTCAGCATCGAGGGCTTCACCCACCTCGTCCCCACCGCCGCGGGGCACGAGATCATCCGGCAGGGCCGCAGGGATCTCACGGTGGTCCGGATGACGGCGGACATCGTCGTGGACCAGATGATCGCCGGTGGCTGTGTCTCGCGCCTGGTGTCCTCGTTCGTCGGCAACTCCTCCGCCGGTTCGCTCGGTGAGCTGCGCCGCCGGATCGAGCGCGCGGACCCGGCGCCGCTCGCGTTCGAGGAGTACAGCCACTACGGGATGATCTGCCGCTATCTCGCGGGCGCCCAGCGACTGCCGTTCTACCCGCTGCGCTCTTACGGCGGCAGCGACCTGCCCGGCATCAACGACGCGCTGCGGAAGGTGACGTCGCCGTACCCCGGCCCGGACGGCGAGCCCGAGCAGATCTACGTGGTGCCGCCCGTGAACCCGGACGTCACGATCATCCACGCGCAGCGCGCCGACCGCCGCGGCAACACCCAGATCTGGGGCCTCACCGGCATCCAGGCCGAGGCCGTGTACGCGGCCGACAAGGCGATCGTCGTGGTCGAGGAGCTCGTCGAGGACGACGTGGTCCGCTCGGACCCCAACCGCACGCTGGTCCCGGCGCACGCCGTGGACGCCGTCGTGGTCTGTCCGCGCGGCGCGCACCCCTCGTTCGCGCAGGGCTATTACGACCGGGACAACGCCTTCTACCGCGCCTGGTCGCACATCAGCAAGGACCCGCAGCGCCTCCAGGAATGGCTGGCGGAGTGGGTGTACGGGACGGCCGACCACGCCGAGTACGTCGCCAAGCAGGGCGAGGAGTTCTGGGCGGGCCTCGCGGTCGGCGAGCTGCTCAGCGAACCGGTGAACTACGGACGGCGACTGTGAGCGCGACACACGAGAAGGATCTGAACATGACTACGTCCACCTCCGGGGCCGCCGCGTCCGGCACGGTCACCTCGTCGGAGCTGCTCTCCGTCGTCGCCTCCCGCGAACTGGTCGCCCGCCGCACGGTGTTCGCCGGCATCGGCCTGCCCACGCTCGCCACCGAACTGGCCCATCTGACGGTCGCCCCGCAGATCGAGGTCGTGTACGAGTCCGGGGTGTGCGGCGCGCACCCCTCGCACCTGCCGGAGACCATCGCGGACGCCGTGCTCATCTCGGGCGCGGAGGCGGTGCTCTCCATGCCGGCCCTGTTCGGCAGCGTGCTCCAGGGCGGGCACATCGACGTCGGCTTCCTCGGCGCCGCGCAGATCGACCGCTGGGGCAACCTCAACACGTCGGTCATCGGGGACTGGGAGAGCCCGCAGGTGCGGCTGCCCGGATCCGGTGGCGGCATCGAGGTGATGGCCAATTCCCGCGAGGTCTTCGTCGTGATGCGCCGGCACAATCCGCGCTCGTTCACCGAGACCCTGGACTTCTGCACCACTCCGGGCCCGGACCGCGCGCTCGAGGAGGGCATCCGGCCGCTCGGCGTCGGTGTCACCCGCGTCATCACCGAACTGGGCATCCTGGCCCGCGAGGGCATCGGCGAGGAGCTGCGGCTCACCGCCGTGCACCCCGGTGTCACGGTCGACCAGGTCAAGGAGGCGACCGGCTGGGACCTCAAGGTGGCCGACCACGTGGAGACCGTGGAGCCGCCGAGCGCGGCGGAGCTCCGGCTGCTGCGCGAGGACGTCGACCCGGGCCGGGTCTACCTCCGCTGACGCACCGACGTACGTCCCGGCACTCCAGTCACCCTCACGAAAGGTCCCCAACTGTCATGCGTATCAGGATCGTCGGCGCCGGAGCCATGGGCCGCGGCATCGCCCAGTGGGCGGCGAGCGGCGGGCACACCGTCGAGTTGGGCGACGTGCGGGCGGAGGCGGTGCGGGAGGCCGTCGGCTTCGTGACGTCGATGCTGGACCGGGCGGTGGCCAAGGGCCGCATGTCCGCCGAGGACGGCGCCGCCGCCGTGGCCCGGCTGCTCCCGCTGGAGGACCCCTGGGCGCCGGGTCCCGACGTGGACCTGGTGATCGAGGCCGTACGGGAGGACCTGGACACCAAGGCCGAGGTCTTCGGAAAGCTGGCGGCGGTGCTCCCGGCGTCCACCGTCTTCGCGACCAACACCTCGTCCCTGTCGGTGACACGGATCGCCGCCACGCTCGACGACCCGACGCGCCTCGCGGGCCTGCACTTCTTCAATCCCGTGCCGCTGATGCGGATCGTGGAGGTGGTGCCGGGCGCCGCGACCCGCGCCGGGATCCCGCAGACCCTCACGGCGCTGGTCGAGGGCTGCGGGCACCGCGCGGTCACGGTGGCCGACACCCCCGGCTTCCTGGTGAACCACGCCGGGCGCGGCCTGGTGACGGAGGCGCTCGCGCTGCTTGAGGAGTCGGTGGCGCGGCCGGTGGACATCGACCGTGTCGCGCGCGACGTCCTGGGGCTGCGGATGGGCCCGTTCGAGCTGATGGACCTCACCGGGCTCGATGTCACGGCGGCGGTCATCGACTCGATCTGGCAGGGCTTCCGCCACGAGCCCCGGCTCCGCCCGTCGTTCCTCACCCCGAACCGGGTGGCGGCGGGCCTGCACGGCCGCAAGACCGGTCGGGGCTGGTACGCGTACGGGCCCGGGGCCCCGGACACCACCGAGGAGGCGGCGGTGACCGGCGACGCGGACCGGCCGGTGTTCGTGACCGGTGCGGACGACGACCAAGTGACAGCGCTGCGGGGCGCGTTGACCGCGGCAGGGGCCACCGTCGAGACCGCCGGCTCCCCCTCCTCCGGCGCCCTCGTCCTGGTCCCGGTCTGGGGCACCACCGTGGCGGGCGCGGTCGCCGAGCGGGGGCTCCCTGCCGAGCGCACCTTCGGCGTGGAACCCCTGTCGCTGGAGAGCCCTCGCCGGGTGCTCGCCGTGACCCCGGCCGCCGACCCGGCCGCCGCACGCGACGCCCGCGCGGTCCTCGCCAGGGCGGCGGACGGCGACGAGCCCCGCGCCGTGACCGTCGTGCGGGACACCGCGGGTTCGGTGGCCCAGCGCCTGCTCGCGTCCGTGGTGTCGGTCGCCGCGTCGATCGCCGAGCGCGGCCTCGCCGCCCCGGCCGACATCGACCTCGCCGTGACACTCGGCCTCGGCTACCCCGTCGGCCCGCTGACTTGGGGCGACCGCGTCGGCGCCGCGCACCTGCTGCGCCTGCAGCGCGCGCTGCACACCACGACGGGCGACCCGCGCCACCGCCCCACCCGCTGGCTCACGGAACGCGCCGAGCTGGGCCTGCCGTTGACCCACGAGGGCACGACACCGGCGGACTGCCTCGGCTGAACCGACCCGCGGGCAGCGACACTCACGCGCCCCGCGGCCCGGTCAGCGGCGTCGGCGCCCGCCGTGTGCCGGCCGTCGGCGGGCCGCGGCGTGGGCTCGGCGCACCTCGGGCCGCAGCCAGTGGCCGGCCGCCCCGTGGTGCGCCTTTCGGCGAGAAGGCTAACCTCGGGGTTCATGACCTGGTCCCCCTTGGCCGGTGCGGCGCACGACGTGGCGCTCGCGGTGCTCCTCGACGGCCCGTTGCCGCGCAGCGAACTGGCCCGCAGGCTCGACCTGTCCGCGGGCAGCCTCACCCGGCTGACCAAGCCGCTGGTCGAGTCGGGCGTGCTGGTCGAGATGCCGGTGGAGCACGATCCGGTGACCGGGCGCCCCACCCGCCCGCTCGACATCCGGCCCGCCGCCCACCACTTCCTCGGCGTGAAGCTGACCGCCGACACCGCGTACGGCGTGCTCACCTCGATGCGCGCCGAGATCCTCGCCCGGGACCAGCGGCCGCTGCCGGACACCGAGCCCGCGAGCGTGGTCGCCGCGATCACCGACCTCGCGCGCTCGCTCCGCGCGCCGGACGGCGGCCCGGACGCGGCCGTCGGCCCCACCGCTGCGGGCATCAGCCTCGGCGGCCTGGTCACGGACCACTCCACGGTCGCCAGCGCCCGCTATCTGGACTGGAAGGACGTCGCGCTGGGTCCGGCCTGCCGCGCGGCGCTCGGCTGCCCCGTCGTCGTCGACAACGACCTGCTCTCGCTCACCCGCGCCGAGCAGTGGTTCGGCGCGGGCAAGGGCCGGGACGACTTCGCGCTGCTCACCATCGGCGAGGGCATCGGCTACGGCCTGGTGGCGCACGGCAGGGTCGCGGCGGGCCCGGACGCCGCCGTGGGACTGCTCGGCCACCACCCGCTCGACCCGCTCGGGCCGCTGTGCCCCGAGGGCCATCAGGGCTGCGCCGAGGCGATGCTGACGATCCCCGCGATCCGCCACCGTATCTCGCTCGGCCTCGGCCGGAGCGTCGACTACGACACCGCTCTGGACCTCGCAGAGGCGGGGAACCCGGTCGCCGCCCGCGTGATCGGCGCCTCGGCGACCGCCCTCGGCCGGCTCATCGCGGCCGTCGGCAACATGACGATGACCGGTCGGATCGTCCTCAGCGGCGACGGCATCCGCCTCGCCGACGTCGGCCGCGCCGCCATGGACGTGGCGCTGCGCCACGACCGCAGCCCGTACGCGAGCCCCCTCGACGTCGTCGTGCAGCACTCGGACTTCACGGACTGGGCGCGCGGCGCCGCCGCCACCGCGATCCAGACGTACGCCCTCGGGGACCGGACGCAGGCGCCGGGACAGCACCGGACGACGGCCTCCGACTAGCGTCGGGGCCGCCGTCCGTGCGGTGTCACCAGTCGTGCACCGAACCGTCGCGCAGCCGGTTCACCGGCAGGTACTTGCGCTCGTACGGGAAGCGCTCGGCGGCCTTCTCGTCGAACTCGACGCCGATGCCGGGACGGTCGCCGGGGTGCATCAGGCCGTCCTCGAAGGTCCAGGACGTGTGGAACACCTCCTCGTAGCCGGGCAGGTGGGCCATGTACTCCTGCATGCCGAAGTTCGGGATCGTCAGGTCGAGGTGGAGCGCGGCGGCGAACGACGCCGGGGAGAGGTCACCGGCCCCGTGCGAGCCGGAGCGCACCCCGTACAGCTCGGCGAGGGAGAAGATCCGGCGCAGGTGGGTGATGCCGCCCGCGTGGGAGACGGAGGCCCGGATGTAGTCGATCAGCCGGTTGGTGATCAGGTGCTGGCAGTCCCAGATCGAGTTGAAGATCTCGCCAACCGCGAGCGGCGTCGTGGTGTGCTGACGGATGAGGCGGAAGGCCTCCTGGTCCTCGGCCGGGGTCGGGTCCTCGATCCAGAACATCCGGTACGGCTCCAGGGACTTGCCCAGGCGGCCCGCCTCGATCGGGGAGAGCCGGTGGTGCACGTCGTGCAGGAGGTGGAAGTCGTAGCCGAACTCCTCGCGGACGGCCGCCATGTACTGCGGCACGAAGTCGAGGTAGGCGCCGGTGTCCCAGATCTCCTCGGTGGGCAGGTTGCCGTCGGCGGGCTCGTAGGTGTCGCCGTCGCCCTTGCGCATGCCGTAGACGCGCTCCAGGCCGGGCACCGCCGCCTGGGCGCGGACCGCGCGGAAGCCCTTGTCGCGGAACCGCCGTACGTCGTCGAGGAGTTCGGGGATCGTGTTGCCGCTCGCGTGCCCGTAGACGGTGACCCCGTCGCGGGCGGCGCCGCCGAGCAGCTGATAGACGGGCAGGTTCGCGACCTTGCCCTTGATGTCCCACAGGGCGACGTCGACGGCGGCGACGGCGGTCATGGTGACCGGTCCGCGCCGCCAGTAGGCGCCCTTGTAGAGGTACTGCCACAGCTGCTCGATGCGCGCCGGGTCCTTGCCGATGAGCGTCGGGCAGACATGCTCGCGCAGGTAGGAGGCGACGGAGAGTTCACGGCCGTTGAGGGTGGCGTCGCCGATGCCGGTGACGCCGTCGGAGGTGGTGATCTTCAGGGTGACGTAGTTGCGGCCGGGGCAGGTGACGAAGACCTCGGCGGAGGTGATGGTGGAGGACATGCGGTGCCGTTCTCTCTGGAAACGTCTGAGGCGTCTGAAGTGTCTGCAGCGTCGTCGGGTGGTGTCTCAGGTATGCACCGCGCGCAGTGCTGCGTCCACACCGTGGGTGTCGAGGATGCGCGCGAACTCGGCCACCGCGTCGGCGAATTCGGCATGTTCGGCCACCTTTTGGGGCAGCACGCCGCCTTCGCCCAGCAGCAGGCGGGCCTGCGCCGCGGGGCCGCTCGCGCGGGACGCCAGCTCGGCGAGGCGGGCGCGGGCCCCGTCGTGCACGGCGCCGATCCGCTGCTCGTCGTACGCGCCCTCGACGGTCGTCACCCTTACGTACGCGGCGAATCCGAGCGCGAGCACGCGCGGCACACGGCCTGCGGCCAGTGACTCGGCGAGGGTCCCGGCCCAGCGCACGGGGAGCTTCAGGGAGCCGTCGGAGCCGACCTGGGCGGTGCGGTGGCCGAGCACCGGGTTGGCGAAGCGGTCGAGGAGTTCACCGATGTACGCCGCGCCCGGCATGCCGTCGGGTTCGGGGACGGTCGGCAGGATCTCCTCGCGCATCGCGAACTCGACGTTCCCTCCGAGGAGTTCGTCGGTCACGGCGGCGTCGATGGAGCGGTGGCCGCGCAGCAGTCCGAGGTAGGCGAGCAGCGAGTGCGCGCCGTTGAGGAGGCGCAGCTTCATCAGTTCGTACGGGGCGACGTCCTTGGTGAACACCGCGCCCGCGTGCTCCCAGGCGGGCCGCCCGGCGCGGAAGTCGTCCTGCATGACCCACAGCCGGTACGGCTCCGCGGGCACCGGCACGGTGTCGCGGACGCCGAAGGCGCGGGCGGCCAGGGCGCGGTGCTCGTCCGTGGTGGCGGGGGCGATCCGGTCGACCATGCCGTTCGGCGTGGACACGCTGGAGTCGACGTAGGCCTGGAGGTCGGTGCGCTCGGCGGCGGGCAGCGCGGCGACGAACTCGCCGAGCAGGGACCGCAGCCGGTGCCCGTTGTCCATGAGGTTGTCGCAGCTGAGCAGGGTCACGGGCGGGGCGCCGGCGGCCGTCCGCCGCTGCAGCCCGCGCGCGATCAGGCCGAGCGCGGTGCGCGGGGTACCGCCCGCGAGGTCGGCGCGGACCAGCGGGTCGTCCAGGTCGAGCCGGCCGTCGGGGCCGAAGGTGTAGCCCTTCTCCGTGACGGTGAGGGAGACGATGCGGGTGGTGGCGGCGCCGATGGCGGCCACCACGTCCGCACCCTGACCGTCGGCGACCAGACCCCGGTGGTGCACGCCGGGCACGTCCGCGGCGACGGCGCCGTCGCGGTGCAGGGTGAGCACGCTGTAGAGGCCGTCCTGTGCAGCCATGCCCTCGATCACCGGGCGGGGCCGGTTGCCGGGCGTGGTGGACACACCGGTGATCCCCCACGGCCCTTCGGTGTGCCGCAGCGCTTCGGCGGTGTGGACGGCCTGGTGGGCGCGGTGGAAGTTGCCGAGGCCGAGGTGGACGATGCCGGGCTCGGGTGTCGGCGGCGGCAGCCTGAGGCCGGGGACCGGGAGCGCGGCCCTGGTCAGGCGCGGCAGCGCGCGGTGCCGGGCGCCGGTCACACGACCACCCCGCCGGGCGTGACGAGCACCTTCATCTGGGTGCGGTCGGTGAGCGCGGTGTGCAGCGCCGCTTCGGACTGCTCCAGCGGGAACTCGGCGGTGACCAGGCCCTCCAGCCGTACGCGCCCGGATCCGGCGAGCCGCACGGCCGCCGCGAAGTCCCCGGCCGCGTACCGGAAGGAGGTGATCAGGGACATTTCCTGACGCTGCATCCAGGCGAGCGGAAGGCCGGTCTCCGGCCGGTTCGGGTTGCCGACGACGACGGCGGTGCCGCCGGGGCGCAGCGCGCGGATCCCGGAGACGAGGGCGGGGCCGACGCCGGAGCAGTCGAGGACGGTGTCGTAGCCGTCGGGGTCGGCGAGGGCGTGGGCCCGCTCCGGGTCGGGGGTGAGCTCGCTCGCGTCGAGGGTCGCGGCGCCGAGCCGGGCCGCGAACTCCCGGCGCGCGGGCGCCACGTCGGACACGGTGACGGCGGCTCCGCAGGCCGCGGCGGTCTGGGCGACCAGGACGCCGACGGGGCCCGCGCCGGTGACCAGGACCCGCTCGCCGGGTGCGACGCCCGCGCGGCGCACGGCGTGCACGGCGACCGCGAGGGGTTCGACGAGCGCGCCCAGCTTCACGTCGATGCCCTCGGGCAGCGGGTGCACGAAGTCCCGTGGGACGGCGATGTGTTCGGTGAGCGCGCCGTCCGTGGGCGGTGAGCCGAAGCACGTGCCCTTGGGGCAGAGGTTGTAGCGGCCGGCGCGGCACAGGGCGCAGCGTCCGCACGGGTGGGCGGGCTCGACGGCGACGGGCGTGCCGTGTGGCAGGTCGTCCGCGCCGGGGCCGTGGCCGACGACGATCCCGGCGGGCTCGTGGCCGAGCACGGTCGGCTGCCGGAGCACGTTGGGGCCGTTCTCGCCGTGCTCGTAGTAGTGCAGGTCGGAGCCGCACAGGCCGACGGCGCGGACGGCCACGAGGACCTCGCCCGCGGCGGGTTCGGGCAGCGGTCGGTCCTCGGCGCGCAGGTCTTTGGGCCCGTGCAGCACGGCGGCGCGGTGCGTGGGGGTGGCCACGGGGTGTCCCCTTCTGTCGTACGGATGGTGGTGCGGAAGGTGTCAGGCCCGCGCGGGCAGCGGTTCGACGCGCTTGATGACGAACGCGTAGGTGAGGGCGCCGACGACCGACAGGGCGCCGGAGACGAGCAGCGGCACCAGGTAGGAGCCGCCGCCCGCCGCGAGCAGGAAGCCGGTGACGATCGGGCCGAGGGCGCCGGCGACGTTCGAGGCGAAGTTCTGGATGCCGGCGAGGGAGGCGACGTGTCCCGCGGTGGGCGCGACGTCGGCGGGCAGCGAGGCGACGGACGCGGTGGCGAAGGTCAGCGAGGCGTAGCTCAGGGAGAGCAGCGCGAGCGCGCCGGACGCGGTCGGGACGACGACGGCGAGCGCGATGACGGACGAGCACAGCGTGCCGGTGACCAGGCAGGTCTTGCGGACCTTGGTGGTGGACCAGCCCTTGCGGAGCAGCCGGTCGGCGGTGAAGCCGCCGAGCAGCGAGCCGACGATGGCGACGAGGCCGGGGACGGTGCCGAAGAAGCCGAGCGAGAGGAGGTCGAATCCGCGCTCGTCGACGAGGTAGCTGGGGAACCAGGTGATGAAGAAGTAGATGACGTAGTTGAGGCAGAAGAAGCCGAGCATCATGCCCCAGACCGTCCGGTAGCGGAACAGGTCCCGCCAGCGCACCTTGGGCGCGTCCGCCGTCTCGTCCTCGGCGGGTGTCTCCTCGACGCGGGCGCCGCCGGCCTCGATGTACGCGCGCTCCTCCGCGGTGAGCTTCGGGTGGTCCTCGGGCTCGTGGTAGAGCCGCCACCAGCCGACGATCCACAGGAAGCCGAGCAGTCCGCAGGCGACGAAGGCGACCCGCCAGTGGAAGGCGGAGACCAGCGCCGTGACCAGGGGCAGCGCGATGGCGGTGCCGACTCGGGCGCCGTTGTCCCACACGCTGTTGGCCAGCGTGCGCTCGTGCCGGGGGAACCAGCGGGACACGGCCTTCGCGGGCGCCGGGTAGCCGGCGGCCTCGCCCGCGCCGAGCAGCAGCCGCGCCCCGACGAGCGAACCGACCCCGCGCACCAGGCCCATGCCGACGGTGGCCACCGACCACCAGATCGCGCCGAGCGCGAAGACCCGCTTGACGCCGTACTTGTCGAGGAGCGCGCCCGCGGGCAACTGGCACACCGCGTACGTCAGGAAGAAGGCGCTGAGGATGAAGCCCTGCGTCTCCGGGCCGATGTGCAGGTCCTTGGACATGGTGGGCAGCGCGACGCTGAGCGTGGAGCGGTCGAGGTAGTTGACCGCGAGGCCGCCGAAGCACAGCGCGACGATGCCCCAGCGGACGTTCTTGCCGCGGCCGCGGGGCCTGGGCGGTGGCGCGGTGGTGCCGGGCGTCGTCACCTCGGTGTCGGTGACGGGGTGGCTGGTCATCGTTGACCTCCGGTCGGCGGAATCAGGCTTGTCATTTTCTACCTGCGCCGACGCTTACATACAAGGCTTGTATGTAAGAATTTCCGCAGCTGAGGTGAGAGGGTGACGGCATGCGGGACGAGCAGCGACGAGGCAGGACGACGACACGGCGGACGGTGCGGGCCGAGACTCCACGGGAGTCGAACCGGGCGCGGGTGCACGCACTGCTGCGCGCCCGCATCACGTCCCTCGAACTGCCGCCGGGCGCCCCGCTCTCGGAGAACGAGCTGGCGGCCGAGCTCGACGTCAGCCGCACACCGGTGCGCGAGGCGCTGATCCTGCTCGGCGAGGAGTCGCTGGTCGACATCTTCCCGAAGCTCGGCACGTTCGTCTCACGGATCAGCGTCGACGCCGTCCTGGAGGCCCAGTTCATGCGCGAGGCGCTCGAACTGGCCGCGCTGCGCGAGGCGGTGAAGCGGGCGGAGGAAGAGGACATCGCCGCACTGCGCGCGATCCTCGACGCTCAGCGCGAAGCGCTCGCGGCGGCGGACGACGACGCGTTCTTCGAGCAGGACGAGGCGTTCCACCGCCGCCTGATGGAGGCCAGCGGCCACCGCACCCTGTGGCGCACGGTCACCACGGCCAAGGCCCACCTCGACCGCGCCCGCCGCCTCAGCCTGCCCCTGCCCCACCGCATCGAGGACCTCATCGACGAGCACCGGGCGGTGGTCGACGCCCTGGAACACCGCGACGCGGCGGGAGCCGAACAGGCCCTGCGCAGCCACCTCCAGGGCGTCTTCGTCGACATCGACACCATCCAGTCCGCCCGCCCCGACCTCTTCGTGCCTCTGAACGCGACCCCGACCGCCCCGGCCCGGCATCGGGCGCATCCGGGCCTGCGTGATTGTTGATGTGAGACGCGCAACATAGAGTCCCTGGAGTACTCAACGGGCCCGCACGCGACGGGGGTTGGACCCGCGGGAGGAGTTCGGCATGGAGTCGGGGCATGTCCTGGCGGATCGATACCGGCTGGAGCGGGTCCTGGGACAGGGCAGCATGGGCGTGGTGTGGCGGGCGCTCGATCTGTCGGTGCTGCGGCGCGAGGTCGCGGTCAAGCTGATCCCGGCGCTGGCGGACCCCAAGGCGGAACGGCGCTTCCAGGAGGAGGCCGCCCTGCTGGCCGGGCTCCAGCACCCCGGGATCACGGTGGTGCACGACGCGGGCAGCGACGCGGGACGCCCCTTCATCGTGATGGAGCTGCTGCACGGAAGCGACCTCGCGCAAGTGCTCACGGAGCGGGAGCAGCCGGGCGCACTGCCGAGACAACAGGCGGTCGACGTGCTGCGGCAGACCGCCGAGGCCCTGCACGCGGCGCACAGCCGCGGAGTCGTCCACCGCGACCTGAAGCCGGCGAACCTGTTCCTGCAGTCCAACGGCCGGGTGAAGATCTGCGACTTCGGGATCGCGCGCAGCACGGGCGTGGCCGCGCCCCGGGTGACCACGACGGGCATGGCGATCGGCACCCCCGCGTACATGTCCCCCGAGCAGTGCCAGGGGGAGCCGGCCGACAGCCGCAGCGACATGTACGCCCTGGGGTGCGTGCTGTTCGAACTGCTCACCGGCGAGCCGCCGTTCTCGCCCCACCAGCCGGCGTACCGACTGATGCAGCAGCACGTCGAGCAGACGGCGCCGCGGGTCGCCGCGCTGTGCCCCGGAGTCTCCTCACGCCTCGACGACCTGACGGCGTCCCTGCTGGCCAAGGACCCCGAAGACCGGCCGGGCGCGCACGAACTCGCCACCGCGCTCGCCGAACTGGCCGGTTCCGTGCCGGGCACCGCCGAGCTCACCACGCACACGCCTCAGACGCCGCGCACGCCCACGCACCCCCGGATTCCACGGAGCCAGGGGGTGCCCGAATACACCCTGCGGACCACGATGCCCGCGCCCACCCTCGAGGCGCGGGAACTGCTGGTGTTCTGCCGGGACGGGCGGACCCTTGCCGCTGGCGGCGCCAGGAACGCCACCTTCTGGGACGCACGCGACGGCCGCGTACTGCGTCACATACCCGTGCACCGGGCGTGCGCGCTCAGCCCGGACGAGAACATCCTGGCCACCCAGGCACTCGGGAAGATCGTCCTGTGGGACGCGCGCACCGGACAACGCCGCCGCGACCTGGCCGGGCATCCCAGGATCCCCGGCGACCTGGCTCCTCCCGTGGCGTTCAGCCCCGACGGCCGGCTCCTGGCCGCGGGCAGCACGCTCGGCGTACGCCTGTGGGACCCGCACACGGGCCTGCGCCGGGAATGCCCGCCTTTGGACGAACGTGGAATCACCGGAAGAATCTTCTTCGGGGGCGTGACGTTCGTGATGTTCAGCCCAGACGGAAAGATTCTGGCCGCCGCCGAAGGGCCCGGCCGACTGAGCCTGTTCGACCTCGCGACCGGTGAGCTGCTCCGCACGCTCGATCCGAGGCGTTCGGACGTCGCAGTGCGGTCGGCCGCATTCAGCCCGGACAGTCGCACCGTCGCCCTGGCCTACGGCAGAAGCGCCCTCCTGTGGGACGTCCGAACGGGAACACGACTCTGCGACGAGCTGACGGGCCCGACGGGAAAACGGGCGCGCGTGTCGTCCGTGGCGTTCAGCCCGGACGGCACCTTCGTGGCCGGCGCCGAAAAGAACGGCATCGCCCTCTGGGATGCCCGGACCGGCAGCCTCCGCTCGACGCTCGCGGACGGCACGCCCACCAAGGGCACGGTGGCGCTCAGCCCCGACGGCCGCATACTGGCAGCCATCGCCGCCAACCGGACGGTCCGCGTGTGGTCGGCGGGCACGCCCTGAACGGCCCGCCGGGCGTCAACACGGCCACAGACAGCCTCACCGCACGACCCTCAACCCGTCCAGCGTGAGGTCCAGTAGGCGTTCGGCACGGGCGCGGTGTTCGGGTTGGGCCGAGGTGAGGGCGATGCCGGCCAGGGCGGCGAAGATGTCGCCCGTGGGGATGTCGGAGCGGATCGTCCCGGCCTGTTCGCAGGCGTCCATCAGCTCGACGATGGACGCCTCGATCATGTCGCGGCTGTGCCCGTACGGATCGCCGCCCTCGGCGACCATGGCGCGCAGCGCGTCCGCCATGCCGAGTTTGGCGCTCGCGTAGTCCATGAAGCGCCGGGTCCACGCGCGCAACGCCTCGTACGGCGGGTGCGCGGCGAGGAGCTCCGTGGCGGCCTCGCACAGTTGGGCCACCTCGTTGCGGTAGGCCGCCTCGATCAGCGCCTCGCGGGTGGGGAAGTTGCGGTACAGGGTCGCGCTGCCCACGCCCGCGGTCCTGGCGATGTGTTCGAGGTGGGCGTCCAGGCCGTCCTCGGTGAACACCCGCACCGCGGCGGCCAGGATCTTCTCCCTGTTGCGTCGTGCGTCCGCCCTGAGCGGCCGCGCCGCGGCTCGGTCCATCGCCGAATCCTTTCGTGCTCGCTTGCTAAGTGGGGGCCCGCCCACTTACGGTCGCTCGGTAGACCTAAGTGGAGGCACCCCCACTTTCACTCTAGGGCACCGCTTCGGCCTGCCCATATCCCTCCCACCCCCGGAAGGACTGCACCCATGTCGGGAAACTCGACGAACTCGGGACCCTCGGGAATCGAAGGCAAGGTCGTCGCGATCACCGGCGCCAGCAGCGGCATCGGCGAGGCCACCGCCCTGCTGCTCGCCGAGCGGGGCGCCAAGGTCGTCCTCGGGGCACGCCGCCCCGAACGTCTGGCGGACCTCGCCAGCCGGATCGAGAAGGCCGGCGGCCAGGCCGTCTGGATCCGGACCGATGTGACCGTGCGTCAGGACGTGGACGCGCTCGTCGGGTTGGCGCGCGAGCGGTTCGGCCGGATCGACGCCCTCGTCAGCAACGCCGGCATCGGCCCCATCTCCCCGCTGGACGATCTGCGCGTCGAGGACTGGGAGAACATGATCGACGTCAACTTCAAGGGCGTGCTGTACGGGATCGCGGCCGCGCTGCCGGTCTTCCGGGAGCAGGGCTCGGGACACTTCGTCAACGTCGTGTCCACCGCCGGTCTGCGCATCGTGCCGACGCAGGCGGTGTACGCCGCCACCAAGAACGCCGTGCGCACCCTCTCCGAGGGACTGCGCCAGGAGGCCGGTGACAGCCTGCGGGTGACCGGGGTCTCGCCGGGCGTCACCCGCACGGAGTTCTCGGACCACATCGCACCGGAGGTGAAGGACCGGCTCGCCGCGTCCATGGGCGACATCGGCATCACGCCGGACGCCGTCGCGCGCGCCATCGCCTTCGCCGTCGAGCAGCCGGACCACGTGGACGTGGGCGACATCGTGGTCCGGCCGACGGCGCAGGGCTAGGACCTGCCGGGCGGGCCCGTGGGCCGGGCGTTTCCCGTTCGGCCCGCCCCGCCGCCTGTTAGCGTGCGCGGATGGACGATCTGGGGCTCGTCGCCTGGCCGCCGGAGCCGATCAGGACCGAGCGGCTCGTGCTCCGCGGGGCCGAACACCGGGACCGCGCCGTGTTCGTCGAACTGCTCGCCTCGCCGGAGGTCCATGCGTACCTCGGCGGTCCCCGACCCCGCGACACCCTTGAGCGCGAGCTGCCCGCCGCGCCCGGGCAGTGGCCCGGCAGCTTCGTCGTCGAGCTCGACGGCGTCATGGTCGGGCAGATTCTGCTCAGGAGGACACCAGGGGCACCGCCGTCCGGCCGTCGCGGGCAAGGCCGATCTCGGCTTTCTGTTCCTGCCACGGGCCTGGCGATTCGGCTACGCCTTCGAGGCGTGCGCCGCGGCCCTCGACCGGCTCGCCGACACCCTGCCCGGCGAACCCGTCGTGCTCACCACCCAGACCGCCAACACCGGCTCGATGCGGCTCGCCGCGAAGCTGGGGTTCACCGAGGTCGAGCGGTTCGAGGCATGGGGCGCCGAGCAGTGGCTCGGCATGCGCGCACCGGTCACGCCGTCCCGCTGAGCACTCCCCCGTAACTCATCAACCGCACCAAGGGGTTGACCCCGTTCCGCTTCCCGCTTAGGTTGCTCGCACCCCCCAGGTGTATCGATATACCTCATGCGACAGGAGGCCTCCCGCCTTGCGCTCTCCGATGAATCGACGCGGCTTCATGGCTCTGGGCGCGGGTCTTGCGGCGGTGCCCGCGCTCAGCGCGTGCGGTGCGCTCGAAGCCTACGGCTCGGACCCGAACACCCTGGTGATCCACAGCCAGATGGGCGGGAACGCCCCCGGTTCCCCCACGTTCCGCGCGGTGGTGAACCAGTTCCGCAGGGAAAACCCGGACATCACCGTGAAGAACCTGATCAACGGCGACGACCTGGGGCAGGTCTACGAGACCTCGCGGCTCGCGCGCGCCGAGGCCGATGTCGTGATGGTCAACCTCTACGACAAGACGCTGTCGTGGACCGAGGTCGGCGCCACCGTCCCGGTCGGCGACTACCTCGACGACTGGGGGCTGCGGGGGCGCGTCATCCCGAAGGCCGTCACCGAGTGGACCGACACCAAGGGCCGGCTGCGCGCCTTCCCGTACATCGGGACGAACTGGCCGATCGCCTTCAACCACGCACTGCTCGAACGCGCCGGAGTCGACGCCCCGCCGACCACCTCCGACGAACTCGTCTCCGCCGCAAGGAAGTTGCGCGGCAAGGGCATCACCCCGTTCACGGTGGGCGGCAACGACTGGACGGGACAGAAGCTCCTCGCCCAGATCATGCAGACGTTCCTGACGCCCGCCGAGGCCCGCCACCTGTTCCGCGAGGGGGACTTCAGCGGCTCGCGCGGCGCCCAGGAGGGCATCGCGTACTTCGTGGACCTGCGCAACGCCGGGGTGTTCGCCGACAAGGCGCAGGGCCTCACATCCGATGCGATGACGACGCAGTTCAACACGGGGCACGCGGCCATGCAGTCGGCGATGTCGTCCGCCCTCGCCAGCGTCCCGGACAACGTTGTCAAGACCACGTCCGTCGGCGGTTTCCCGCTCACCGACGGGGCGGCGCAGAAGAAGCCGACGATCCTGCGCACCTACACCGTCTCCGGCTTCTGGATCAGCCCGAACGGCGTCAAGAAGATCAAGACGGTGGAGCGGTTCATCCGCTTCATGTACCGGCCGGAGGTCGTGGACCGGTTC
This sequence comes from Streptomyces sp. EDA2-14, assembly GCF_054963755.1. NCBI lineage: Bacteria > Bacillati > Actinomycetota > Actinomycetes > Kitasatosporales > Streptomycetaceae > Streptomyces > Streptomyces sp. EDA2-14. The sequence goes on from NZ_JBUEGE010000018.1 coordinate 42,936, forward strand.
GTCACCGAGGGCGGCCGTGACATGTCGGTGGTCACCGACGCGCTCAGCACGGACTTCCCGCTGGTGGCGAAGGCGCAGCAACTCGACGACTCCGTCGGCCAGGTGGTGCTCCCCGACCAGTACATCCCGGCCGCCGCGGCGCAGCCGCTGATCCAGGCCACGTCGACCGCCTTCACCCCCGGAACCTCCGCCCGCGCCATCCGCACGGCGCTGGAGTCCGCGTACCGCTCCGCCTGAGCCCGCCCGTCGAAAACGCCGAGAACGCAGAGCCCGTCGAGAACGGAAGTCGCCCCCGATGACGATCACCACGTCCCGGCCCGCCGTCAGCGCGGGCCGGGCCCCCTCCCCCGCAGACCCCGGCGGCGGCCGCAGGCGCCAGGGCGGCACGATCCTGGCGCTGCCCGCGCTCGCCTGGTACCTGCTGTTCATGGTCGGCCCGATGGTCGCGATCTTCGTGATCGCGGCGCTGCACTGGCCGGGCATGCTCCAGCCGGTGTCCTTCGCGGGCCTCGACAACTTCCGCACGGTCTTCGCCGATCCGGCTTTCTGGGCCGCCGTGCGCAATACGGCGGTCCAGCTGGTGATCGCGCTGCCGGGGATGATCACCTGCGCGTACATGATCGGCTACTACGTGGCGCAGCAGCCACCGGGGCATCGCGTCATCCGGTATCTGCTCTTCGTGCCGGGCCTGATCTCGACGCCGGCGAAGGCGATGGTGTTCTACGCGGCCCTCTCCCCCGACGGCCTGCTGAACGGCGCCCTGTCGGGGCTCGGCCTCGGCTCGCTCACCGACGCCTGGCTGGCCAGTTCGTCGACGGCCCTGTACTGCCTGATCGCCATGGACATCTGGGCCGGCATCGGCTTCACCGCCGTGCTGTTCGCGGCGCGCCTGTCCAGCGTTCCCGACGACCTCGGCGAGGCCGCGCAGCTGGACGGGGCGGGGCACTGGCGGACGATGTGGCGCATCCACTTCCCTGTCGTGCGGGACTACGTGGGCGTGGTGACGATGCTTCAGCTGCTGTGGACGCTGTTCGGCTCCGCGCAGCACGTGCTGCTGCTCACCCAGGGCGGCCCCGGCACCTCGTCGACGACGCTGTCCTTCCTCGTCTACCAGAAGGCGTTCATCGAGGCGGACCTCGGATACAGCCAGGCCGTGGGCGTGGTGCTCTTCCTGTCGGGCCTCGTCGGCCTGCTGACCGTCCGCCGTGTCTTCCGCGCCAGCCACTGAGCCCTGAGCCGATCGGAGCTGTGTCCCCCATGAGGTCCTCCATGAGCAAGAGTCATGCGAAGTTCGGCCGGTCGTGGTGGCCCGCGCACATCCTGGTGTGGGCGTACGCGGTGCTGCTCGCGGTGCCGCTGTACTACTTCGTCGTCTCCGCCTTCAAGTCCAACGACGCGATCTTCGGCAGCCCGATGACGCCGCCGACCTCGCTGGGCCTCGACAATTTCACGACGGCCTTCCGGACGGCGGGGCTGGGCACGGCGGTGTTCAACTCGGCGCTCGTGACCGTCCTCGCACTGGTCCTGACGCTGGGCCTCGCCGTCCCGGCGGCGTTCGCGCTCGCCCGTTCCGAGGGCCGGGCCGCGTCGATCATCGAGAAGGTGTTCTCCCTCGGGTTCCTGATCCCGACGTTCGCCGCCCTGTTCCCCACGTTCCTGCTCGCGGCGGCGGCCGGGCTCTTCCACACGCGTACGTTCATGGTGCTGCTGCTCCCGGCGACGGCGCTGCCGCTGTCGGTGGTGATCCTGGTGCAGTTCATGCGGACCATCCCGAAGGAGATGGAGGAGGCAGCCCGGATGGACGGCGCCTCCACCTTCGCGGTGCTGCGTCACATCTACACGCCGATGTGTCTGCCCGGCATCGCCACGGTGCTGCTCCTGAACTTCCTGAGCTTCTGGAACGAGTACCTGTACTCCCTCGTCCTCATCGGCCCCGACCCGGACCTGCGCACCATCCAAGTCGCCCTGCCCACCCTGAAGTCGGTGACCGGCACGGACTACGGTGTGCTGACGGCGGGCACCGTGCTCACCCTCGTCCCGGTGTGGATCGTGTACACGGTGCTGCAGAAGAGGATGCAGACGGCTCTGGTCAGTGGCGCGGTGAAGATGTGAGTGCGCCGGGAAAGAAGGCATCGGACAGGCGCCCCACCATCAAGGACGTGGCGGCCGAGGCCGGGGTGTCACCGGCCGCGGTGTCGAAGGTGTTCAACGGCACGGGCCGGATCTCCGAGCCGACCCGGCGGCGGGTGCAGGAAGCGGCGACCCGGCTCGGCTGGTCGCCGAACGCCGCAGCGAGCGCCCTGCGCCGCTCCCGCAGCCACACCGTCGCCCTCGTGGTGCGCCGCCCCAGCGATGTCCTGGGCACGGACCCGCACTTCAGCGAGCTGATCAACGGTCTGGAGAGCGAGCTGGCGCCGCGCGGCTACGGTCTGCTGCTCCACCTCGTCGCGGACGTCGAGGAGGAGGGCCGGCTGTACGAGCGGCTCGCCGCCGAGGGCCGGGTGGACGGCGCGGTGCTCACCGACAGCAGGACCGACGATCCGCGCCCGGCGCTGCTGCGGCGCATCGGCATGCCGTTCGTGCTGCTCGGCGGCCCGGACGGCGTGATGCTCAGCCACCAGGAGACCGGTGTGACGGAGGCCGTGGAGCATCTGCTCGCCCGGGGCCACCGGCGGATCGGCTACGTCTCCGGGCCGCCGGAACTGGTCCACTCGGGGTTCCGGCAGGGTGTGCTGACCGATGTGCTCGCCCGGTCGGGGCTCGCACCGGCCGCTGTGGTCCCCACGGACTTCAGCGCCACGGCCGCGATCGCCGCCACCCAAGAGATCCTCGCTCTCTCCCCGCGCCCCACCGCCATCGTCTACGCCAACGATTCGATGGCGATGTGCGGCATCGGCGCCGCCCAGCGTGCGGGCCTCTCCGTCCCCGGCGACCTGTCCGTCATCGGCTACGACGACCTGCCGCTCGGGCGCTGGCTGCACCCACGGCTCACCACGGTCGACCAGCGGGTGACCGTGGTGGGCGCGGCGGCGGCGCGCGTGCTGCTCACGCAGGTCGGCGAGGAGAACGTGCCCGCGCCCGAGCTCACGGAGAGCCCACGGCTCGTCGTACGGGAATCGACAGGACCGGCCGCGTAGGGCTCGCCGCCGTTGTCCGGGTTCACCGGCAACGGCGTTGCGGACTCGGGGCTCCGCCCCGGACCCCGCGCCTCAAACGCCGGCGGGGCTTGAATCTTCCACCCACCACCCTCTGGAGCACCACACCATGCGTCGCCACAGCGCCCAGCTGTCCCACCACCCCTCCGTCCTGCCCTGGCTCGGCGCCAACTACTGGTCCCGCACCGGCGGACCCCTCATGTGGCGGAACTACGACCCGGCGGTCGTCCGCGAAGAACTCACCGTGCTGCGCGACCACGGCCTGAACATGACCCGCTCGTTCTTCTACTGGCCCGACTTCCACCCCGAACCCCACCGCATCGACGAGGAACTCTGCGACCGCTTCCGGGACTTCCTCGACGCACACCAGGAACTGGGCATGGGCTCCGTGCCCACCTTCATCGTCGGACACATGTCGGGCGAGAACTGGGACCCGGCCTGGCGCGGCAACCGCGACCTGTACGAGGACGTGTGGATGGTCGGCCGGCAGGCGTGGTTCGCGAGTGAGATGACGCGCCGCTTCAAGGACCACCCGGCGGTCACCGGCTGGCTGATCACCAACGAGATGCCGGGGTACGGCCGGATCTACCAGGTCGACCCGCCGTCGTCCGACGTGGTGACGGCCTGGGCGCAGTTCATGTGCCAGGCCGTGGTGGCGGCCGGGGCCACGCAGCCGGTGTCGCTCGGCGACGGCGCGTGGGGCATCGAGGTCACCGGCAAGGACAACGGCTTCTCGCTGCGCGACACCGACCGGTACGTGGACTTCGTCGGCCCGCACGTCTACCGCTCGGACACGGACCGGCCGCGCCAGCACTACCGCGCCGCGTTCGAGTGCGAGCTGGCGGCGGTCACCGGGAAGCCGGTGATCCTGGAGGAGTTCGGCCTGTCCACGGACACCGTGTCGGCGCGCAACGCGGGCGTCTACTACCGGCAGACCTTGCACAACTCGCTGCTCGGCGGCGCCACCGGCTGGATGGCGTGGAACAACACGGACTACGACGACCTGTGGGAGCAGTCGCCGTACGACCACCACCCGTTCGAGATGCACTTCGGGATCACGGACGGCGCGGGCCGCCCGAAGGAGCCGCTGCGTGAACTCGCCTCGTTCGCCGAGGTGTTGAAGGACGTCGACTTCCCGCGCTGCCGCCGCACGGACGCGGACGCGGCGCTTGTGGTCCCCGCGTTCCTGGAGAAGGGCTACCCGTACAGCCGCCCCGCCGACCGCCCGCTGATCTTCACCTCGCTCCAGCAGGGGTACGTCGCCGCGCGCGGCGCCGACCTCCCGGTGGGCTTCGTCCGCGAGGCGGACGGGCTGCCGGAGAGCGGTGACGTACAGCTGTATCTGCTGCCGTCCACAAGGCAGTTGACGACGCGCACCCGGCGCGGTCTGGAGCAGCGGGCGCGCGAGGGGGCGACGGTGTACCTGTCGTTCTGCTCGGGCGAGCACCCCGGCACGCGCGGGCCGTGGTTCCACGACCTGGACGGTCTGTTCGGGGTCGAGTTGCAGCTGTCGTACGGGGTGGCAGAGCCGATCGAGGACGACGAGCTGGCCATGACGTTCACCGAGGACTTCGGTTCCGTGCGGGCCGGTGAGACGCTGCGCTTCCCCGTCGCGGGCAACGAGGACAGCCGTGCGTGGCTGCCGGTCGTCCCGGACGGCGCGCGGGTCGTCGCGACGGACGCACACGGCCGCCCCGCACTGCTCGTGCACGAGATCGGCGCGGGCCGCACGGTCCTCGCCACGTACCCGCTCGAACACATGGCGGCGCGGACGGCGCGCGTGAACCCGGAGCAGACACACCGGCTGTACGCGGCGCTCGCCGAGGTCGCGGGGGCGGTGCGCCCGGTGACCGTGGACACGCCACTGGTGAGCGCGGACACCCTCGTCCACGAGGACGGGCGGCGGTTCCTGTGGCTGGTCAGCCAGGCGGACGAGGAGCTGACGGTGCGGCCCTCGGACCACCGGGGCACGCCGCTCGACGAGGTGACGCTCGCCCCGTACGGGGTGCGGGTCCTGCCGCTGGGCACGGAGGCCTGACCCCATGGAGCTGTACCAGGACGCGGCCGCGCCGGTCGCCGACCGCGTGCGCGACCTGCTCGGCCGGATGACGCTCACCGAGAAGGTCGGCCAGGTCAACCAGCGGATGTACGGCTGGAACGCGTACGAGCGGACGGCGGAGGGACACCGGCTCACGGACGCCTTCCGCGACGAGGTGGCCCGGTTCGGCGGGATGGGCGCGCTGTACGGATTGCAGCGGGCCGACCCGTGGTCCGGTGTCACCTTCGCCGACGGGATCACGGCGGCGGACGGCGCGCGGGTGGCCGATCAGGTGCAGCGGCATGTCGTCGAGCACACGCGGCTCGGCATCCCCGTCCTGATGGTGGAGGAGATGCCGCACGGGCATCAGGCGCTCGACGGCACCGTGCTGCCGGTGAATCTGGCGGTCGGCGCCACCTGGGACCCGGACCTGTACCGGGAGGCGGCCGCCGCCGCGGCGGCCGAACTGCGCTCCCGTGGCGGGCACGTCGCGCTCGTGTCGGCGCTCGACCTGGTGCGGGACCCGCGGTGGGGCCGCAGCGAGGAGTGCTTCGGCGAGGACCCGTACCTGGCGGCGCGGCTCACCGAGGCGCTGGTGCGGGGGATGCAGGGCACCGGCGATTCGTACGGGGCGGGCCACGCGGCCGTGGTGCTCAAGCACTTCGCCGGTCAGGGCAGTTCGGTGGGCGGGCGGAACAGCGCGGCCACCGAGATCGGCGCGCGCGAGCTGCACGAGATCCACCTTCCGGCGGCGCTCGCGGGCGTGCGGGCGGGCGCGGCGGGCGTGATGGCCGCGTACAACGAGTTCGACGGGCTGCCGTGCGCGGCCTCGTACGACCTGCTCACCGGGCTGCTCCGGGAACGCTGGGGCTTCGACGGCCTGGTGATGGCGGACGGCTGCGCGCTGGACCGGCTGGTGCGTCTCGCCGGCGACCGGCCGTCGGCGGCGGCGCTCGCGCTGTCGGCGGGCACGGATCTGAGCCTGTGGGACGAGGTGTTCCCGGAGCTGGAGACGGCGGTGGAGCGCGGCCTCGTCCCGACCGGGGTCCTGGACGCGGCGGTGGCCCGCGTCCTGACGCTGAAGTTCCGCCTCGGCCTCTTCGAGCGGCCGTACGTCGACGGGGCACAACAACAGCACATCCATGTACGGGAGTTGAGCGAGCGGATGGCCCGCGCGTCGATCACACTGCTGCACAACAAGGGGGCGGTGCTCCCCCTCGGCCCCGGCATGAAGCGGATCGCCGTCATCGGCCCGAACGCCGACTCGATCCCGCAGCAGCTCGGCGACTACACGGCGCCCCAGCGGCCGGACGTCGGTGTCTCGGTGCTCGCGGGGCTGCGGGAGGCCGGCGCGGGCGTGACGTACGCGCGCGGCTGCGATCTCGTGGGCGAGGACCGTTCGGGCATCGCGGAGGCCGTGGAGCTGGCCGCCGCGTCCGATGTCGCGGTGCTCGTGCTCGGCGGTTCCAGCGCGCGCGAACACGACACACTCTTCGACGCCAACGGCGCCGCCGTCGTGGCCACCGGCAACCCCACGGAGATGACCTGCGGCGAGGGCGTCGACCTCGCCGACGTCCGGCTCGGCGCGGGGCAGCGGGCGCTCGTCGCGGCGGTCGCGGCGACCGGCACGCCGTGCGTGGCGGTGCTGATCCAGGGCCGCCCGCACGCGGTGCCCGAACTCGCCGACGGTGCGGGCGCGTTGCTGAGCGCGTGGTATCCGGGTCCGTGGGGCGGCCGGGCCCTCGCGGAGGTGCTGCTCGGCGCCCGTGAGCCGAGCGGGCGGCTGCCCGTCTCGGTGCCCCGCTCCTCCGACACGCTCCCCGTCTTCTACAACGCCAAGGACCACGGCTACCGCGGCTACGTCGACGGACCGGCGACGCCGCTCTACGCGTTCGGCCACGGACTGTCGTACACCACCACCGAGTTCGGCGCGCCGCGCGTGTCCGGCGGGGTGTGCGAGGTCGAGGTCGCCAACACCGGGGACCGGCCGGTGCGCGAGACCGTGCAGCTGTACGTGCGTCGGGTCGGTGGCGGGACGTCCTGGCCGCGCGTCCGCGAGCTGCGCGGTTTCCGCCGCGTCGACCTCGCGCCGGGCGAGCGGACCACGGTCGTCTTCCCGCTCGACGACCAGGTCCTGGCCTCGGTCACCCGTTCCCTGGACCTGGCCGTGGAACCGGGCACGTACGAGATCGGGACCGGGCCGTCATCGGACGCCACCCGGTCCACCACGCTGACCCTCTGACGCCCACTCTCTGGAGCCCTCCGCCATGCGTCGCCACAACGCCCACCTGTCCCACGACCCGTCCGTCCTGCCCTGGCTCGGCGCCAACTACTGGTCCCGCACCGGCGGCCCGCTGATGTGGCGCAACTACGACCCGGCCGTCGTCCGCGAAGAACTCACCGTGCTGCGCGACCACGGCCTGAACATGACCCGCTCGTTCTTCTACTGGCCCGACTTCCACCCCGAACCCCACCGCATCGACGAGGAACTCTGCGAGAGGTTCGACGACTTCCTCGACGCGCACGGCGAGCTGGGCATGGGGACGATCCCCACGTTCATCGTCGGGCACATGTCCGGCGACAACTGGGACCCCGCCTGGCGGAACGGCCGCGATCTGTACGCGGACGTGTGGATGGTCGGTCGGCAGGCGTGGTTCGCGCACCGGATGACGGCCCGGTTCAAGGACCATCCGGCGATCACCGGCTGGCTGATCAGCAACGAGATGCCCGGCTACGGGCGTCTGGTGGGCGAGCCGCCCGCGCCGACCGAGCAGGTGACGGCGTGGGCGCAGACCATGTGCCACGCGGTGCGGGCGGCCGGGGCGACGCAGCCGGTGTCGCTCGGCGACGGCGCGTGGGGCATCGAGGTGCACGGCCGGGACAACGGCTTCTCGCTGCGCGAGACGGCCGAGTACGTGGACTTCGTCGGCCCGCACGTCTACCGCTCGCAGAACGACCGCGTGCGCCAGCACCACAACGCGGCCTTCGAGTGCGAACTGGCCGCCGTCACGGGGCAGCCGGTGATCCTGGAGGAGTTCGGCCTGTCCTCGGACACGGTGTCCGAGGAGAACGCGGCGGTGTACTACCGGCAGTCCCTGCACAACTCGCTGCTCGGCGGCGCCACGGGGTGGATCGCATGGAACAACACGGACTACGACACGCTGTGGAACCAGGGCCCCTACGACCACCACCCCTTCGAGATGCACTTCGGCATCACGGACAACACGGCGCGCCCGAAGCCGCCCCTGCGCGAACTCGCCGCCTTCGCGGAGGTGTTGAAGGCCGTGGACTTCCCGCGCTGCCGTCGCGCGGACGTGGAGACGGCGCTGGTGGTGCCCGCCTTCCTGGAGTGGCAGTTCCCGCGCGCGCTGCCCACCGACAAGCCGGTGATCTTCTCCTCGCTCCGCCAGTCGTACATCGCGGCGCGCGAGGCGGACCTCCCGCTCGCCCTGACCCGTGAACTCGACGGCCTCCCCGAGGACGCCCGGCTCTTCCTCCTCCCCGCCACCCGGCAGATCACCTCCGGCACCCGCATCGAACTGGAGCGCCTCGCCCGCGCGGGCGCCACGGTCTACCTCTCGTACTGCTCCGGCGAGCACGCGGAGACGCGGATGCCGTGGTTCCAGGGCATGGACGCGCTGTTCGGGATCAAGCACCAGCTGTCGTACGGGATGGTGGAGCCGATCCGCGACGACGTCCTGGAGCTGACGTTCACCGAGGACTTCGGTGACCTCACGGCCGGCGAGACCCTGACCTTCGAGGTGAACGGCACGGAGTTCTCCCGCTCCTACCTGCCGCTCGTCCCCGACGGCGCCGAGGTCGTCGCGACCGACGCGCACGGCCGCCCGGCCCTGCTGCGGCACGCCGTCGGCGACGGGTGGGCGGTCCTCGCCACGTACCCCCTGGAACACATGGCGGCCCGCACCCCGCAGGTCAACCCCGAGCAGACGCACCGGCTCTACCGGGCGCTCGCCGCACACGCGGGTGTGGACCGCCCGCTGACCGTGGACTCCCCGTACGTCGCCGCGGACACCCTCGTCCACGAGGACGGCCGCCGCTTCGGCTGGCTGGTGAGCCAGTCCCCCGACCCGCTGACCGTGCGCCCGAAGGGCGCCGCCCCGCACGACCTCACCACGGGCGAGCGGGTGACGGACGTCGCCCTGGAGCCGTACGGGGTGCGGGTGGTGGAGCTGCGCTGACCGCAGGCGGACGGGTCAGACGGCCGCGAGCACCAGCTCGGCGTTGCTCACGGCCGCCCTGCCGTCCGGCAGGTGCAGTACGTCCTCCAGGCCGATACGTCTGTCCAGGCCGCGGGCGGCGGCCAGGCGCAGGACCGGCCAGGCCGTCGCGTCCTCGCCGTGCAGGAGGACGGGTGAGACCGCGGCGGCGGGACGGAGCGCGGCGAGCAGTTCGTCCGCGGCCCGCGGTGCGGCCTGCGGGTCGGGCTCGGTGATCTCGGCCAGGACGCGCAGCACCCGGTGGGACTCGGGCCAGCTCAGGAAGCGCCGCGCGGCTGCCGTCCCGGAGTAGATGCCCGCCTCGATGCCGATGCCCCGCTCCAGGAGCGCCTCGGCCACTTCGGCGGCGCCGTCCTCGTGCCAGTTCACGGACGCGTGGTCGGGCAGCACGGTCCAGGCGCGCACCAGGGCGGCGCGGGCCCCCGCGTCAGGCGTCGCCCAGGCGCCCGTCGTGACCCCCACCGGTATGCCGGGGACGGCGGTGCGGACCGCCGCGACGGCTGCCCCGACGACGGCCGGATCGAGGGTGTCCGCGCCGTCCCCGCGCTTGGGGTGTAGATGGATGTCCCGCGCCCCGGCGGCGACCGCCGCGCGGGCCGCCGCCGCCAGCTCCTGCGGGCTCACGGGAAGATGCGCGCACTCGGCGCGTGTCCTCGCGCCGTTCAGACATACCTGCAACATGACGTGATGCTCTCAGCCGGCACTGACAACGGCTTCCGGCCAATCCGGCGCGTGGTGGTACGCCGCCGGTCCGGCGCGTGGCGCAAAGAGCCGCTGGGTGCGGGCCTCCCGGCCGGGGCGCCGCCTCCGGTGGTCCAGTCACAACCGGCCACGCGTGTCAGTGAATATGCCAATTCGCTCTTCGCGCGCCTCGCGGCTACCTAACTTTCACTCGCCGCGCACAGTGCATTCCAGGCCACAGGGCCACCGCACGCGCGGCAGCCGCACGGACATCGAGCAGCCCTGGGGGGACGCACCATGAGACACACCCGTAAGAGACTCGCGCAGCTGGCCTCGGCAGCACTGCTGTTGTCCGCCGCCACCGCCCTGCCCGCCTCCGCCTCCGAATCCCCGGGCGCGGCCGCGACGCCGCTCACCTCGCCCGCCGAGGCGACGGCCCTGACGCAGAAGCTGGGCGTCGACCGGACCGCCGGCACCTACGTCGAGGACGGCAGGATCGTCGTCGCGGTGACCGACGAGGCGGCCGCCCGGTCCGTACGCGACGCGGGCGGGACCGCCGAACTGGTCACCCGCAGCACCAAGGAACTGAAGTCACTGCACCGCGAGTTGGACGCGCTGGGGAACGTGCCCGGCACGGCATGGGGTGTCGACGCGCGTACCAACCAGGTCGGCGTGGACGTCTTCGACGGCGCCTCGGCGACGAGCCGCTCCAGGATCGAGAAGGTCGCGAAGGCCCACCCCGGCGCGATCCGCGTGAACAGGATCGACAGCGAACTGAAGTTGAAGGCCACCGATCTGCGCGGCGCCAACGGGATCACGTCGAGCGGCTGGCTCTGCAGCGCCGGGTTCAACGCCAAGAACTCCTCGGGCGCGATCTACACGCTGACCGCGGGCCACTGCGTGCCGGGCACCGGCAACACCTGGTACATGGACTACAACGGCACCAAGATCGGCACGCAGACCGCGTACAGCTTCGGCTCCGGCACCACCGGCGCCTGCGACGGCTCCACGCGCGCCTGCGACTGGGCGACCATCAGGTCGAACGCACCCGACATCAACCCGCTGGGGACGGTGCGCTATTGGGGCGGCGACTACCACCAGATCGAGAGCTCCCGGTACCCGGCGGAGGGCGAGCACATCGACCGGATCGGCGTCAGCAGCCAGGACCTGACGGGCAACGTCACCAAGACGAGCACGACCGTCAACATCGACGGCCAGACGCTCTACGGAATGATGGAGACGAACAACTGCGCCCTCGGCGGCGACAGCGGCGGGCCCGCGCTGCACGGAACGGTGGCCCTGGGGCTGCTCTCCGGCGGCACGGCCGAAACTGTGTGCACGTCCAGCTCCAGCGGCACCTACCGCAACTACTTCACCAAGGTGCAGACGGTGCTGGACGAGCGCGGACTGCACGTCTACTGACGGCAGGTCCCACCGGTTCACCGGCTCGGCGAGTGAACCCATCGCGGCCCGGCGACGTCACAGGGGCGGTGGGAATCGGCAGGTGTCGCTCCAGGAGGTCACATGCGCATCGGGTCGGTGGGGTCCGGCAGGCCGTCGGCGGGCATCGCCCTGTCCGTCGTCGGCCTCGTCGCCGTCGCGGGCTGCGGCGGCGAGAAGGCGGCCGGGGACCGCGGGGACGCACTCGCCGAGCGGGCCCGGCAGGTGGCCGACGCCTGGGACGGCTCGCCCGCGGCCACCGCGTGGCGGTCCGGGTACCACCCCACGGCGGAGGCGGTCCAGGTGCCGCGCGGCGGCTGGCACGACCGGGCCGATCAACAGGCTTATGAGCGGCGGAACTTCGAGCTGACCGGAACGCTGCCTGGCAGCGCCCCGAAGTCCGGCAAGGTGACATGGGCGGCGGGCGGATCCCTCGAACGCCCGGTATCGGCGGCGAAGGAGGCGTACGACTCCCTGGCGGGCCCGCGCGTCGAGGGGAGGGCACGGCTCAAGGTGACGTCGGTGGAACCGGGGCGCATGCGGCTGGCCACGAGTCGCGGTCCCGCCTCCGTGCCAGCCTGGGTCTTCACGCTCGACGGTTACGACTCGCCCCTCAAGCAGGCCGCCGTCACGCCGTCGAAGTCCCCCCGGCCGCCGGTCCCACCGGCCCACGACCTCCCCGGCCCGAGGCTCGACCGGCTCCTCGGGGTCTCCCCCGACGGGCGGTCGGTGACCGTGGTCGCCCTGCACGGCGTCTGCGACGAGGGCCCCGCCGTGGACGCGCTGGAGACCCGGGGAAGTGTCGTGCTCTCGACCTCCGTGGTCGGCCGGGACGGCGACCGCACCTGCACCAAGCAGGGCAAACTGGAGCGGGTCGAGGTCGAGTTGCGCGAGCCGCTGGGCGACCGGGTCCTCCTCGACGCGCACACCGGCAGGCCGGTGCCCTACCGCGGCCCGCTGCCCCCGGGCTGAACGGTCCGCTTGTCGTCCAGGGCCGCGACCTCGCGGACGGCCTCGGCGATCGCGGCGTGGTCCTTCTTCAGGATCGCGCCGTGGTTGCTGGCGACCTTGGCGTGGATCTCGATGTGGGCGTTGGCGGCGGTGACCTTGGACAGTCCGGCGCGGATGCGTTCCTGTTCGTCGCCGCGGCTGCCGAAGGACGTGCCGGAGGCGAGGACGTAGCGCGTCGGGACGGTGATCGCCCGGAGCACCGGGCCCAGTTCGGCCTCGCGGCCGATCCTGCCGAGCTCGATGTTGCTCTCGGCCTGCTGCGCGGCGGACATCCGCGGGACCAGGCCGGTCGGGCGCAGCAGCGGGGAGAACCAGCCGATGCGCCGGAACAGCTTGCGGATGCGCGCCTCCATCGCCTCGTCCAGCCAGTCGTAGGGCTGCGCGCCGTCGACGAGGACGGCGCCGATGGTGCGGCCCGGGTTCCGGCTCGCCCAGTGCGCCCCGACGAACGCTCCGTAGGACCAGCCCACGAGGAGCGCCCGGTCGACACCCCTGGCGGCGAGGACCGCGTCGACGTCGCGGACGGCCGCTTCGAAGGAGTAGTCCGCCGAGAGCCCCGATTTCTTGCCGCGGGCCCGTTCGTCGAAGGTGATGTGCCGCCACCGCGGTCCGAGGTCGGCGAGGACCCGGCCCCAGTAACCCTGCGTGGCGAACTGGCCGTTGAGGTAGAGGACCGGGATGCCGGGGCCGCCGGTGTCGGTGACGGCGAGGGCCGTGTCGTCGACCTGGACCATTCCGGTCCACGGGGCGGCGTTCGCGGGTGCGGTGCGGTGCGTCATGGGTCGGTCCCCCTGGTCGGGTGCTGCGTGGATGACTACGTGGGTGCGGTGGCGGGGCCCGTGGTGCGTGCGCGGGCCCCGCCGGCGGGCGTGCGGTGGTGCGGGTGGATCACAGGCTGCGGGCGGTGATGTCCCCGTGGTCGGTGGTGGCGTGGATGGTGAGTCCGGCCTTGGCGCCCTCGGAGTTCATCAGCGCGTTGTGGACCCGGCCGTAGCCGGTGCCCGCGTCGAGGGTGGCCGAGACACCGTGGGCGGCGTCGACCGTCACGTCTCCCATCCGGGTGCGCAGTTCGAGCGCGCCGGTCGTGGCCTCGGTGACGCGGATGTCGCCCTTCTGCACGGTGATCTCGGCGGGCCCGGTGAGCCGGCCGACCGTGACATCACCGGCGTAGGAGGACAGTCGCACGCTCGCGGCCTCGTCGATCTTGACGGTGCCGTGGGCACCCTCGCAGGAGAGGTCGCCGAGCCGGCCGACGCCGCGGAACTCGACGGCCGCAGACCTGGCCTCGACGGCGGATCCCGCGGGCAGCTGGACGGTCACCTCGATGGCGCCGGACGCGCCAAGGAGCTGGTTCTTCTCGGCGGGGGCGTCGACCCGCAGGACACCGTCGGCGAACGCGACGGCGGTCTGCTCGGCGGCCCGTACGTCGCGGCTCTTGGAGGGGTCGGCGGGGCGGACCTCGACGGTGGTGTCGGCGCGGTCCGCGGCGATGACCTGGACGCGTCCGGCGGGGAGGTGCAGGACGGCGGAGATCGTGGCGGGGGTGTCGAACTTCTGCATCGTGCTCTCCTTGGTTCGGTCTGGCTCTGCCTTGTTTCCGATGAGTGAAAAGCTACGTTGCGTTTCATGATCAATCAACGCGTTCATTGCATGCGAATCACTAACTCGCAGTTCAGAGTGGTTATTTCGTTGCAACGGATATAGATCTAACGCAACAGAATCTTGCATTCCGTTGCATTGGGTTGAGCGTGAACGCTACGCTGACGAGAACAGGAGCACTCAGGAGACGACGGAGGGGCGTGCACGATGCCGGGAGGCCGACTCACCCAGCAGGAACGGCAGCAGATCGCGACCGGGCTCGCCGACGGCCTCGCGTACGCCGAGATCGCCCGCCGCCTGGACCGCCCCACCTCGACCGTCACGCGCGAGGTGATGCGCAACGGCGGCCCGACCGCCTACCGCGCCGAGCTCGCCCACCGCGCCACCGAACGCCGCGCCCACCGCCGCAAGCAGACCCCACCGCCCGGCCGCGGGACACCGGAGCGGGCCACCGGGCGGGACGACGAGGCGGTGCGCGAGTACGAGGAGACGTTCACGACGCTGCTCATGCAGCAGGGGCTGCCGAAGATGACGGCGCGCGTGCTGACCTGCCTGTTCACCAGCGACGCGGGCAGTGTCACCGCGGCCGAGCTGGTGCGGCGGCTCGACGTCAGCCCGGCGTCCGTGTCCAAGTCGGTCTCGTTCCTGGAGGACCAGGGCCTGATCCGGCGACAGCGCGACGCCGGGCGCCGGGAGCGCTACCTCGTCGACGACGACGTCTGGTACCAGTCGACGGTGGCGAGCGCCCGTGGCACGGCACAGCTCGCCGAGGTCGCACGGCAGGGCGTCGGAGTCCTCGGCCGCGACAGCCCGGCCGCCGCGCGACTCGAAAACATCGCGCGATACAGCGAGTTCATGAGCGAGAGCATCCTGCGCGCCGCCGATCAGGTGCGCGAGATCCTGCACACGAAACCGGCGGGCGACACACCGGAGGACGACACGGACGGCTCACCGTCGGCGCATTGACCTTTCGGAGCCACACCTCCCGCACGCGAACAGGAGCACAGGTGCAGAACCCCCAATCACCCCGGCCACCCCGGACATCCCAGAACGCGCAGCCCGCACAGATCGCGTACATCGGCGCCGACGAGCTGACGAAACTGCTGCCGCCCCGCGAAGCGGTCGCCGCGATCCGGGACGCGCTGCTCGGCGGCCTCGATCCGACGACGGGGCCGCCCCGCTCGATCCTGGACCTGCCGGACGAACAGGGGCAGTTGCTGGCCATGCCGGCCGCGACCGCGTTCGGTGTCGGAGTGAAGGCGATCTCGGCGGTCCCCGCCAACGCCGACCGCGGCCTGCCCCGCATCCAGGGCGTCCACCTCGTCTTCCGGCCGCCGTCGTACGCCCCCGCCGCGGTCGTCGACGGCGCCGCGCTGACCACGCTGCGCACGCCCGCGGTGTCGGTGGCGGCGGTGCTGCCGCTGCTGACCCGGCCGGGGCGACGGTGGAACGTGGTGGCGTTCGGCGCGGGTCCACAAGGGACGGGTCACGTAAGGACGCTGCGCGACGTCGGCGCCGAGCTCTCCGACGTGACGTATGTCGTACGCGATCCGGCGCGGGCCGATGCCGCGCTGGTCGGCGACGACAGGGTGGTCGCCGCGCGGGACGCCGAGGCGTGGCTGCGGCGCGCCGACCTCGTCGTGTGTGCCACCCCCTCCCCTGTCCCGCTCTTCGACTCGGCCCACCTCCGCGACGACGCCGTCGTGCTGGCCGTGGGCTCGCACGACCCGGACGCCCGCGAGGTGGACTCGGCGCTGACGGCCCGCGCACAGGTCGTCGTGGAGGACCCGGCCACGGCGCTGCGCGAGTGCGGCGACATCGTGCTCCCGGTGGCGGAGGGCACGCTGTCGGCCTCGCGGCTGCTGCCCATGGCCGCGGTCGTCCGCGGCGAGCGGGAACTGGCCACCGACCGGCCCGTGCTGTTCAAGGGCTCGGGCATGGCCTGGCAGGACGCCGTGGTGGCGGACGCGGCGGTGCGCGCCGCCGCCCGGGGCACGGCCCCGTAGGAGGCCACGCCTGCACACCACCTCTCATGCACCACGCAACAAATGACGCGACAACAGGGCCGGTGGGTGCCTACCGTCGACCGCATGGCTGACGCATGCTTCGCGCACCCCCGGCTCGCCGCGGTCTACGACCGGCTCGACCCCGACCGCAGCGATCTCGACGCCTATCTGGGGATCGCGCGGGAGGTCGGGGCGCGTCAGGTGCTGGACATCGGGTGCGGCACAGGTGTCTTCGCGCTCCTCCTCGCCGACCAGGGGTACGACGTCGTCGGCGTCGACCCCGCCGCGGCATCCCTCGACGTCGCACGCGCCAAACCGGGCGCCGAGCGCGTGCGGTGGGTCGACGGCGATGCCGGCTCCCTCCCGCCGCTCCAGGCCGATCTCGCGACGATGACGGCGAACGTCGCCCAGGCCATCGCCGACCCGCAGGCATGGCACGGCACCCTGCGCGGTGCCCACGCGGCGCTGCGCCCCGGCGGGCACCTCGTCTTCGAGACCCGCGATCCGGCCCGCCGCGCCTGGGAGGAGTGGACGCGCGACCGTACCCACCACGTGCGGGAGATTCCGGGGGTCGGACGGGTCGAGCAATGGAATCAACTGATGCACGTGGACGGGCCGTTGGTCACCTTCCGGGGGACCTTCGTGTTCGGCGCGGACGGGCAGGTCCTGACCTCGGACTCGACGCTGCGCTTCCGGAGCCGCGAGGAGATCGAGGCGGACCTGCGCGCCCACGGCTATGTGCTGCGGGACGTGCGCGAGGCGCCCGACCGACCGGGCAAGGAGTTCGTCTTCGTGGCGCGGCGGCCGGTCACGGCGTGAGGTGCACGACCGGCTTCGGCCGGAATCAGCTGGGCGGTGTGTACCGCCCGTCGATCGCCGTCCAGCCGCCGTCCACGAACAGTTGACTGCCCGTCACGAACGAGGAGGCGTCCGAGGCCAGGTAGACGACGGCGCCCGCCAGTTCGTCGGGGCGGGACCAGCGGCCCAGCGCGCTCTTGTGGGCGTACGCGTCGGACCACTCCGGCACCGCGCGGATCTGCTCGGTCAGCGGGGTCGCCACGACGCCGGGCGCGATGGTGTTCACGCGCACTCCGGACGGGCCGAGTTCGGCCGCCGCCGTGCGCGTCAGCTGGACGAGCCCCGCCTTCGTCGCCGCGTACACGCCCTGGCCCGGCTCCACCGTCACGGAGCGGATCGAGCTGAAGCCGACGATGCTGCCCCGGCCCCGCTCCGCCATGCCGCGGCCGAACGCCCGCACCAGGTCGAACGAGGCGCGCAGATTGAGCGAGACGACCCGGTCGAACTCCTCGGACGTGTAGTCGAGGAGGCGCTTGCGGACGTTCGTCGCGGCGGTGAAGACGAGGACGTCGACCGGGCCCAGCTCGTCGGCCGCGCGTGTCACGGCGTCGGCGTCGAGGACGTCCAGGGCGTACGCCGACATGCCGGGGGCCAGCGAGGCCGACTCCTCGGCGGCCTTGAGGTCGCGGTCCGCACACACCACGTGCGCTCCGTGCGCGGCCAGCGCCAGGGCGCTCTCCCGGCCGATGCCGCCGCCCCCGCCGACCACGACGGCCTTGCGCCCGTCGAGCCGGAACAGGTTCGCATAGTCGATGGGTTGCGTCGGTCGCGGGGTCGTCACCGTGTCACCGGTCCTTCTTCTGCGTGGTCGGACGGATCACTGCCATACGGGTCACCGTCAGTTCGTCGATCGCGAACCGGGGGCCCTCGCGGCCCGCCCCGGAGTCCTTCACCCCGCCGTACGGCATCGTGTCGGAGCGGAAGCCGGGGACGTCGTTGACGACGACGCCGCCCGCCTCCAGGCGTTCCACCGCGGCGAACGCCGTGTCCAGGGACGTGGTGTGGACGGCGGCGTGCAGCCCGTAGCGCGAGTCGTTGGCCACCGCGATCGCCGCGTCCATGTCCGGGACCGAGCGCAGGCACACCACCGGGCCGAAGACCTCCTCGCTCCAGACGGGCAGCCCGGGGTCCGGGTCCAGGAGCAGCGCAGGTTCGATGACACCGTCAGTGATGCCACCGCCGACCGCGAGCACCGCGCCCGCCTTCACGGCTTCCTCGACCCAGGTGCGTACCCGGTTGGTCGAGCGCTCGTCGATGAGCGCCGAGACACGTGTGTCGGGGTCGCGCGGGTCGCCGGTCGCGATCCCCGGGATGCGCTGCTTCAGGCGTGCCACGAACTCCTCGCGGACCGCCTCCTCCACGACGACCCGCTGCACGCTGATGCAGGCCTGCCCGGAGGCGTAGTAGCCGCCGCGTACGACGGCGTCCGCCGCGGCGTCGAGATCGGCGTCGGCGGCCACCAGCAGGGCGGCGTTGGAGCCGAGTTCGAGGAGGGTCTTGGTGGGGGCCGCGTCCTTGGCGATGCGGTGGCCGACGGCGGCGGAGCCGGTGAAGGAGACCGCGCCGACCCGGCGGTCCGTGGTCAGCTCCTCCCCCACCTCGGGGCCACCGGTGACCAGTTGCACCGCCGCCCGCGGCGCCCCGGCCTCGTGCAGCGCCTCGCGCAGCAGGTGGACCAGCCACAGCGTGGCCAGTGGTGTCTGCGGGGCGGGCTTGGCGACGACGGGGCAGCCCGCCGCCACCGATGGCGCGATCTTGTGCGCGGCGAGCAGCAGCGGGTAGTTGAAGCCGGCGATGCCGACCACGACACCGATCGGCTTGCGGGTCCAGAAGCCGAGCAGTCCCTCGCCGGAGGGCAGCAGGTCGAGCGGGACCGTCTCGCCGTGCAGCCGGGCCACCTCCTCGGCGGAGGTGCGCAGGGTCAGCAGGGTGCGGTCGACCTCCACCCGGCAGTCGACCAGGGGTTTGCCGGTCTCCAGGACGAGGAGGTGTTCGAAGTCGGCGCGCCGGTCGGCGATCGCGTCGTGCGTCGCGTGCAGTGCGGTGCACCGGATGTGCGAGGGGAGGTCGGCGACCCTGCGGCGGATCCCGGCCGCCTCGTCCAGGGCCCGCCGCGCCAGCGACGTGTCACCGACGGGCGCGCGGCCGACGACCGTGCCGTCGTAGGGGAAGCGCACCTCCTCGGTCGTGGGGGCGGGGAGCCAGGTGTCGCCGATGGGCAGACCGTCGGGGAACTCCTTCGCCGAGAGGCCGGCCGCCGTGGCCGGTGCGGGGTGTGCGTTCACGCGTGGGGCTCCTGGTGCTCCTGGTTGAGGTGGGCCGCCGTCACTCCGGCCAGTGCCTTCTCCAGCGTCGGCACGGCGGCGATCAGGCGGCGGGTGTAGGGGTGCTGGGGGTCGTCGTAGAGCTGCCCGGTGGGTCCGCTCTCGACGATCTCGCCGTCCCGCATGACGGCGACGCGGTCGCACATGTGGCGTACGACGGACAGGTCGTGGGAGACGAAGACGAGGGTGAGGTCCAGTTCGTCGACGAGGTCGGTGATGAGGTTGAGGACCTGGGCGCGGACGGACACGTCGAGGGCGCTGACCGGTTCGTCCGCCACGAGGATGTCCGGGCGCGGGGCCAGGGCGCGGGCGAGGGAGATCCGCTGGCGCTGGCCGCCGGAGAACTGGTGCGGGTAGCGCCGCGCGGCGTCGGCGTCCAGGCCCACGGACGCGAGGAGTTCGGCCACCCGCTCCTTGCGGTTCCCGGTGCCCTGCGCGACAAGCGGTTCGGCCACGATGTCGCCCACCCTCATCCGTGGGTCGAGCGAGCTCATCGGGTCCTGGAAGACGAGCTGGAGGCGTTCGCGCACGAAGCGGAGCCGCCGCTCGCTCAGCCGCGTGATGTCCCGCCCCTCGATCTCGACGGTGCCGCTCGTCGGCCTGTCGAGCCCGGCCAGGATGCGCAGCAGGGTCGACTTTCCGCAGCCCGACTCCCCCACGATGCCGAAGCGCTGCCCGCGCGGCACGGAGAAGGTGACGCCGCGCAGCGCGTGCACAGGTGCGGCGGGGGTGCGCAGCGAGGTGCGGGGCCGGTGGTAGTCGCGGGTGACGTCGGTGACGCGGAGGGCGTCGCCGCGCCTGTGCTCGTCAGCCACGGCGGGCCTCCTCGTGGTCGGTGGTCTCCCGGGTACCGCCGGTGCCGGCCGGCACCGGGTGGAAGCACGCGTAGCCGGAGTCGGGGCCGGTCGCGGTCCACTGCGGGCGCCGCTCGCACTGCTCGGTGGCGGCCGTGCACCGGTTGCGGAAGACGCATCCGGCGGGGAAGGCGCCCGCGGGCGGCACCGAGCCGCCGATGGTGGCGAGCCGGCCGCGCGCGTCGACGGCCGTCAGGTCGGACGCCCCGATCAGGCCTTGGGTGTAGCGGTGCCTCGGGCGGGTGAACACCTCGCGTACGGGCCCGGATTCGACGACCCGGCCGCCGTACATGACCATGACGCGCTCGCAGGCGGTGGCGACCACGGCGAGGTCGTGGGTGATGAACAGCAGTGCCGAGCCCCGGTCCTGGACGCCGCGCACGATGAGGTCGAGGACGCGGGCCTGCACGGTGACGTCGAGCGCGGTGGTGGGTTCGTCGCAGACCAGCAGGGCCGGGTCGTTGGCGAGGGCGATGGCCAGGACGACGCGCTGGCGCTGGCCGCCGGAGAACTGGTGCGGGTAGGCGCGCGCGGCGGCGGCCGGGTCGGGCAGCCCCACCTGGTCGAGGAGTTCCACGGCGGCGGCGTGTGCGGAGGCGCGGTCGGGCCGGGTGCGGTGGATGCGGAGCACCTCGGCGATCTGCCGGCCGATCCGCATCGTGGGGTTCAGCGCGGTCATGGGTTCCTGGAACACCATGGCCAGGTCCTTGCCCCGGACGCGGGACATCCGTGTCTCGTCGGCGCCGATCAGGTCGTGGTCGACCCCGGCGAGCCGCACCGAACCCGTCGCGCGGAGCCCTTCGGGGAGCAGGCCCATGAGGCTCAGCGAGGTCAGTGACTTGCCGGAGCCGGACTCGCCGATGAGGCCGACGCGTTCTCCGGAGCGGATGGTGAAGTCGACGTCCTGGACGAGCGGCAGGTCGCCGGTGGTGACGCCGAGCCCGCGGACTCTCAGCACGTCCTCCGGCGGGGTCTGCACTGCGGCGGTCATCGGCGGTCCTCCACCTTGGGGTCGAAGCGGTCGCGCAGCCCGTCGCCGAGCAGGTTGAATCCGAGCACGGCCACCGCGATCGCGAGGCCGGGGAAGACCGCGAGCCGGGGCGCGGTGCCGAGCAGTTCCTGGCTCTCCTGGAGCATCCGGCCCCAGGACGGGGTGGGCGGCGGGGTGCCGAAGCCGAGGAAGGAGAGCGCGGCCTCGGCGAGCACGGCGATCGCGAAGCCGACGGAGGCCTGCACGATGACCAGGCTGCCGACGTTGGGCAGCACGTGCCGCAGCGCGATGGCGAACGGCCTGCGCCCGGCGGCGCGCGCGGCCATGACGTACTCCGTGCCCATCACCTGGAGGGTGCCGCCGCGGATCAGGCGGGCGAAGCTGGGGATCGCGGCGATCCCGATGGCGACCATGGCGACACCCGTGCCCGCGCCGTAGACGGCGGCGAACATGATGGCGAGCAGCAGCGCCGGGAAGGCGAGGATCAGGTCGTTGGCGCGCATGAGCAGTTCGCCGAACCAGCGGGCGCCCATCCCGGCGAGGATGCCGAGCGGCACCCCGATCACCGCGGCGACGCCGACCGCGACGAGGCCGACGTAGAGCGTCGTCCGCGAGCCGATCATGATCTGGCTGAACACGTCGCGCCCGAACTTGTCGGTGCCGAACCAGTATTCGGCGGACGGCTCCTGCAACCGGACGGCCGGGTTCACCAGCGTCGGATCGTGCGGTGTCCAGACGAAGGACAGCAGCGCCACGGCGACCACGAGGGCGACGACGGTGCCGCCGACGAGGAGGGAGCCGGGCAGGGGCCTGCGACGGCGCCGGGCGCCCGCCCGGGTCGCCGCCGTGCCCGCGAGGTCTGAAGCGGTCATCACCCACGCACCCTGAGTCGGGGGTCGATCAGCAGATACGCCAGGTCGACCAGGAAGTTCACGAGCAGGACGGCCGCCGCCACGATCATGACGACGTCCTGTACGACGATGAGGTCCCGGCTCGCGACGCTGTCGAGCAGCAGGCTGCCGAGGCCGGGGACGACGAAGACCCGCTCGATGACGACGGCGCCCACGAGGAGCGTCGCCAGTTGCAGCGCGAGGACGGTGACCACGGGCACGGACGCGTTGCGCAGCCCGTGCCGCACGAGGGCCTTCATCGGGCGCAGGCCCTTGGCACGGGCGGTGCGCAGATAGTCCTCGCGCAGCACGTCGAGCACGGAGCTGCGGACGTAGCGGGTGAGGACGGCGGCCTGGACGAGGCCGAGGGAGAGCGCGGGCATCAGCAGCTGTTCGACGAAGAGCACCGGATCGTCGTCGGGCGGTGTCCAGCCGTTCGCCGGCAGCCAGCCGAGCCCCACCGCGAACACGGTGATCATGAGGATGCCCGCGAGGAACGCCGGTACGGCGACGCCCACTTGGGACAGGGCCGAGAGGACGAGTCCGGACGGCTTGCGGTGCCGCACCGCCATGAGCGTGCCGAGCGGCACCGCCACGACCAGGGCGATCACCATGCCGGTGCCGACGAGCCACAGGGTGACCAGGAGCCGGTCGGCGAGCTGCGGCCCGATCGGCGTCTGCGAGATGTACGAGTCGCCGAGGTCGAAGGTGACGAGGTGGTGCAGCCAGCTCAGGTACTGGTCGACGAGGGAGCGGTCGAGGCCGAACTGCGCGCGCAGTTGGGCGACCGCGGAGTCGGACGCGCCGGTCCCGAGGGCGACGCGCGCGGGGTCTCCCGGCAGCACCGCCATGAACGCGAACACCACGACGGAGCTCACGAACAGGCTCGCCACCAGGATCGCGATCCGCTGCACCAGACGGACGATCATCGGTTCGGGCCGCCTTTCAGGATCCGTCGGTCCGGCCCGACCGGCTCAGGCCGGTGAGGTCCAGGGATTCGGTGACGCTGTTGACCGGCAGGCCGGTGATGTCCGCGTCCGCCACCATCAGGTTCGGCAGCAGGAACAGCCAGTCGGCGGCGGCGTCCTTCGACAGGGTCCGGGCGGCGGCGTGCATCGCGGTGATCTGCTCCTTCTGGCTTCCGGTGTCCGCCTTCGCGAGCAGCTCGCGGAACGCGGGGCTGTCGTAGCGGGTGTAGTACTTCTTGTCGCCGAACACGGCGGGCATGTCGCGGGGTTCGACGTGGGACATGATCGTCATGTCGTAGTCGGCGTTCTTGAACACCGTCGACAGCCAGGCGGCGGGGAACTCCAGCTGGCTCAACTCGACCTTGAATCCGACCTGTTCGAGCTGGCTCTTGACGACGGTGCCGCAGGCGGCGGCGTACGGCAGGGTCGGGATCCGCAGCCGCAGCGTGCGCCCGGCCTGGCCGGACTCCTTGAGGAGCGTGCGCGCCTTGTCCTGGTCGTACGGGTACAGGTCGGTGAGGTCCTGGTACCAGGGGTCGGTGGGCGGCACCATGCTGCCGATGAGCTTGCCGCGTCCGCCCCAGCAGGTGTCGACGAGGGCCTGGTGGTCGATGGCGTGGCGCACCGCCTGCCGGGCCTTCCTGCTCCGCATGGGCCCTGAACCGTTGTTCAGCGAGAGCATGACCTCGCCGTTGGTGGAGCCCTCGATGACGCGGTACTTGGGGTTGTTCTCGAACCGGTAGAGCGAGTCCGGCGACTGCATCGCGCCGATGACGTCGATGGTGCCCGTGAGCAGCGCGTTGTTCATCGCCGTCGGGTCCTTGAAGTACTTGAGCGTGACCGTGTCGAAGTGCGGTGCGCGCCCCCAGTAGCCGGGGCGGCGGGCGAGCGTGATGGAGTCGCCGCGGTTCCACTTCTTCAGTTCGTACGGTCCGGTGCCGACGGGCGTGGTGGCCAGCTTGTCGACGCCGGTGCGGCTGAACATCGCGCCGGTGCGGGTGGTCATCCGGTACAGCCAGTCGTTGCTGGGCCGCTTCAGTGTCACCTTCAACTCGTCGCGGGAGACGGCCCGTACGCGGTCGACGACGCTCATCTGGGCCTTCAGCGCCACGGTCCACTTGGGGACGACGCGCTCGATGGAGAACTTGGCGTCCGCGGCGGTGAACGGTGCGCCGTTGCTGAACTTCGCGTCTTTGGTGAGGTGGAAGGTGTACGTCCTGCGGTCCTTCGACAGCTCCCACGAGCGGGCGAGGGAAGGCCGGATCTTCCCGTGCTGGTCGAGCTTCACGAGGTTCTCGTAGACGTTGTAGAGCAGCGCCTGCGGGATGGCGGCGCCGTCGGTCTTCGTGAAGTCGAGGTTCGCGGGTTCGGCGGTGACACCGATGGCGAGGGAGTCACCGGGGCCCTCGGGGCGGGAACCGGCGGCGGTGGAACCGGCGGAGCAGGCCGTCGCCAGGAGCAGGAGACAGGCGGCCGCCAGGGTGGCGGCCGTCCGGGCGCGTCGCCCGCGTCGTCGGTCCTCGCTCATGCACGACACCTTCCGCCGTAACTGGCCTGACCAGTAAGCTCACTTGACAGGTACCGTGACGACTGAGGCGGTACCTGTCAAGAGGGTGGTACCTGGCCACTGGCATGAAGGAGAGGGTGCGGATGCTCACCGAACAGAACCTGGCCACCATGTCCGCCGTCGAAATGACCGCCCGCTTCGCCGATCGCACGGTGTCACCGGTCGAGGTTCACGACGCCGTGCAGTCGGTGATCGAGGCGCGCGAGGGCGTGCTGAACGCGTTCTGGGTGCGGGACCCCGAGGAGTCCCGCAAGGCGGCCGAGGCGAGCGAGGCCCGGTGGGCGGCCGGGGAGCCGCTGGGGCCGGTCGACGGCGTGCCGGTGACGCTGAAGGAGAACATCGCGCGCAGAGGCGTCCCGATGCCTGCGGGCAACGCGGGGGTGGAGCCGGTGGTCCCCGAGCGGGACGCGCCGGTCACCGAGCGGGTCCTGGAGTCGGGCGGCGTGGTCCTCGGCTCGACCGTCATGCCGGACTGGGGCATGCTCTCCTCCGGCGTCTCCAGCAAGCACGGCATCACCCGCAGCCCGTGGAACCCGGCCTGGACGACGGGCGGTTCGAGCTCCGGCGCGGGCGCGGCGGCCGCCGCCGGGTACGGGCCGCTGCACGTCGGCTCGGACATCGGCGGGTCGATCCGGCTTCCGGGGACGTGGCTGGGGCTCGCCACCCTCAAGCCGAGCGACGGCCGGGTCCCGCTGGACACCCCGTACCTGGGCCGTGCGGCGGGCCCCATGGCGCGTACGGTCGCGGACCTGGCCCTTTTCATGCGGGTCCTGAGCCGGCCCGACGCGCGTGACTGGACGAGCCTGCCGCCGCAGGACATCGACTGGTCGCGCACGGAGTGCGAGGTGCGGGGGCTGCGGGTGGGCCTGCACCTGGACGCGGGCTGCGGCGGGCCGCGCGACCCGGAGGTGCTGGACGCGGTGCGCGGCGCGGCCGCCGTCTTCGAGGCGGCGGGCGCGACGGTCGAACCGCTCGACCCCTTCCTGACGCAGGACCTCCTGGACGACCTGGACCTGTTCTGGCGGGTGCGCTCCTGGAACGACTTCCGCAAGCTGTCCACGCAGGCGGCGCTCCGCGTCCACCCGTACGTGATGGACTGGTGCCGCGAGGGCGCGGACGTGGCGGGCGCACGGGTGCTCCACTGCTACCAGCAGATCATGGGCATGCAGTCGCGGACGGTGGCGGCGACCCTCCCGTACGACATCGTGCTCTCGCCGGTGGCCCCGGTGGCGGCCTTCGCGGCCGAGCAGCCGATGCCGTTCATGGAACCGGGCAGGACCATGTCGCACATCGGCTTCACCGCCCCGTACAACATGTCGGGCCAGCCCGCCGCGACCGTCAACTGCGGGTTCACGGCGGACGGCAGGCCCATCGGCGTACAGATCTCGGGGCGCCGCTTCGACGACGTGGGGGTCCTCGGGGCGGCGGCCTGGTACGAGCGCAGCCGTCCGGCCGGGGCGGTTCCGCAGTGGCCGGACGCGGAGTCCGCAGGCGGCGCGGGGGTGGCGTCGTGACGGCGGACGGGGCACGGTTCCAGCAGGTCGCGCCGGTGCGGCTGTACCAGCGGATCGTGGAACAGATCGAGCAGGCCATCACCCGCGGCGACCTCAAGCCGGGGCAGCGGCTGCCCAGCGAGCGGGAGTTGGTGTCCCAGTTCGGCGCGAGCCGGCCCACCGTGCGGGAGGCGCTGCGCGTCCTGGAGAGCAACGGCCTGGTCCGCTCCCGCCCCGGCGATCCGCGTGGACCGGAGATCCTGCCCTTCACCACGGCGGGCCTTGCGAAGGAGATGACGCGCCTCGCCCGCTTCGACACCGTCTCGATGGCCGAGCTGATCTCCTTCCGGATGATCCTCGACGGCTCGGCCAGCCAGCTCGCCGCACGCCTGCGCACGGACGGCGAGTTGGCGGCGATGGAGGAGACGGTGACGGCCATGACGCACGCCATCGACTCCGGCTACGAGGAGTTCAGCACGGCGGACGTCGCGTTCCACGAGGTGGTGGCCCGCGCCAGCCGCAACGCGCTGATCGAGGTCTCGAACCAGGTCGTACGCGGCGCGGTCCTCACCCTGATCGCCGACAAGGTGGCCCACGCGGACAACCGCGAGGCCCTGATGCGCACTTCGCTCCGCCACCACCAGGAGGTCCTGGAGGCCATCCGCTCCCGCGACGGCCTGGCGGCGGCCCGCATCTCACGCCGGACGCTGTACGACTACTACGCGGGGTACGTGGCGCAGGACCAGCGGGGACCGTTGCTGGCGCTGGTGGACGGGGAAGGCGAGTAGCCGCCGGAGCGTTCGCCCCCGGTCACCCATGGCAGTCCGAAGTGCCGCACGTGCCGTGGGAGGACGCCGGGCGCGGCACGTCCAGTGTCGGGTTGCGGTCGAAGAATCCGAAGGGTTTGAGGGTGAAGCCGGTCCGGTCGACCGGCATGACCGGCCAGTCCTCGGGGCGCGGGGCGTGGGTGAGGCCGAAGGTGTGCCAGACGGTGAGGGGTTGGCCGTCGAGGTCGCGGTCGGCCGCCGTGTACGTGGGCAGGCCCGCGCCGCCGGGGTGCTGGTTGACGAAGTCGCCGGCCGGGTAGCGCTCGGCGGCGTCGGAGCGGGTCACCCACAGGTGCCTCGTGGCGAAGGCGGCGCGTGCGGCGACCGAGGACTCCGGGTCGGCGAGGAGCGTCGGCTTCCCTTCGGGGAACAGGGCGTAACCGACCGGCCTGCCCAGGTGGTTGAGGGAGTCCGGGTTGGTGATGTGCCAGGTGCGGTCCACGGCGGGGTCCGCGTCGCGCCGGGCGGCGTGTTCGGTGAGCAGCGGGGTGCGGCGCAGCGTGAAGGCGTTGCCGCGCGGGTTGTCCGGGCCGACCGGGACGCGGGCGGCATCGACCTCCTCGACCCGGTTGGTGACTCCGTCGACGGCCATGTCGAGGCGTGCGCAGAACAGGTGTTGGTGGAAGGGTGCGCCGAGGCCTGGCGCGATCTCGGCGCGGAACCGCTCGTCACCGGTGTACGCGGCGGTGAACACGACGCCGGTCGCCTTGGCCTCGAAGGCGATGGTGCCGTCGAGGTACAGGTACCAGTAGAAGCCGTAGTCGTAATTGCCGATGGTGGTGAAGAAGGAGAGCACCATGCGGCGCTGTCGCCGGGTCTCGGCGGATCCCGCCCACAGGTCGGTGTGCTTCCAGAGGATGCCGTCGTCCTCCTCGTGCAGGCAGATCGCGTTGCGCAGGGTCCTCGGTTCGCCGTGCTCGTCGGCGATGACGGCGTCGAGGTAGGTGATGTCGCCGACGCAGTCGCAGCCCAGCTCAAGGGCGTTGGCGCAGCGGCCGATCAGGTACTCGCCGGTGTCGAAGTAGTTCTGCCAGGAGCGGACCGGGGACGGGTCGGCGTAGGGCACGACCATTTCCGCGATGGAGGCGCGGTGCACGACGGGGCGGGTGCGGCCGGTGTCGCGGTCGGCGAAGGCGATGCGGTGCAGGACGAGGCCCTCGCGGGCGTCGAAGCCGATGTCGAGCGACCAGTTCTCCCACGTCAGTCGGTGGCCGTCGAGGGCGAAGCTCGGGCCTTCGGGCTGGGTGATCTCGATGGGGCGCTGCGTGGTGCGCGGCGGGCCCGCGACCTCCGGTGTGTCGAAGTTGCCGGAGCCGGTGGGGACGCGGACCGGGCCGAGGTCGATGACCTGGTCCACGGTGCGGTGGGTGACATCGACGTAGCCGACGAGCCCGTCGACCGGGTGCGCCCAGGCGTGGTCCGCCTCGTGGTCCTGCACGAAGGCGAGTCCGCGCAGGATGCGGCGCCCGCTCTCCTGCGGGTACTCGTCGGCGTACACCCCGGCGGACAGCGGTGCGACGCGCACCGTGCGCACGTCGAGGCCCCGGCTCTCCAGGGCGGCGAGCCACCGCTCGTCCTCGGAGAGCAGCTCCTCGACGGCACCGAACTCCTCCTCAAGGACGGGGAGTTGTCCGTCCTTCACCGGATCGAGCTGCCGGTCCGACACCACGCGCCCGTCCGTCAGCGACACCACCACGTCGCGGGCGGGCGCCCCGGCGGTGTCCTGGAGCATGACCCGCACCCGCCGCCAGTCCCCCACACCCGCTCCGTCGCCGAACAGCGCCTCCTTCGCGGGCTCTTCGAGCCCCAGGTACGCGAAGCGGGTCGTGTCGGCCAGCAGGCCGGCCGCGTCCAGGGCGTCCCGTGCCGACCGGATCTCCTCGGCGGTCACCGGTGCGAGCGGATCGTGATCGTGCAGGTCACTCATGGAGCGCTCCCGTAGCTCTGGGCCCTGTGTCCGTGTCACCGCGAACGTAGGCCGGTGGACTCGTGCCGGTGCGACAGCGCGTGCACGCGTAGGCGCCATTGCGTGCACCCAATGGTGTCCCGCCGCGCGCGCCGTCGGCCAGGGTCGCAGCAGCGCCGTCCCCGCCGGGAACGGGCCACCGAGCGAGCTACGGAGTACGCACATGGACCATCGCCACGACCACCTGTTCATCGGCGGGGCGTGGGTGCGCCCCAGCACCGGACGGCGCCTGACACCGGTCGACCCGAGCACGGAACAGGCCCTCGGGTCCGTGCCCGAGGCCGTGGAGGCGGATGTCGACGCCGCGGTGCGCGCCGCTCGTGACACCTTCGACTCCCGCGGTGGCTGGGCGAGTTGGGAGCCAGAGCGGCGCGCCGAGGTGATGGACCGGTTCGCCGCGGAGCTCGACGCGCGGGCGCAGGACATCGCGACGCTGGTGAGTTCGCAGAACGGGATGCCCGTGAGCATCGCCCGGCAGCTGGAGGTCGGCTATCCCGGCGCGGTGCTGCGCTACTACGCGGGGCTTGCCCGCGAGACCGGGTTCAGCGAGGTGCGCACCGGACTGCTCGGCGGCGCGGTGGAGGTGCGCAGGCTGCCGGTGGGTGTCGTGGCGGCGATCGTGCCGTGGAACTATCCGCAGGTCCTGTCCATGTTCAAGATCGCGCCGGCCATGGCGGCGGGCTGCACGGTGGTGCTCAAACCGTCCCCGGAGACGGTCCTCGACTCGTATCCGCTCGCCGAGGCCGCGCAGGCCGCCGGGGTGCCGGCGGGGGTGCTGAACATCGTGCCGGGCGGGCGCAGGGCGGGCGCGCATCTGGTGGCGCATCCGGGCGTCGACAAGGTGGCGTTCACGGGCTCGACGGCCGCGGGGCGTGCCATCGGGGAGACCTGCGGGCGCCTGCTGCGGCCGGTGACACTGGAGTTGGGCGGGAAGTCGGCGGGCATCGTCCTCGACGACGCGGAGCTGGACCCGGCGACCATCGGCCAGGACCT
The DNA here is from genome assembly GCF_054963755.1 of Streptomyces sp. EDA2-14. Lineage (NCBI taxonomy): Bacteria > Bacillati > Actinomycetota > Actinomycetes > Kitasatosporales > Streptomycetaceae > Streptomyces > Streptomyces sp. EDA2-14. The sequence goes on from NZ_JBUEGE010000018.1 coordinate 72,835, forward strand.
CGTCGCGGCGACGCTCACCAACAACGGCCAGACCTGCTTCCTCAGCACCCGCGTGCTCGCGCCGCGCGGCCGCTACGCCGAGGTCGTCGACCTGGTGACCGACCTGGCCCGCTCCCTGCCCGTCGGCAATGCCCTGGACGAGAAGACCCTCGTCGGCCCGCTGGTCAGCGCCGCGCAGCGGGAGCGGGTCGAGGGACATGTGGCCAAGGGCCTCGCCGAGGGCGCGCGCCTCACCACGGGAGGCCGCCGCCCGGCGGGGCTCGACCGCGGCTGGTTCGTCGAGCCGACCGTCCTCGCCGACGTCGACAACTCCCGGGCCGTCGCCCGCGAGGAGATCTTCGGCCCGGTCCTGTGCGTCATCCCGTACGAGGACGTGGAGGACGCCGTGCGGATCGCCAACGACTCCGAGTTCGGGCTGGGCGGCACGGTGTGGACGGCCGACCCGGAGCGCGGCGCGTCCGTCGCCCGCCGCGTGCACACCGGCACCATCGGCGTGAACGGCTATCTGCCGGACCCCGTGGCCCCGTTCGGCGGCGCGAAGGCGAGCGGCCTGGGCAGCGAGCTGGGGCCCGAAGGGCTCGCGGCGTACCTGCGGTTCCAGAGCGTGTACCGGCCGAGCCCCGCCGGTGATTGAGGCGCGGGGTCCGGGGCAGAGCCCCTGGGGCGCGGGGCGGCCCACCGGTACAGGCCGGTGGGCCGCCCCAGCGACGGCGGTCACCGCATGAACAGCCCGCCGTTGGCGTCCCAGCACGCGCCCGTCACCGTGTCGGCGTGCTCCGCGGAGAGCAGGACGACCATGTCGGCGATGAACTCCGGGCGGCCGAGACGGCCCACCGGGATCATCGCCTCCATCTGCGCGAGCTTCTCCCGGTCGACGGTGCGGCGCACCACCGGCAGGTCCTGCGGGCCCGGCGAGACGGCGTTGACCGTGACACCGTGCGGGCCGAGGTCGCGGGCGAATACCTTGGTGAGCGTGGCGACACCGCCCTTGGACGCCGCGTAGTGGGCGCCGGTCGCCGTGCCGCCGTTCTGGCCCGCGAGCGAGCCGAGGTTGACGATGCGTCCGTAGCCGCGCTCGGCGAAGTACCCACCGAAGACCTGGCAGCCGAAGAAGGTGCCGTGCATGTTCGTCTCCACCACGGCGGCGAAGCTCTCCGGGGTGATGTCCATCAGCGACTCGACCTTGGAGTGCCCGGCGTTGTTCACGAGGACGTGCACCGCGCCCCAGCGTTCGACGAGCCGGTCGCGGGCGCGGGCGAAGGCGTCCTTGTCGCGCACGTCGAGGGCGAGGCCGACCGCGTTCTCGCCGGTGGGGTCGAGCTCGGCCGCTGCCTTGACCGCCGCCGACTCGTCCAGGTCGGCCAGGGCGACCCGGTACCCGTGGTCGTGGAAGCGCGCGGCGATGCATCCGCCGAGGCCGCCGGCCGCCCCGGTGACCAGGACCACGCGGTGTGTGTCGTGGTGCTCCCCCACGTCCTGCGGGCTCACCGCGTCACGTCCGGGAGCGGACGGCCGACGCGGGCCTCGATCTTCATGTACCGCCACAGGCCGTACTCGCCGACCTGCACCGTGCGGAAGAGATTGCAGGCGGCGGCGACGGTCGGCTGGTCCACGACGTCGGCGAGGACATAGCTGGTCCAGGGCCAGGAGCCGGAGGGGCCGACCATGTGCTGGTCGTCGTCGATGGTGCCGATGACGTCGACGCCCTCAAGGTCGTGCAGCTGGCGCAGCATGCTGGTGAAGCCGTCCCAGACCGCCTTGCCCTGCCCGGTCGGCAGGTCGAAGAAGTTCTGGTTGACGCCGATGCAGAACAGCACCCGCAGGGGCGCCTGGGGGGTAGCGGACATGTGGGTCACACCTTTCGTGAACAGGAGCAAAAAGCGCTGGGTTCAGAGATAGCCGGGGAACGGGTCGACGCCCATGAGCACCGCCCCTGCCCCGTCGTACAGGCCCTCTTGCAGGAACGCGTGCTGCGGCACCACGGAGGCGTCCCGCAGATAGCGCTGCATCGGGCTGCCGTCCGCGATGGCCCGGATTCCGGCGAGCTGGTAGGCGGTCTGCGCGACGGCGAAGGACTCGTGGGCGAGGGCGGTGGAGGCGAGGCGGAGCAGGCTCGCCTGGTGGGCGGTGGCCGGATCGCCGCCCAGCACGGTCTCCCACACCTCTTCGGTGATCTCGTAGAAGAAGGCGCGGGCCGAGCGCAGCCGGGCCTCCGCCCGGCCCACCGCGATGCGGTACGCGGCACGGTCCGCGGCGACCGGCCCGCCGGTGTAACTGGCGCGCCCGCCCTCCGTGATGACCTGGTCGAGCGCGGCGCGCGCCACCCCGAGGCCGACGACCGCGAGGACCTGCGCCGCGTACGGCACGGCCGGGTAGCGGTAGAGCGGTTCGTCGACGGTCGGCTCGCCGCCGCGGACGAAGGTCCACTCCTCGGGGACGACGACGCCGTCGACGGCGAGGTCGTGGCTGCCGGTGCCGCGCATTCCGATGACGTCCCAGTTCTCGACGATCTCCACGTCCTCGGGGCGCAGCACCGCGGTGCGCGGGCGGCCCGCCCGGTCCTCGCCCACCTTGATGCCGACGCCGAGGACGTCGGCGCCCTTGCAGCCGCTCGCGAACTTCCAGCGGCCCGAGACCCGGTAGCCGCCGTCGACCGGCTCCGCGGGCTGTACGGGGAAGAGTCCGCCGGCGAAGGCGACGTCGGGCCCGTCCGCGTACAGCTGCTCCTGGGTGTCGAGCGGCAGGGCCGCGAGATAGATCAGGGAGGAGCCGAAACTGGCGACCCAGCCGGCCGATCCGTCGACCTGCGAGATCCTTTCGATCAGGCGGAGGAATTCGGCCGGCGGCAGCGGCTCGCCGCCGAAACGCCGCGGCGCACTGGCGCGGTAGAGGCCCGCTTTCTTGAATTCGGCGATCACATCGCGCGGCACGTGCCGTCCGCTCTCGAATTCCGCCCGGCGCGCGGCCACGAGGTCCAGCACGTTGCCCAGTGAATGTGTCATGCGTAATTCCCCTGCCTGACCGTCGAGTTGATCGCTCGAACTCGTTTCACCGTCAAAACTAGGCGCGACCTCGTGCGCCAACAATTGGGAATGAGCGGGGACGGGTAGGGGATTTCCCTGATCGTTTACGCCTCGGCGTCCCGCAGTGGCAGCCGGAACCGGAAGACGGTGCCGCGCGGGGAGTTCGGACAGGCCTCGATCTCGCCGCCGTGGCGGGTGATGATGCGGTGGCTCAGGGCGAGGCCGATGCCGTGGCCGTTGCCCTTCGAGGTGAACGCGCCGTCGAAGATCCGCCCGCCCGAGGAGGCGGGCAGTCCGCCGCCGGTGTCGCGCACCTCGACCTCCGCGCAGTCGTCATGTCTGCGGGTGGTGACGGTGACTCCGCCCGGCTCGTCGGGCCAGCGGGCCATCTCCTCCAGGGCGTTGAAGGCGAGGTTCATGACGACCTGCCCGATGAGCACCTTCTCGCAGCTGACGGGCAGGGCGGCCGCCGTGTGTTCCCAGTGCACGGCGACGTTGTGCGCCTTGGCCCGTACGTCGACGAAGTACTTGCAGTCGCCGACGACGTCGCCCAGGTCGACGGAGCGTTTGGCGTCTTCCAGGCGGACCACGTAGGCGCGCAGGCTGGACAGGATCGTGGTGGCGCGCTCCAACTGGCGGGTGGCGTGGTCGAGGCCCCAGTGCAGCGAGCCGGGCTCGCGGGTGTCGTCGATGCGGCCGAGGGCGCCCGCGACGAAGTTGTGGGCGGCCGCGATGGGCTGGCTGACCTCGTGGGCGATGGCCATGGCCATGTCGCCCATGGCGTTGTAGCGGGCCAGGTGGTTGAGGTACTGGGCGTCGCGCCGGTGTTCCTCCTCGGTGTGCACCGTGTCGGTGATGTCGTGGAAGAGCAGGAGCAGGCCCCGCAGGTCGTTCTCGATGTCGATGTACTGGCAGCGGGCCGCGAACCAGCGGTCGGGTCCGCCGCCCGCCCCGTCGGAGACCGCGAGGCGGTAGCGGGCGTCGGTGGGCCGCCCGCCGCGCGAGGTGTCCTTCAGCACGTCGCGCAGGACGGCGGTGGAGTCGGCCGCGAGGAACGCGGTGAAGTCCGTGCCGAGCAAGTCCTCGGGGTTCCGGTCGAGCAGGATGCCCGCCGATTCGCCCGCGAAGACGATCCGGCCGTCGTCGTCGAGCACCACGATGCCCTCGTCGAGGTTGCGCAGGAACGCCTGCAGTCGGGCCTCGGTGCGGGTCAGGTCGCGGCGGGTGGCCTTCTCCTCGGCGATGTCGCGGAACTGCACCATGACGACGGGCCCGGTCGACAGCTCCACGCGCTTGGCGAGCGCCTCGCTGAGGATGTCGGTGCCCGTCTTGGACCGGTAGCACCATTCGATGCGGCTGCGGCCCTGGTCGGCGGCGCGCTGCAGCCAGGCGACGCCGATGTGCCGCGCGTACTGCGCCGCGTTGGAGCTCATGTCGGGGGCCTTGAGCGGCTTGAGCTCGTCGAGCGTGAAGCCGAGCGCGGTGCGCGCGGCGGGGTTGGCCCACAGGATGTCCTTGGTCCCGGCGTCGTGCACCAGGACGCAGTGGTCGATGGCCTCGAAGAGCCGGGCCAGGTCGGGGCAGGCGAGGTCGGCGGTGGCGGGCATCGGGCCTCACACCTCCTCGGGGCGCAGTCCGCAGCGCATCATGTCGCCGATGAGCGCGCCGAGGGTGTCGGCGTCGGTCTTCTCGCGGATCCGCGCCCGGTGGGCGTCGACCGTCTTCAGGCTGATGCCGAGCTGCCGGGCGATCACCTTGCTGGGGACGCCCTCGACGACCTGGCGCAGGATCTCCCGCTCGCGCGGGCTGAGGTGGGTGATCCGTTCCCGCAGGGAGCGCTGCTCGGCGCGGCACGCGTAGCGTTCGCCCGCCACCCGCAGGGCGTTCTGCAGGATGTCGAGCAGCCGCTGGGGATCGTAGGGCTTCTCCAGGAAGTCGACGGCTCCGGCCTGCAGGGCGCGCACCGACATGGGGATGTCTCCGTGCGCGGACACGAAGACGATGGGCAGCGCCGCGCCTTGGGCGTTGAGGAGTTCCTGTACGCGGAATCCGCCGATGCCCGGCATGCGGACGTCGAGGACGAGGCAGGCGGGGCGGTCCGGGTCGAAGGCGTCGAGGAAGGCGTCGGCGTCGGTGAACCACTCGGTCCTGATGTTCACGGACTCCAGCAACCAGGCCAGGGAGAGGCACAGTTGCTCGTCGTCGTCGAGCACGTAGACGAGGTCGGCGGCTGGTTCACCTGTCATGATTCCTCGCTTTCGTCGTGCGTACATGCCTGCGCCCCGCCCGGCCGCAGGCGGCCGAGGACCACTCCCCCGGCGAACACCGCGACCACGGTCAGCTCCAGGATCAGCGCCGTGGTGCCGGACGCGGAGACCAGGGTGGTGAAGTTGCGCAGCGCCAGCACCGTCGCACCGCACAGCAGGGCGACGGCGAGCAGTGGGGCGAGCATGGTGTGCCAGATCCTTTCATCGAGCCGGGTCCTGCGGAAGAACACGATCACGGACACCGAGGTGAGCAGGTACAGCAGCATGAGGGCGAGCACGCTGACGCCGCCGCCCCAGGTCAGGAGGGTGAGCACCGGGTCGGCCCCGGCGGCGGCGAACGGCACGACGAGGACCGCGGCGAGCACCGTCTGCGCCAGGCTGGCCACGTAGGGCGCCCCGTGCCGGTTGGTGCGGGCGAGCCCGCGGGGCAGCACTCCGGCAGCGCCGAGTGAGTGGAAGTAGCGGTTGATCCCGTTGTGGAACGCGACGACGCCCGCGAGCAGCGAGCCGGCCAGCAGGACCTGCGTGACATCACCGGCCCAGCCGCCCAGCGTGTGCGTGAGGGGTGTGAGGACGACGGAGGTGGCATCACCGTCGCGCAGGGCGTCGAGCGCCGCGCCCCGCACCTCGTCGGCGCCGTAGTAGCTCACGATCATCCAGGAGACGAAGGCGAAGAACAGCGAGATCACCGCGACCGACACGTAGGTGGCGCGTGGCACGGTGCGCGCCGGGTCCCGCGCCTCCTTCGCGTACAGGGCCGTCGACTCGAACCCGAGGAGGCAGCCGATCGCGAAGGTCAGGGCGACGCCGGGCGCGCCCGTGAAGAACGCGGAGGGGGCGAACGAACCAGCGACGTCGAGGCCGTGCGGGCCGCCGCCGCTGAGGAGTTCGTGCCCGGCGAACAGCAGCAGCACCGAGGTCTCGGCGACGACGAGGACGGCGAGCAGCCGCGCCCCCAGCTCGATGTTGAGGGAGCCGAGCGCCTGCACGAGGAGCATCGTGGCGAGTGTCCACACCCACCACGGCAGATCGAGCGAGAGGTAGCGCTGCGCGAGGCCCTGCGCCACCACGCCGTACAGGCCGTAGAGCGCGGCCTGTGTCGCGCTGTAGCAGAGGATCGCCGCCTGCGAGGCGCCGACGCCGAGGGGACGGCCGAGGCCGCGGGACACGTACGCGTAGAAGGCACCCGCGTCGGTGACGTGGCGGCTCATCGCGATGAACCCGACGGCGAACAGGCCGACCATGACACCGACCACGAGGTACACGGCGGGCGCGGCGCCGCCGTTGCCGAGGCCCAGCGGGATGGGCAGCGTGCCCGCGACGCCGGTCAGGGGCGCCTGCGCGGACAGCACGAAGAACACCATCCCGGCCACGCCCACGGCGCCCTTGCGCAGCCGGGTGCGTGGTTCCGGTGCTGCGTCCGGTCCTGCGTCCGGTTCTGCGGACTGCACGGTCACGACGTCTCCTTGCGGCCGGGGGTTCGGTGGGGGTCGGGACGTACTGTGCGCGCGGCGGGCGGGCCGGGAGTGCGGGTGCGTGCACTCGTTTACGCCTTTGCATGCACGCACGCGCGGACTACCTTGATCGAAAGTCCTCCGGCGGGTGGAGCGCAGCATGACTTCGTACGTCACCACCGAGTACCCGAGCACGGACGGCGTCGGCCGGGCCGACCGCTCCGCCCACTGGGCCCGGGAGATCTCGCGGGTGTTCGGCGGGCTCGACACGCGGCCCGTCGCGGCGAACGCCTTCCGCGCCACGGCCACCTGCGACGCGGTCGGGCAGTTGCTGCTCGGCTCCATCAGCGCGGGCCCGCTGCGGGTGCGGCGCACCGAGCGGCTGACGGCGCAGAGCGAGGACGACCACTACAAGGTGGCGCTCCAGGTCGCCGGCACGTGTGTCGTCGAACAGGACGGCGTGCACGGGGCGCTGGGCCCCGGTGACCTCGCGATCTGCGACACCACACGCCCGTACACGTTCCGCTACGACACCGCCTTCCGCACCGTGCTGATGCTGCTGCCCCGGGCGATGCTGCCGGTGCGGCCCGAGGCGGTGCGCGGTCTCACGGCACGGCGGCTGGCCGGGGAGAGCGGCGTCGCGGCCGTGGTGGGTCCTTTCCTTCGCTCGCTCGGCGAGCAGGCCCGCGTCTGCGCGGGACCCGCGACGCCGGGGCTCGCGGACGGGGCGGCGTCCCTGATGACGGCGCTGGTGTCGGAGAACCTCGACCGTGCGGCGCCCGCGGAGCCGGGGCAGGCGATGATGCTGCGGATCCGCGCGCACATCGACAGCCGTCTCCCGGACCCCGGACTCACCCCGGACTCGATCGCCGAGGCGCACGGCATCTCCCGCCGCTATCTGTTCAAGCTGTTCGCCGCCGAGGAGCTGACGGTCGCGGGCTGGATCCGCACGCGCCGCCTGGAGCGGTGCGCGCGGGACCTGGCGAGTCCGGCGGCGGCCCAGCAGCCCATCGGCATGATCGCCGCGCGCTGGGGGCTGCTGGACGGCCGGCACTTCAGCCGGGTGTTCAAGACGGCGTACGGCCGGACTCCGCGCGACTTCCGCCGTCGCGCGCTCGCGGAGCGGCCCCCGCACGGCGGCCTCGGCGCTCACGGGCGCATGAGCACAGAGGCCGACGGATAGGCCTCGGCGAAGCGCGCGGGCAGCGGCGCGACGAGCACGTTCTCGGTGCGGGTCCGGGTGATCCGCCACGTGCCGTCGTCGAGCCGCCGGAAGGCGTTGTTGAGGCGGCTGGAGCGCAGCAGCGCGGTGCCGTCGGCGTAGAGCCAGGGCTGCATGTGGATCCACTGGCCGGTGGCCGTGGCGCCGTCGACGTGGATCTGCTCGGACGTCAAGTAGTGCGCGTTGAGGACGAGTTCGGGGTCCTGACGCTCGCCCCAGAACGCCTCGAAGTGGGCCCGGACGGCGGCGGCTCCCTCGGCGCGGCCGAACTGGCCGTCGTAGTACTCGCCGACGCCCTCCCACGCGGCGTCCTCCGAATACAGCTCCATGATGAGGTCGATGCGGTGCGCGTCGTCGCGCACGCCGAACTCGGGGCACGGGGTGTCGCACAGGAACATGTAGCGGGCCTGGAGACGCCGGATGTCGGCCTCGGCCTCAAGGGTTGCGATGCGTTCGACGAGGGCGGCGAGCGTACGGGGATCGGTGTGGGTGTGCGTGTCGGTCATCGGGGGCCGCCTTCCGTGTCGTCGGACGTGCTGAGCGCGGACTCGATCCACGCGGCGTGCGCGAGGAGTGTGGACTCGCTGCGGCCCGTGCCGATGGCCTGGATGCCGAGCGGCAGCCCGTTCGTGTCGCGCAGGCCAGGCACCGTCACCGCCGGGAGGCCGAGGGCCTGCCAGGCACGGCTGAGCGCGGGATCACCCGTGGCGTCGATCCCCTTCGGGGCGGCGCCCAGCGCGGCGGGGCCGACGACGACGTCGTACGAGGCGAACAGCGCGGCGATCCGGGCTCGGGCCCGCTCGACGGTCCTGCGGGCCGTCGCGTGGTCGGCCTCGGAGGTGGCGGCGCCGGTGTGCAGCAAGTTCCGCAGCGGCTCGCTCAGTTGCGCCGACAGGTCGAGCTCGGCCGCGCGTTCACGGGCCGCCTCGTACGCCATCACCACGGGGTGCGCGGCCGTGACCTCCGCGACGAGCTTCTCCTCCGGGAAGGCCTCCACCACGGCCCCGGCGGCGGTCAGCCGTGTCCGGGCCGTCTCCACCGCCTCCCGCATCGCGTCGCTCACGTCCCCGAACGGTGCGGCGCTCCACAGCAGTACGCGCGGTGCGGCCACCTCGCCGGGTGTCTCGCCGGTGAGGGCCTGCCAGGCGAGCGCGAGGTCGCGGACCCCGGCGGCGTAGAAACCGTGGCTGTCCAGGCTGGGGCTCAGGCCGACCACTCCGTCGACGGGGAGACGCCCGTGGGTCATGACCAGGGACGCGACGCCGCAGAACGCGGCGGGCCGGGTGACGGAACCGGCCGTCTGGGAGCCGATCGCGAGCGGCACCTGCCCGCTCGCGACGGCCGCCGCCGAACCGCTGGACGAGCCGCCGGGGGTGTGTCCGGGCGCGGCGGGATTGTGCGTGGGGCCCGGCGCGAAGAAGGCGAACTCGGTGGTGACGGTCTTGCCGATCACGTCGACCCCGGCGGCCCGCCAGGCCCGTACGATCGCCGCGTCGGCCGTGGCCGGTGCGCTGTCGGCGCGCAGCCGCGAGCCGCACCGGGTGGGGTGCCCGGCGACGTCGATGATGTCCTTGACGCCGAAGGGGACTCCCGCGAGCGGTCCGGTGGCCGGCGCGGGTTCACGGACCGGCGCGACCCACGCCCGCACCTCCGGCTCCGTCCGCGCGATGCGGGCCTCGGCGCGGGCGCGGGCGGCCGCCGCCGTGGTGCGTCCCGCCGCGAGGTCGTCCACCAGCTCCCGCAGGGACCAGGGCTGCCACAGGCTCATGCTTCCTCCCATTGCGCGTCGGCCTCCCAGTAGTCCATCCCCGCGGCGCTGACCGAATGGCGCCACGGGGAGGTGCGTCGCAGCGTCGGTTCGACGCGGGCGGTGACGGCGTCGGCCGCCTCGGGGCCGTCGGCGTCGACCGTCCAGTGCACCCAGCCGAGTTCGCGTCCCCCGGCGTCGTGGGTGAACAGGTCGACGTGCCGCCAGCCGTAGTCGAAGGTGTCGTTGTAGCAGGTCAGCGTCATGCGGTGTGGTGGCACCGGCCTCGTCGCGCCCGTCACGCGGTCAGCGACGTGGGGATGGCGTGGAACTGGCGGCGGAAGTAGACGAGCGCGCCCGCCCCGTCCTCGCCGACGAGCACCCGCTCCGCCTCGATGAACATCACGGTGTGCGAACCGCGCTCGGCGGTGCCGGTGACCCGCCCGACGACCGAGGCGGCGGAGCCCTTGAGCACCGGGACGTCGGCGAGCGTGTGGTCCCATACGTCGCCGCAGGCCGCGAAGCGTTCCTCGGCGGGGACGCCGCCCGCGAAGGCCTTGGCGACGTCGGCGTGGTCGGGGCCGAGGACGTTGACGCAGACCCGCCCGTTCTCCGTGAACAGGTCGTGGCTGCGGCTGGACTGGTTGATGCAGACGAGCATGGTGGGCGGGTCGTCGGTGACGGAGCAGGCCGCGCTCACCGTGATCCCGGCGCGACCGCGCGGCCCGTCCGTGGTGACGATGTTGACGCCTGCGGAGAGGTTCGCCATCGCGTCGCGGAACGATCGTTGGTTCGGGGTGAGTTGGTCCACCGCTGCCCTGCGTGTCACGGGAGTCATGGCTGTCACGGTAGGGCGCCGCGGGCGGCCCGCGATATCGAGAGTTCCTTCGCAGCGCCTCAGGATTTCCCCTATGCCGGGCGAGCCAATTCCCAATTGGCCGGCCCCCGCCGCTTGCCTAGCGTCGTGGGCATCGAACGACGGAGGCACGATGACGCTTGAGTTCAGTGCGGACACCGTCCACGACCTCGCCCCGCACGATCTGGTGGGCGAGGACCGCGTGGCGGGGCGCATGTACACCGATCCCCGGCTCTTCGAGCGGGAGATGACCTCGATCTTCGAACGGACCTGGGTGTGGGTCGCCCACGACAGCGAGCTGCCGAAGGCGGGCAGCTTCAAGTCGACGTACGTCGGCCGGCAGCCGGTGATCGTGACGAAGGACCGCAAGGGCAACGTCAACACCCTGCTCAACCGCTGCCGGCACCGCGGCGCGAGCCTGTGCGAGAAGCGGACGGGCCAGGCCAACGGCTTCACCTGCCCGTATCACGCCTGGTCCTACAGCCTGGACGGCACGCTGCGCGGCATCCCCTACCCCGACGGCTACGAAGGTGTCGTCGAGAAGGGCGAGTTGGGGCTGCGCAGGCTGCGTACCGAGTCGTACGGCGGCATGATCTTCGCGACGTTCGCCGAGGACGTCGAGCCGCTCGAGGACTTCCTCGGCGATGTGAAGCTGTGGATCGACCGGTTCATGAAGCAGGGCGGCGGCTACCCGGTGAAGGTGCTCGGCACCCACCAGTTCCGCTTCCGCGGCAACTGGAAGATCCAGCTGGAGAACACCACCGACGGCTACCACTTCCCGATCGTGCACCGCTCGTGGATGGCGTCCGTGGACGCGGAGACCGCGGACATGATGTCGTTCATGACCGACCCCGAGGCGGTCACCCACGACCTCGGCCACGGGCACAGTGTCATGCAGATGGTGCCCGGGCACGCGGACCTCGACGCCGACGACGGCACGGAGCCGCTCCAGCCCCGATTCGACGCGCTGGTCGCCGAGTTGACGTCTGCGGGCCTGGACGACGCGGCCGTCCGCAAGCTGGTGCGGGCCGTGCACGGCACCGGGTTCAACCTCAATCTGTTCCCGAACGTGTCGATGTCCAACTCGTTCCTGCGGGTGCTGCGCCCCCTCGGTCCCGACGAGACACTCATCGAGCACGTGGCGCTCGGGCCCGACGGACCGCCCGAGGTGGTGGACCCGGTCAACCGCGAACGGCTGCGCATCCACGAGCACTTCCAGGGCCCGTTCGGCTTCGGCACCCCCGACGACGCCGAGGGCTGGGACCGCGTGCAGCGCGGCGCGCAGGCGGCGCCCGACATGCCGATCCTCGTCAACCGCGGCCTCTCCCGCGAGACACCGAGCCCCGAGGGCTGGCCCACCGCACATGTCACCGACGAGACCGGCATGCGCGCCGCGTACGCGCAGTGGAAGGAGATGATGCGCGATGACTGACACCCTGACGACTCCCGCCGAGGGCCTGCTGGGCCTGTCCGACCCCCGGGTGCTGCGCGCCATCTCCCTCGTCTGGCACGAGGCCGACCTCCTCGACCGCAGGCTGTACGAGCAGTGGCAGGCGCTCTACGCCGACGACGCGCACTACGTGATCCCCATCGACCCGGACACCGAGGACTTCGCGGGCACCCTGAACATGGTGTACGACGACGCCCGCATGCGGCGGATGCGCGTGACCCGCATGACCGAGGGGTACGCCATCGCCGCCGTGGACGCCGCGCGCACCGTGCGGACGGTGTCCCGGTTCGTGCCCGAGGAGGTCGGCGACGCCGAGGTGACACTGCGCTCGGCGCAGGTCCTCGTCGCGTACAAGCGGGGCCGGCACGACCTGTGGGCCGCCGAGGTGACGCACCGGGTCCGGCTCTCCGGGGCGGGCGACCGGATCGCCCTGAAGGTCGTACGACTGGTGGACAGCGAGGACGCCGTGCCCGCGGCCGGGTTCCTGCTGTGAGCGTCGAGGTCCGGGTCCGCGAGGTGACCGAGGAGACGCCCGACATCCGTGCGCTGCGGCTCGTCCGGGCGGACGGCGCCGCGTTCCCCGCGTACCCGGCGGGGGCGCACATCGATGTGTGGGGCCCCACCGGCGTGCTGCGCCAGTACTCGCTGTGCGGGCCGCCGTCGGACGCGTCGTCGCTGCTCATCGCGGTGAAGCGGGAGCCGTCCTCGCGCGGTGGCTCGCTGGCCCTGCACGGGGTGCGCGAGGGCGATCGCCTGGAGATCGACGGCCCGCGCAATCTGCTGCGCCTCGCCGACGGCGCCGACCGGCACGTGCTGGTCGCGGGCGGCATCGGCATCACCCCGCTGCTGGGCATGGCGTACGAACTGCACCGCACGGGCGCGGACTTCGAGCTGCACTACTTCGCCACGAGCCGTGAACAGGCCGCGTTCGTCGACCTGTTGGAGCGGCGCGTCGAGTTCCCTGAGGCGGTGCGGCTGCACTTCGGGACGGACAGGTCCGAGCGGCCCGCGCTGCTCGCCGCCGCGGCGGCGGGGCTCACGGGCGCGTCCCACGTGTACACGTGCGGGCCGGAGGGCTTCATGCGGCAGGTCACCGGGGCCTTCGGGCCGGTGGTCGGCGCGGCGCACGTGCACATCGAGCACTTCGAGGCCGCCGAGGTGGACACGAGCGCGGACCGGGCGTTCACCGTCGAGCTGGACACCGGCGAGGTCTTCGAGGTGCCCGCCGACCGGTCGATCCTCTCCGTCCTGGAGGAGGGCGGGATCGACGTCTTCAAGTCCTGCGAGGAGGGCATCTGCGGCTCCTGCGTGTCCGGGGTCCTCGAAGGCACCCCGGACCACCGCGACAACTGCCTGTCCGCCGCGGACAAGGCGGCCGGCACGCAGCTGGCGCTGTGCGTGTCACGGGCCGCGTCGGAGCGGCTCGTCATCGAGCTGTACTGAAGGAGACACATGACCTCGACCGGGACCACGTCCCGCGCGCCGAGCGTGCTCAGAGTCGGCCTCGCCGCCGGCGTCGGCACCTCGCTGGAGTTCTACGACTTCGCGATCTACGGCACCGCCGCCGCCCTCGTGTTCGGCGAGCTGTTCTTCAAGACTGGCGACGCCTGGTTCGGCACGTTCATGAGCCTCGCGACGTTCGCGATCGGCTTCCTCATGGCGCCGCTGGGCGCCGCGCTGTTCGGCTCCCTCGGCGACCGGCGGGGCCGCAAGGTGGCGCTGCTCGCGGCGTTCGTCGCCATGGGCGCGGCCACCTTCGCCATGGGTGTGCTGCCGCCGTACGCCGCGATCGGCATCGCCGCGCCGGTCCTCCTCGTCCTGCTGCGCCTGGTGCACGGCGCGGCACGCGGCGGGGAGAACGCGGGCGCCGCGGTGTTCGCGATCGAGCACGCGCCCGACCGGCGGCGCGGGCTGTACGGCTCGTTCGTGGCGATCGGCTCGCCGGTCGGCTCGATCCTCGCCAACCTGGCGTTCGCCCTGGTGCTGCTGCTCCCGGACGACGACGTGGTGGGCTGGGGGTGGCGGATCCCGTTCCTGGTGGGCGGTCTGGTCGTGATCGTCGGCCTGTGGATCCGCAAGGGTGTCGCCGAGAGCCCGGTCTTCCAGGAGATGGCCGAGAAGGAAGGCCGCCAACTGCCCAGCCATTCGCCAGTGTTGGAGGTGCTGCGCACCAACTGGCGGCGGGTGGCCCTCACCGCGGGGGTGAACATCGGCCTCAACGCCAGCACGTTCGCGCTCGCCACCTTCATGCTCTCCTACGCCACCGCGGCCGCCCCCGAGGGCCTGGGCCTGCCCCGTCAGCCGATCGTGAACGGCAGCCTGATCGGGCTGCTCTGCCACGCCCTGCTGAACGTGGGCTCCGCCTGGCTGTCGGACCGGATCGGCCGCAAGCCCGTGATGATCGTGGGCGCGCTCGCGTCCCTGGCATCGGCCCTGACGATGTTCCATGTCACCGGGGTCGGCACGGTCGCCGCCGTCAACACGGCCGTCGTCGTCGGCTTCTCCGCCACGGGGCTGCTGTTCGGCCCCATGTACACGTACTTCGCCGAGCTGTACCCGCGCGAGCAGCGCCAGTCGGGGCTCGGGGTCGGCTTCCACGTCGGCGCGGTGCTCGGCGGCGGCATCTCCCCCATGATCGCGAACCGGATCGTCTCCGGTACGGGTGACGCCCTCAACGTCGGCTACTACCTGGCGGCGATGCTGCTGCTCACGCTGGCCTGTCTGTTCGCCCTCCCGGAGACGGCCCCGTCCCGCACCCGCCCACAGGAAGCGCCCGCAGTCCCCCAGCCCGCCACGCCAGGAGCCTGAACTCCCCCGCGCCCCAAGGAGACACACCCCATGACCACCTCCGCCGAGCAGGCCACGGCCGCCGCGTCCGGCGGCGCCGCCACCGCCGCCTTCGCCCAGAAGTCCCGCTCCGGAACCGTCAGCAGCACGGAGCGCGTCGACACGCTCGCCTCCGAACTCATCGCGGCCGTCCATGACATCGTCCGCCGCCACAAGGTCACGTACGCCGAGTACGACGCGCTGAAGGCGTGGCTGATCCAGGTCGGCGCGGACGGCGAGTGGCCGCTCTTCCTCGACGTATGGATCGAGCACGTCGTGGAGGAGGTCGCGAACGCGGCCCGCGAGGGCTCCAAGGGCACGATCGAGGGCCCGTACTACGTGCCGGACGCGCCCGAACTGCCCGCCGAGGCCACCCTTCCGATGCGCCCCGACGAGCGGGGCACGCCGCTCCTCTTCCAGGGGCAGGTGACATCGGTCGACGGCACCCCGCTGCCCGGCGCCCGCGTGGAGATGTGGCACGCCGACGACGACGGCTACTACTCCCAGTACGCCCCCGACCTGCCCGAATGGAACCTGCGCGGCACGATCGTCTCCGATGACCAAGGCCGCTTCGCCATTCACACCGTCGAACCGGCGCCGTACCGGATCCCCACCGACGGCTCCTGCGGCAGTCTGATCGCCGCGGCGGGCTGGCACGCGTGGCGCCCCGCCCACCTCCACCTCAAGGTGTCGGCGCCGGGCCACCAACTCGTCACCACACAGCTGTACTTCGAGGGCGGCAGCCACATCGAGGACGACATCGCGCAGGCCGTGAAGCCGGAACTGGTCCTGTCCCCGACCGGGGCCACGAACGGCACAGGGCACGACGTCACGTACGACTTCGTGCTCGCCCCGGCCTGAAGCCCCTGCCTCGGCGTCTTCGACGTCACTCGATGTCACGCCACCGGCGGAGCGCCCGTCGGACATACTGCGCGAGTGACGTCTCCACTCCCCGCAGGCCTGACGCTCTGCCACGACCTGACTCCGGCCGCCTGGGTCCGCGCCGCGCTGCCGGACTTCGCGGCCGGCATGATCGGCTCGCTGCTGCCCGCCGGGTACGAGCGGTACGTGCGGGTGCTGCATCCGGCCGGGGACGAGGAGGACGCGGACGACGGGCCGGGCGAGGGGACGTTGCCAGGTCCGCTGGCCGCCCCCTTGGCGTCGGTCCTGGCAGGCTGCACGAGCACGCCGGACGACTGTCGCTTCGGGGTCTGGGAGGGATGCGGCTACTTCGACGAGGGCGCGGTGACGGCCCTGCTCGCCGGCGGGGCAGGCCGGGCGTCCTGGCGGGCGCGACCGGTCGTCGACATCACGGGCGCGCCGCGCCTCGAACTCCCCCACCGCGGCTACGCCGTGTTCCGCGGCCCGGTCGGCTCGGTGACCGCGCTGGCCATGGCGGTCGCGGGCGAGGTCGGGGAGGGCGCCGACGTGGACAACGCCCTCGTGCCCGACCTGTGGTGGCCCGCCGACCGCGCCTGGTTCGTGCACGGGGACACCGATCTCACGGCGACGTGGATCGCCTGCTCCGCCGCGGCGGCGGAGCAGGTTCTCGCACATCCGGACCTCGATGCGGTGCTGATGGATCCGGCCTCGCCCGTGCTGCCCTGACGGTCAGTGCGCCAGTGCGCCCATCGGGTCCCAGGCGGGCAGGACGACCGGGGGCTCGTCGAGGGCGGCGGAGAGCTCCGGCGGGAGCGCGGAGCGGCGGACCGCGACCTCGAAGACGTGCTCGCCGAACCACGAGTCGTTCATGGTCCAGAACCCCTTGTCGGCCTTCTCCTCGCCCCAGCTGTTCTCGACCCGCCAGCGGCGCGGCGCACCGTCGACCACGTCGACGCCGGTGAAGAGCATCGCGTGGGTCATCTGGGTCTCGTGGTGGAGGAGCCGGTCCGCCTTGTCGAGCTCGAAGGGCGTGTCGTAGACGGCCTCGTAGTCGAAGAGTTCGGCGTCCCAGATACCGAGGTCGGCGCGCATCTGCTGGGCGACGTCGCAGCCGAACCAGACCGGCTCGCCGCCGACGATCGCCTCCATGGTGAGGCGCTTGAGCAGATCGATGTCCGCGTTGAGGTAGACCACGGGCGGGGCCTCGACGATGTTGCCCAGGTGCTCGACCGTGAACGTCCGGCCGGCCGGGCTCGACTCGCGCGGGTCGTGCACGAGGCACACGTACTCGTCGAGGGGTATCTGCACGTACGCCTCGGCGAACTCGACGGGGGTCAGCCAGCCGTCGCGGTGGAAGTCCTGGTCGCTGTCGCGCCACTGCCACAGGAACTGCTGCGGCGGCGTGCCGAGATGGATGCTGAGGACGCGGTGGACGGCGCCGAGCACCTCGGCCTTGCGGGCGCGCTGCGCGTCGACGCCCTCGGCCGCCGCCCGGCGCAGATCGCGGGCACCCTGCCGGAGCAGGCTCATGAGGGCCCGGTTCATCGGCCCGGTCGCGGACGAGCTGTCGGTCTCCGGCATCGCCGACTTGGGTACGAGGCCGTGCTTGGCGACCAGCGCCACGAACATGTTCCACTGCCCGCCGTCGCTGATCGGGTCGCCGAGCAGGTGCGCCACCGTACGGTCGTCGACGTCGCGGTCGGACGTGTCGATGACGCTCTCCAGGAAGTGGTTCGCGCGCTCGAACTTGTCCCACCACAGCACGTAGTTCTGGGAGAACTCGAAGTCCTTCACGCCGAGCTTGCGCGCCGCGCCGACCCGCAGCAGGTTGAGGCCGGCGAACATCCAGCAGCGGCCGCTGCGCTTCTGGTTGGTGACCTTCCAGTCGTCCAGGTGGTTCGAGACCGAGTGGTCGATGGCCGTGACGATCCGCCGGTCCAGGGCGATGTCGTCCACCGTCGTCTGCGTCACGGCGTTCTGCATCAGCCGGTTCGCGGGGCGGGCCGCGAACTCCTTCTCGTAGAACTCGAGCTGTGCCGGGCCGAGGCTGCGCTCGCCGTCGGCCGGGGCGTCGGTGGGCTGCGTGGGGTGAGCTTGTCCGAGCGTCACAGTATCCGTATCCAGTTCTCGATCGGCCCGTGATCGCGCGGGGCCTGGGCTGGTAGAGGAGGCAACGCAATTCACCGTCGCACGGCCGTTCTAGCTCAGTCAACGCACTTGTCGTCGGCCTCGCCCGACGCTCCGGCCGAAGCGGTTCAGCCCTCCATGTCCTGCGGATACCAGCGCAGTTCGACGGTGTTGCCGTCCGGGTCCTTCACGTACACGGACTGCGCCGACCCCCGCGCGCCCCAGCGCGGCACCGGCCCCTCCAGGACGTCGAACTCTCCGGAGTCGACGACCTCCTGCCAGTCCAGGGGGTCGACGACGAGACAGAAGTGGTCGACGTTGGACTCGACCCGCTCCGCGGCGAACAGGTCGATGACCGTGCTCGGGTCGATCCGCACGGACGGGAACGGCACCTTCCCGTCCCGCCACTCGGCCACCCGCTCGGGCGCGAGGCCGAGGCGGCCGGTGTAGAACGCGAGCGACTTCTCCACGTCGGCCACGTTCAGCACGATGTGGTCGAGAGCTTTGACACGCATGGGTCCGTTCCCCGTCTCTGTCGGTCGTCCGCTGCCGGCCCGCCCGGTTCGGCAGCGGCGCGGCGGCGGGGCCACTGCCCGCCCCGGCCATTCTCCGCGATCCGGCGCGGCGTTCACAGCCCGAACGCGACCGACCGTAAATGTACGTACACCTTGCGCCAGAATCCCAGCAGTCACTTGTACGTCAAGCGGAGAACGCCCTAGCGTAGATGTACGTACATTATCGGGAGGGGTTCTCTTGGTGACCAAGCAGCACCACCGGACGGTGATCGTGGGCGGCGGGTCGGCCGGCGTGTCGGTCGCGGCGCGGCTGCGGCGCGCGGGTGAGCGGGACGTGGCGGTCCTGGACCCGAGCGAGCGGCACTACTACCAGCCGCTGTGGACGCTGGTCGGCGGCGGCCGGGCGCCGCTGAAGGAGAGCGTGCGGCCCCAGAAGTCCGTGCTTCCGAAGGGGGTCCGGTGGATCCGGCGCGCCGCCGTCGCCGTCGACCCGGAGGCCCAGGAGATGACGCTGGACGACGGCGGTGTCGTGCACTACGACCACCTCGTGGTCTGCGCCGGCATCCAGCTGGACTGGGGCGGCGTGCCAGGGCTGGAGGCCGGGCTCGGCCAGGACGGGCTCTCCAGCAACTACCTGCCGCACACCGCGCCCGCGACCTGGCGCTTCATCCGTGACACCCGCGCGGGCAGCGCCGTGTTCAGCATGCCGAGCGGAGCCATCAAGTGCGGCGGCGCCCCACAGAAGATCGCCTACCTCGCCGCCGACCACTGGCGCCGGGAGGGTGTCCTCGGCCGGATGGACATCCACCTGGTGATCCCCACGGACACCATCTTCGGCGTCCCGGAGTTCGCCCGCGTCCTGGAGGGCGTCGCCCGCCGGTACGGCATCCACGTGCACTACGGCAGCGAGGTCACCGAGGTCCGCCCCGAGGCCCGCGAGATCCTCGTCACCCACCTCGGCACGGGGCAGAGGTCCACCCTGCCGTACGACATGGCGCACCTCGTGCCGCCGCAGAGCGCACCGGACTGGATCAAGCGCAGTCCGCTCGCGGATCCGGCCAATCCGGCCGGTTACGTCGAGATCGACAGGCACACGATGCGGCACGTCCGGTACCCCAACATCTGGGCCCTCGGCGACGCCGGTTCGTCACCGAACTCCAAGACCGGCGCGGCGGTGCGCAAGCAGGCGCCCGTGGTCGTCGCGAACCTGCTCGCGACGATGCACGGCCAGGAGCCGCTGTCCGTCTACAACGGCTACTCCTCGTGCCCGCTGACCACGGCCCGGAACAAGATGCTGCTCGCGGAGTTCGACTACAGCGGGCGGCCCGCCCCGTCGATCCCGCTGATCGACACGGTCCGCGAGCGCACCGACATGTGGTACCTGAAGCGGCACGGACTGCCGTTCCTGTACTGGAACCTCATGCTGCGCGGGCTCGCGTGACCCGCACACCGCCCGCGAGCAGCTTCACCACCCTGGAGTCCGTCATGACCCACGAACCCGTCACCCACGACGGCACCGGACCGCTGATATTCCGTCAGTTCTACCTCGACTGCCTCTCGCACGCCTCGTACCTCGTCGGCGACCGCACCACGGGCCGCGCCGTCGTGGTCGACCCGCAGCGCGACGTCAACGAGTACCTCGCCACCGCGGCACACCACGGCCTCACCGTCGAGCGGGTCGTCGAGACACATGTGCACGCCGACTTCCTCTCCGGCCACCTGGAGCTGGCCGAGCGCACCGGCGCCCGCATCTCCTACGGCGCCGCCGCCGACGTCGACTTCGCCACCGACCCCCTCGCCGACGGCCGGCACCTCGGCCTCGGGGAGGTCGACCTGGAGATCCTGCACACACCGGGACACACCCTGGAGTCGATCTGTGTCGTCGTGCGCGAGCACACGGACGACCCCGTCCCGTACGGGGTCCTCACCGGTGACACCCTGTTCATCGGCGACGTGGGCCGCCCCGATCTGCTCAGCGCCCGCGGCCGGTCCGCCGAGGAGATGGCCCGCGCGCTCTACCGCTCCACCCGCGAACGCCTGCTCACCCTGCCCGACGAGACCCGCGTGTTCCCGGCGCACGGGGCCGGTTCGGCCTGCGGCAAGAACCTGTCGGCGGAGCTGAGTTGCACCATCGGCACCCAGCGCCGCACCAACTACGCCCTCGCCGACATGGCCGAGGACGCGTTCGTCGAGGTCGTGACCTCCGGCCAGCCCGCGGCGCCCGCCTACTTCCCGTTCACGTCCGCACGCAACCGGGAGTCCCGCCCCGTGCTCGACGAGGACGCCCCCGTGCCGGCCCTCACCCCGGACGCCGTGCGGCAGGCCGTCGCGGGCGGCGCGACCGTGCTCGACACCCGGGCCCCGGACCCGTACGCAGCCGCCCATCTGCCCGGATCGGTCAACGTCCCGCTCGGCGGCCGGTTCGCGGAACTCTGCGGCGAGGTGCTCGCGGCCGGGGCCGACCTCGTCCTGTGCGGCGACCCCGACACCGCGCGCGAGGCCCGCAACCGCCTCGCCCGCATCGGCTACGACCGGGTCCTCGGGGTCCTGCCCGCCGACACACTGCCTGCGGAGCACCTGACGTCGGTGCCGCGCGTGGAGGCGGACGCCCTCGCCGAACGCCTGACCCCGCGCACCGGGGCGTTCACCGTGCTGGACGTACGCGGCCCCGGCGAGATCCACGACACCGGCACCGTCCCCGGTGCACACACCGTCCCTCTGCCCGAACTGGTGTCACGGATGGGCGAGTTGGCCGCGAGCCGCCCTCTCGTCGTGGTGTGCGCGAGCGGCAACCGGTCGTCCGTCGCCGCCTCCGTGCTGCGCGCCCGCGGGTTCGACGCGGACGATCTGCGCGGTGGCTTCGCCGCATGGCACGGCCCGGTCGAGCACCGGGCCGACGGGGGCGGCGTCCCCGCGTGAACGTCCTGATCCTCGCCGTGCTCTGCGGCGCCGTCGTCGGCCTTGCCCTGGGCGGGCTCGGCGGCGGCGGTGGCGTGCTCGCGGTCCCGGCGCTCGTCTACCTGCTCGGTGTCTCCCCCGCCGACGCGGGCACCACAAGCCTCCTCATCGTCACCGCCACCTCCGCCACCGCTCTCGCCCGCCACGCGGGCACCGGAACCGTCCGCTGGCGGACCGGCGCGCTGTTCGCCGCGGTCGGCGTGGTGCCCACCGTCGCGGCGTCGATGCTCGCGCACCGCCTCCCGCAGAATCTGCTGACCGGGGCGTTCGCGGTACTGGCCGGGGTGGCCGCGGCGGTGATGCTGCGGGGCACGCGCGTCCGTGGTGGCACGGCACCGGCGGGATCGGGGACCGCCCCACCGACGGCGGGGGCCGCCCCCGATCCCGTGCAGGTACGGGTACAGGAAGCACAGAAGACAGTCACCAGCACTGAGGGCGACCGGGCCGGTCCGCTGCGGACCGCCGGGGCCGGGGCCGGGCTCGGCGCGGTGACCGGGCTGCTGGGGGTGGGCGGCGGCTTCCTCGCCGTGCCCACCCTGGTGTCCGTGCTGCGGCTGCCCATGCGGGCGGCCGTCGGCACCAGCCTCGTCGTCACCCTCCTCAACTCGCTCGTCTCGCTCACCACACGCCTGACGACCGAGGGCAGCACGGTCGACCCCGCGGTGCTCGGCCCCTTCGTCGGGGCCGCCGTCCTCGGGGCGTGGGACGGCAAGCGGCTGGCGGCCAAGCTGTCGGGGGCGGCGTTGCGGCGCACGTTCGCGGTGCTGCTGCTCGCCACGGCGGCGTTCATGCTGGTGGACGCCTTCGTATGAGGGCGGCCCGAGGTTTGCGCAGGCCCCGCGAATCGACGACCATGCATCCCGTGCCCACCAGCAGCTCGCAGTCCGGCCCCCGCCCGCTCACCCGGTCCAAGGGCAAGCCGCTGTGGTCGCAGCTCCGCGCCGACCTGTTGCGACGCCTGGAGGACGGGGAGTTCCGCGACGTCTTCCCCGGCGAGCACGACCTCGTGGCCGAGTACCGGGTCAGCCGGCACACGGTCCGCGAGGCACTGCGCACGCTGCGCGCGGAGGGCCTGGTCACGGCGCAGCGGGGCAGGGTGTCCCGGTTCGCGGCGAGCCGGCCGCTGGAGCAGAAGGTCGGCGAGGCGTACAGCCTGTTCCGCTCCGTCGAGGAGGTCGGCGCGGTGCAGCGCAGCGTGGTGCGCCGGCTCGACCGGCGTGCCGACGGTGTCATCGCCGCCCGCCTCGGCCTGGAGGAGTCCACGCCCCTCATCCACCTCGAGCGGCTCCGTCTCGCCGACGGGGAGCCGCTCGCCGTCGACCGTGTCTGGCTCCCCGCGGACATCGCCCATCCGCTGCTGTCCGTCGACTTCACGCACACCTCGCTCTACGACGAGCTGGAGCGCCACTGCCGTACGCACATCAGCGGCGGCTGGGAGCGCATCCGCGCCGTCGTACCGACCCGCGCGGAGCGCACACTCCTGTCCTGCCCCGAGTCCACGGCACTGTTCGCGATCGACCGCCTCGGCCACGACACCGCGCGCCGCCAGGTCGAATGGCGCCAGACCCTGGTCCGCGCGGACCGCTTCGCCGTGTCCGCCGCATTCTCCACGGACGACGGCTACCGCATCGGGGCTCCGGTACCCACACCGTGACTCGCCGCGTGCCGCCGGATCACTTGCGGCCGGCCCGCCGTACCGACCGTGGCCGGTACTCCACCACCGTCAGCGCCAACGACACGTACCGCTCCACCAGTTCGTCCGGTGTCACCTCGCCGTCGGGGCGGTACCACTGGGCGATCGCGTTGCACATGGCGATGACAGCGCGGCGGGCGTCGTCGGGGTGCGGGGTGAGGAAGACGCCTTCGGCGACGCCGCGTTCGATGACCTCGCGGAACTGTTGGGTGCCGCGTTCCTCGTTCTTGCGGTAGCGGGCGAGGTGTTCGGGTTCCAGGCTGCGGCCCTCGGTGAGCACGATGCTGCTCTTGACCGGGTGCTCGATACGGAACTGCACCGTCGCGGTGACGAGGGCCTCCAACTGCTCCGCGGGGTCGTCGCCGGCCTCTTCGAGGGCGGTTCCGCAGGCGCCGAAGTAGGCGTCGAGGCCCTCTTCGAGGATGGCGACGAGCAGTTCCTGCTTGCCCTTGTAGTAGTAGTACAGCGCGGACAGGCTGACCCCGGCGCGCCCCGCGATGTCGCGGATCGAGGTGGCGCCGTAGCCCTGCTCGGAGAACTCTTCGCGGGCGGCCTCGATGATGGCCTTGTGACCTGCGGGTCGAGTGGACACGATGCTCCGATCTGCTGGGCCCCTCCGTCCGTCCCGTGACTGAACATTCGTCCAGTCGGCGGCGGCGCCGTCATCGTATCCCCGTGTGCGGCGGCCCATGCCGCTCGGCGGCCCGCCCCCCGTGCGGGCCGCCGAGCGGAGTTCCCGGTGTCAGTCGGTGATCTCGATGTGTCCGTTCGACGATTCGGCGCCGGCCGGCTCCGCGGTCTTCGGAGCGGGCACCCCCGCGCTCTTGCCGCCGGTGATGTTCTTCAGCATCGCGGCGAGGTCGACTCCCGTGGTGGAGTTGAGGAGTTCCACGCCCTGGGCGACGTTGTCGGCGACCGTACGGGACAGCTGGCTCGCGCCGTCCGTGGAGATCACGGTCATCTTGTCGACGGCGCCCAGCGGTTCGGACGCCTTGGCGACGACCTGCGGCAGCACCTCGACGAGCATCTGCAGCACCGCCGCGTCGCCGTACTGCGCGAACGCGTCCGCCTTCTTCTGCATGGCCTCGGCCTCGGCGGCACCCTTCGCGCCGATCGCCGCCGCCTCGGACTCGCCCTCGAGGCGGACCGCGTCCGCGAGCGCGGCACGGTGCGCCTTCTCGCCCTCGCCGGTGAGGCGGGAGCGCTCGGCGTCCGCCTCGGCCTGCTTGACGAGGCCGATCCTGCGGGCCTCGGCTTCCTGCTCGGCCTGGTAGCGGGCGGCGTCGGCGGGCTTGCGGACCTTCGTGTCCAGCTCGCGGTCGGTCAGGGCCGCCTGGCGCTCGGCGACCTTCTCCTGCTCGGTCAGCACTTCCTGCTGCCGGGCGGCGTCGGCCAGCGGGCCCGCCGCGTTCGCCTGGGCGGCGGCCTGGTCGGTCTCCGCCTTGATCTCGGCCTGCTTCAGCGCGAACGTCCGCTGCGCGATGGCGATCTCTTCCTCGGCCTTCAGCCGCGCCTGCTCGGAGGCGCGGCGCGCGACGGCCTCGGCGATGTCGGCCTCCTGCTTGGCGCGGGCGGCCTCGGGACGGCCGAGGTCCTCCAGGTAGGAGCCCTCGGTGGTGATGTCCTGGATCTGGAAGGCGTCCAGGACCAGGCCCTGCCCGGACAGCGACGCCTCCGCCTCCTCGGCGACCTGACCGGCGAACGCGGCCCGGTCCCGGATGACGTCCTCGACCGACATGCGGCCGACGATGGAGCGCAGCGCGCCGGACAGGACTTCCTGGGTGAAGCCGACGATGCCGTCCTGCTGCATCAGGAAGCGCTGGGCGGCGGCGCGGATCGAGTCCTCGGTGCCGCCCACCTTGACGATCGCGACGCCCTCGAGGTTCGACTTCACGCCGCGCAGGGTGACCGCGCCGCGCACGGCGACCGGGATGTGCCGCGAGGACAGTTCGAGGGTGAACTTCTGCTGCACGAACGGGACGACGAAGACACCGCCGCCGACCACGACCTTCTGGCCGCTGTTGTCGGTGACGACGAGTCCGGTCTCCGGGTCGGTGGACTTCTTGCCGCGCCGCCCGGTGACGATGAACGCCTCGCTGGGTCCGGCGACCTTGTAGCGGGTGATGACGACGAGCGCCAGCAGGACCAGGAGTACGACGACTCCGGCCACGGCGATGGTGACAGGGCTCATGATGGTTTCCCCCTCTGCCTCCCGGGGGTGGCAGTCGGTTGTGGGAGCGCGGGCGACGGGCGGCCGCCGCGCTCGCGGTCGTTCGGGCAAAGCGGTGCTCGACGGTCGAGCGGCGCTCTACGGTCGGGCAGGTGGTCAACGGTCCGATGGTCTACGGTCCGGCGGTGGTCGGCGGTCGGGCGGGTCGTCAGCGGTCGACGGCGCGGACCTCGACCGAGGTCGGCGACAGGATGTCCGCCACCCACACCTCGGTGCCACGGCCGACGGCCGTCGCGCTCTTCGCCGAGAACTTCGTCGGCTGGCCCGCGAGCCGCAGCAGCACCTCGCCGTATCCGTCGACCGGGATGGCGGTGACCACGGTGCCGGCGCTGCCGACCAGGTCGTCGCCACGAGGCGTCACCGTGGTCTGGTCCCGCATCAGCGCACGGGTCAGCTTCCACGTCAGCCAGCCGGCACCGACACCCGCCCCCGCGCCGACGACGGTGGCGGGACCCGCACCGAGGCCGGTGGTGCCGAGCACGATCGCGCCGCCGAATCCGAGCATCGACACGAAGCCCGCGATCACGGGCAGCGACAGCAGGCCGTCGAACACCCCGTCCAGGGCCCCGAACCCGCCGAAAAGCCCCTCCAGCACCCCGTCGAGCAGCAGGGACGCCACGAGCAGCACCACACCCGCGATGCCGAGGCCGAGAAACAATGTCATGTCACTGGCCTCCCTGGCTCCCCTGTTCCGCGTGCTGCCCGAATGTTGTCATGGGCAACCACCTGACGTACCTTCCGGATCCCGGCAGTCTTTACGCGATTTTGATGCCTGCTTGCGCATACGTTAAACAGTGCGGGGAGAGCACGGCACGGCGATGGGGGTGGGCATGGCGGCGCAGCAGGGCGTCCCCGACGAGTATCTGGACGGGTACGTGCGGACGGTGGCCGACGCCGCAGCCACGGGACGCCGGCTGAACCGGGACGAACTCGACGCGCGCCGCGTGCTGGGCGAGCGCGCCGCGGAGGCCGGACTCGGGCTGCGCGCCCTGGTCGCCGCCCACCTCGCGTGTACGCACACCGGCAACATCGGCACCAGGGTGACGGTCGACGCGGTCGTCTCCGCGGGCGCCCAGGCCATCGACGCGTTCGCCGAGGGCTACGAGCGGGCGCAGCGGCAGACGATGCGCCGGGAGGAAGCGGCGCGCCGCGAGTTCATCGACGACCTGCTCTACGGCCGCAGCGACCTGGGCAAGCTCGGCGAGCGCGCCGAACGCTTCGGGCTGCGCCTGTCCGGCGAACACGCGATAGCGGTGGCCCGGGGCGACGGCGCGTACGAGGAGGGCGACACCGTCGCGCGCGAGATCGAGCGCGCGGTGATCGCCCGCTTCGGCAACCGGAACATCCTGCTGACCACGAAGGAGGGGCGGCTCGTCTGCATCGCCCCCGGCGACCAGAGCGAGGTCCTCACCTACTTCGCCAAGCAGGCCTACGCCGCCGCGGACGGCGGCGGCCAGGTCGCGATCGGCCGCCCGCAGTCGGGCCCCGGCGGCGTCGTCCAGTCGTACGAGGAGGCGCTGGGCGCGCTCGATCTGGCCACGCGCCTCGGCCTCGACACCCCGGTGCTGCGCTCGGCAGACCTCCTCGTCTACCCGGTCCTCACCCGCGACCGGCAGGCCATGACGGATCTGGTCCACAACACGCTGGGGCCGCTGCACCAGGCGCGGGGCGGCGCCCAGCCCCTGATCGACACGCTCATGGCGTACTTCGACGCCGGCTGTGTGGCGGCCGAGGCGGCGCGGCAACTGTCGCTGAGCGTGCGCGCCCTCACGTACCGCCTGGCCCGCATCCACCAGCTCACCGGCATCGACCCGGCGGTCCCGGCCGACCGCTACACGCTGCAGACCGCGGTGATCGGTGCCCGCCTCCTCGACTGGCCGGCGGGCACCTCCTGACACGACGCACGTGTCGGCGCGCGTGTCAGTGCCCGTGTCACTGCACGTGTCACTGCACGTCAGCGCATGTCAGTGCCTCAGCCGCTCGTTCATCAGGATCAGGGCCCCCAGGCCGTGCAGGTCGTTGGTCCTGCGGGGGCGGTCGTAGTAGAACTCCAGGTCTCCGACGTTGGTTCCGACGCAGATGTCGTGCACGTCGACCCGGCCGTCGCCGGCGTCCGTCACCTTCGCAAGCACGCCTTCCAGACCGCGGCGGGCCGCCCGCTCGTACGGCGCCCCGCGGACGTAGCCCCGCCGCACCGCCTCGGTCAGCATCAGGGTGTACATGGCGGAGGCGGAGGTCTCGGTCCAGTTCCGCTCGTCGTCGCCGCGGTCGACGACCTGGAACCAGCGGCCGGTGGCGGGGTCCTGGTGGCGGACGAAGCCGCGGGCCAGGTGGCGTACGTTCTCGACGAGTCGGGGGCGGCTCGGATGGTCCGGCGGCAGGAGTTCCAGGGCTTCGATGTGGGTCATGGCCGTCCAGCCGATGGCCCGGCCCCAGAAGAATCCGGAAGTGCCGGTGACCGGATCGGGGTGCCACGGGGCGTCCCCGTCGGCGTCGAACGCGTGGTACAGCAGGCCGTTGTCGGCCTTCTGGTGGGTGAAGTAGGTGGTGAGGTTGCGGGCGGCCTCGTCGAAGGCGTACCGCTCGTCGCCGTACGCGAGACCGTGGCGGAGCAGGAACGGCTGGGCCATGAAGACGCCGTCCGCCCACAGCTCGTTGGTCTTCCCGGTGCCGTGCCACATGGCACCGTCGGCCATGCGCGGGTAGGTGGTGAAGCGCTGCCTGATGGTGTCGGCAGCGGTGCGGTAGCGCGGGTCGCCCGTCTCCTGGTGCAGCGCGAGCAGGAGATTGCCGGGCTGCATCGAGTCCAGGGTGTCGAAGGCGTTGTCGATGTGGCCGTCGGCGTCGACGAAGCGGTCCACCCACCCTTGGATGTAGTCGAGATAGGACGGATCCCCCAGCCGCTGGTAGACGCGGTGGACGCCGAGCAGGAACAGTCCCTGCGGATAGCCCCAGGCTCCGAAGTCCGCCGGGTCGGGAGTGCGGGCCAGCGTGCTGTCCACGACCGCCCGTGACAGATCGTCGGGAAGCGCGGCGGGTCCTGCGGTTGCCGCGGTGGCGCTCGTACGGTCGAGGAACAGGGAGGCTGTCAGGCCGAGACCGCTCGCGACGGCCGTTCTGCGCGTGATCACGGAGTCTCCTTGTCGTGTCGGAACATCACTCGAAGAACTTCAGGCCCCATCCGGTGTCGGTCTCCGCGCCGGGAACATTGGCCCGCCGATAGGTGGTGTCGCCCCACCAGGCGAACGAGCCGGTGTACCACTGCCGGTTCGACCACGAGTACGGCGTCCCCTTGGCCACCGCGTGGAACATGAAGGGGAACTTCTTCCCGGCCGGCGGACTGGTGTTGATGTCGCCGTCGCGCAGGACGAAGGTGTGATGGCCCGGGCCGTCGACGTTCAGCGTCGGGTCCCAGCCCGACATCATCGTCTCGCGGTGGGAGCCGAAGACACAGCCGTTCGACTTGTACCAGTCCCATACGTACGTGGGGTCCCCGCCGGCCCGCAGCCGCAGATCGGCGAGGCAGTACTGGTCGCTCCAGCTGCCGTTGGCGGAGTAGACGATGTGCAGCTGCCCGTTGGGATCCTTGACGGCCTCGGGGGCCTCGTTGATGTACGGGTCGCCGACCACGCGCTCCCAGCTCTCGCGCGGCTGCGAGATGACGGACCGCTTGCCCGCCGGCGTGGTCGGGTCGCTCATGCGGGCGATGTAGAGGTTCTGCTCGACGTTGGTGTCACCGGCCCAGCCGGACCAGACGAACCAGCGCTGCCCCTGGAAGGTGAACAGGGTGCCGTCGATGGCCCACTTGTCGTCCGGCAGCGCCAGCTTCTTCTCCGCCGTGTAGCCGCTGTCGGGGCTCGCGGAGCTGATGACGTACATGCGGTGGGCGGCGCTGCGGCCGGCCGCGAAGTAGATGTAGTAGCGGCCGCCGTCACGGACGATCTCCGGGGCCCAGACCTCGCCGAGGTCGCCGGTGTCCGACCACACCTTCTTCGCGGGCGCGGACGCGAGCCCCTCGGGCGACGAGGCCTGCCGTACGAGGATGCCGCCGTCGGCCGACTTGACGGCGATGTAGGTGTCGCCGACGCGCAGCACGCTGGGATCGGCGCCCTTGAGGCCGATCGCGCCGCGCGTCCCGTTCCCTTCGGCTCGCAGGTCGGAGGCCCCCTGCGCATGGGCGGTCATGGACAACGGCGCGGCGAACGGCACGGCGAGCGCGCCCGTCAGCGCCAGGGCGCCGAACCAAGCGGAGCGTCTGAAGCGTTTCATGAACACTTTCCTTCCAGCCTCGCGGAGCACGATTACATCGTTGGAAGTACGCCGCCACAGGCTCCCGAAGGCTTCCTGGCAAGTCAATACCACCGTCGGACAGCACCCGCACGAAGCGGCATGCTTCAACGTTTACCGTGCAGGGCCTGAAAGGAGTCGGACGCGGAGAAGGCGCGGCTCCCCCGACACCTCCCCCGCGCCCTTCCTCCTCACCGGTACGGGAAACAGTGCGGGAGGATGTTCCCCGGTGGAACAGACCGGGAGGACGAAAGGCCCGGCCGCTGTCGTCGGCGACGCGGCGTGGACCTTCGTGGAGCTTCGCGCGCCGCGCGTCCGACGGATGCAGACGAACGGCGCCGAGGCCGAGCGGGCCCCCACGGGTGCCCGAGACGGCTGTGCCGTCGATCCTGGCGAGGGACCGGGAAGCCGCCCAGACCGGCACCGCCCCCCGACCGGCTCACCCACCCCCGCGGCAAAGCCGGGCAGGCGGCCGTTATCCGACCGCCGTGGCTTCCCGGGCCGTGGTCAGGCCCGTGGCGACAAGAGTGAGCCAGCGGGCGCGGGCCGCGGGCGGCTGATCGGTGGGGGCGGTGGAGAACAGCAGGTAAATGTCGTCGACGGTGACGTCGCGATGGATGTCGCCGTCGGTCTGGCCGGCGCGGATGAGGGCCGTGACGGCCGCCCCGGCGCGGTCTTCGTCGGCGCGGTCGCCGGGCTCGGCTCCCAGGGTCTGCGCGGCGGCCTTGACGGCGCGGTCGGTCGCCGACGCCTCGATGACGCGGCCGAGGAACGCGGTCAGCTCGTCCAGCGCGCGGGCACCGGCAGCCACCCGCGCGCAGGTGGCCTCCGCATCGTCGGCCACCCGCGTGACGTATTCGGCGACGACGGACGCGACCAGGTCCGTCTTGGTGGGGAAGTGCCGGTACAGGGTGCCGACCGCCACGCCCGCCGCAGCGGCGATCTCGTCCATCCCGGCCTCGGGCCCGCGGGCGGTGATCAGCTCACCGGCCGCAGCAAGGATCTTCTTCCGGTTGCGGACCGCGTCGGCGCGCGGCGCCCTGGCCTGGGGCACGGGGCTCGCCTCCCTCTCGACTTGCAACAACATGAACCAAGGTTCACGATAGATAGTGAACCGAAGTTCATCTTACTCGCAGAGGAACCCGCCATGCCCGCCAAGACCGCCAAGACCGCCCTCGTCACCGGTGCCTCCTCCGGCATCGGCGAAGCCACCGCCCTCAAACTCCAGGAGCTCGGCTACACCGTCTACGGCGCCGCCCGCCGTACCGACCGACTCGGCAAGCTCGCCGAACGCGGCATCCGCCCTCTGGCCATGGACGTCACCGACGACGCCTCCATGCAGGCCGGCATCGACCAGATCACCGCCGAGACCGGCCGCATCGACGTGCTCGTCAACAACGCCGGCTACGGCTCCTACGGCGCCCTCGAAGACGTCTCCCTGGACGAGGCCCGCTACCAGTTCGAGGTCAACGTCTTCGGCGCGCTCCGCCTGACCCAGCTCGCCCTGCCCCACATGCGCGCCCAGCACTCCGGCACCGTCGTCAACATCACCTCCATGGGCGGCAAGATCTACACCCCGCTCGGCGGCTGGTACCACGGCACCAAGTTCGCCCTCGAAGCCCTCAGCGACTGCCTGCGCCTGGAGGCCAAGCCCTTCGGCATCGACGTCGTCGTCATCGAACCCGGCGGCATCGCCACCGAATGGGGCGCCATCGCCGCCGACAAGCTGGAGAAGTCCTCCGCCGACGGCGCCTACGCCGCCCAGGCCAACGCCGTCGCCTCGTCCCTGCGCTCCGAGGCCAACGCCAAGCGCAACTCCCCGCCCTCCGTCATCGCGGACGCCATCGGCAAGGCCGTCACCGCCCGCCGCCCCAAGCCCCGCTACGCCAAAGGCTTCGGCGCCCGCCCTCTCATCGCCCTGCGCCGCATCCTGCCCGACCGCGCCTTCGACACGGTCATCTCCCGAGCGGTCGGCCTCCCTCGCTGACGACGCCGCACCCACCCGGCCGTTGCTCGAACTCACCGACAAGCGTTGCTGCCCGTCGGTTCCGGCACAGATCCTGGGGGCCGGTCACAGAGGGTGACAGTATCGTTCGATTGAGAGGGTGGTCACGAACCCGGCTGTCCGGCTCGAGCACTCTCCTCGTAGCCTCCGCGTATGACTGCTGATCCGTTCCAATGCCGCTGCGTCCTCTGCCATGACTACGGCGACCGGGACGAAGCGGACCGCATGGATCTGACGATCATCGAGAACGTGCAGCGGCACGGATGGCACGTCGTGATGGTTCCCGAGGACGAGATCGGTCCCGGATTCGCCTACACGATCGGCCTGCCACACACTCACGGCGCACCTGAGCTCGCCATGTTCGGACTCGATATCCATGACATGCACCGCATGCTCAACAGGCTCGGAGCGAAATCCGCCGCCGGCGCTGTACTGGCTGACGGTCAGAGCCATGCCGACATCGTCGACGGTCAGCAAGTCGCGCTCAGACAGGTCGATCTCCGCTGGTACCGGACCTTCTTCGGGCGGGCCATCGGGTTCTACCGGCGACCTCCTTTCCCTGTGCTGCAAGCCGTGTGGCCCGACGCGGATGACCGCTTTCACTGGGAAGAACGAGCTGAGGCGAGGCATCGGGACTCCCAACCTCAGTTGTGGCTGCCCCCGAGTGAGCACCCTGTCGGGACCTGGACGACCGAAGTCTGACCTCTCACGTGCCGACCGGCGACAGACCGACACCGTCGCGCAAGCTACTGATGCAAGATCATTTTGCGGAGCAGTTCAAATCCGGCTCGGCCGTAGAGCTGCCTCTTGATCTGCTTGATGCGGTTCACGGCACCCTCGATGCTGCCCGAGTTCCAGTCCAGGGTGAGCCCGACTGTCACACGAACCGACACTGTCGCCCTGGAGCGGTAACGGGGTACCACGATCCGCTCCACCGTCATGATCTTCGCAATCGACGACGTGATGGTCACTCTCGTCGCCCTCCCCCTGGCCACCCGACTTCATCACCGAGGCCGACCGCTCAATGGCGGTCCTCGACGGCGCGGTCCTGGTGCCGTCCGCCGTCGAAGGCGTTCAGGCCCAGACCGTCGTGCCGTACCGGGCGCTGCACCGCCTCGCTGTCCCCGTCGTCTTCTTTCGCCTCCACCTCCGAGGGCACCCGCACCGCATCCAGCGAACGCCACCGCCTCGGCGACACCTACTACCACCCCGGGCCTATCGGCCCGGCGACCGAGACAACTACCGCTGTCGACACGGGATTTGTCTGCGGACCCGAGGGCACTCTGAACTCCATGACCCGCAACGGGAAGGCGTACCACTACCTCACCGACGCCCTCGGCGCCTCGGATTTCTGGATGCTTTGGGAGACTCGTTGGGCCCGGTAGACGACCTCGCTGGCGGCATTGCACACCTTGCTCAAGGTGATAAGCGCGCACTCTGAGCGTGGGGCAGATCGCTTCGAACGCAGTCATCGGCGACTGAGAGCCGCCAAACGACAGGGGATTGCCCACTTCCCCGTTCAGGAAAGGGTTGCCGCAATGCCCAATGTCGGATGGTCGGTCGAGCAGCGTGCGGCCGTGAAACGATGGATGCTCTTCACCACGGTCTTCGCGGCGGCGGGTGTACTACTGTCCGCGTTCCTCATCGCCTCGGGCAACTCAGGAGGTTGGGTCCTCCTCGTACTGACGCTGTGCATCTTCGGAGCCGCCCATCTCTTCGTCGGCAACATTCGAAGAAGGCAACCGAAATGACATAACAGGAGTGCGCGGTCGTCATTGGCGGCCGCGCACTCAACCAGCGTCCCGCACTCCTACTTCTACGTCTCGGTCACAGCGACGCAGGGCGTCGCGATCCAGAGCGGGCTCTGTCGAGGAAAACAGCGAGCGCAGAGAGGCAAGCCCCTGACGAGTGCCGACGGCGGCTATCCCGGCACAGGACTGCTCATGCCCCACCGCCGACCCCGGGCGAGGAGTTGCCCGGCTGGAAGCGAGAGCACAACCGCTCGCACAACCTCAACCTCGCCGGATAGTCGGCGGGTCCGACAGCAGCCAGTCACACCCCGAACATGTCAAAGATCATTTACGGGACAAGCCCAGCCCGCCTCCGAGCCTGGAACGCCGGCGAACTGAGGATCGTCCATCGCGGAGCGGGCACCGTCAGTGATGTCGGCGCTGTCAACCTCACACACACGCGACTGATCGGCAGCGTCGGCCTTCAATGGCTCATCCCGCGGCAGCCGCCTTCCGGCTACGGAACGCCGCGACGCGGGTCCGGTTCTGGCAGGTCACCGAGCAGAACCGGCGTCGCCCCCCAGGGGACTGGTCGACGTAGACGTCGGCGCAGTGGTCTCCAATGCAGATGCCGATCCGCGCGAACCCGTGGTCGGCCACGACCCGGCGGGAACGGCCGGCAGGCCGTTCACCCAGTCGCAGCGGCGCACCGTTCAGGTCGCAACGGATGCCCAACCCGGCAGCTCCATCGATACTGGCAATGGAACAGCAAACGTCGACCCCAGGAACCTGACGAGCCGTCAATAAATTCAGCATCGAGTGAGTCTCAGCCCCGCCCACCACCGCCGTCGACCGCCGCAGACCGCCGCAGACCGCCGCAGACCGCCAAGATCCAGAACCGCGGAAAACTAACTTGACCAGGCAAAACGCAGGCCATCGCGCCACCTGCCAACGCCACCCGGAGGTACCAGTGAAAATGCTCATCAACGTAGCCGAGACCGTCGTCGCCGACGCGCTGCGCGGTATGGCCGCCGCCCACCCCGAGCTGACCGTGGACGTCGAGAACCGGGTGGTCGTGCGGCGGGACGCGCCGGTGGCCGGGAAGGTGGCGTTGGTGTCGGGCGGCGGGGCCGGGCACGAGCCCCTGCACGGCGGGTTCGTCGGGCCCGGCATGCTCGACGCGGCGTGTCCCGGTGAGGTGTTCACGTCGCCCGTGCCGGACCAGATGGTGCGGGCCGCCGCCGCGGTGGACAGCGGCGCCGGTGTGCTGTTCATCGTGAAGAACTACACGGGTGACGTGCTGAACTTCGACATGGCCGCCGAACTCGCCGAGGACGAGGGCGTATCGGTCGCCAAGGTTCTCGTCAACGACGATGTCGCCGTGACCGACTCCCTCTACACCGCCGGGCGACGCGGCACCGGAGCGACGCTCTTCGTCGAGAAGATCGCCGGGGCCGCGGCCGAGGAGGGACAGCCGCTGGAGCGGGTCGAGGCGGTCGCCCGGCAGGTCAATGAGAACGCGCGGAGCTTCGGCGTCGCCCTGAGCCCGTGCAGCACCCCGGCCAAGGGCACCCCGACCTTCGACCTCCCGGCCGGTGAGCTGGAGTTGGGGATCGGGATCCACGGCGAGCCGGGCCGCGAGCGGCGCGCCATGATGACCTCCGGGGAGATCGCGGACTTCGCCGTGAACGCCGTCCTTGAGGACCTCAACCCCAGCAGCCCCGTGCTGGTGCTGGTCAACGGCATGGGCGCCACTCCGCTCCTGGAGCTCTACGGGTTCAACGCCGAGGTCCAGCGGGTGCTGGGCGAGCGCGGTGTCCCCGTCGCCCGCACGCTCGTCGGCAACTACGTCACCTCGCTCGACATGGCCGGCGCCTCCGTCACGCTCTGCCAGGTCGACGAGGAACTGCTGCGCCTGTGGGACGCGCCGGTCAGCACGGCCGGGCTGCGCTGGGGCATGTGACGACCCCGCTCCCCCACCCCACCACGTCAACGAACCTGAACAGCAAGGAGATCACGTGCTCGACGCCGACTTCTTCCGGCGCTGGCTGACGGCGGCCGCGGCGGCCGTGGACCGCGAGGCCGACCGGCTCACCGAACTCGACTCACCGATCGGCGACGCGGACCACGGCAGCAATCTGCAGCGCGGTTTCAACGCCGTGCGCGCCACCCTCGACAAGGACGCGCCGGACACTCCGGGGGCCGTACTGACCGGGGCGGGACGGCAGTTGATCTCGACGGTGGGCGGCGCTTCGGGGCCGCTGTACGGGACGCTGCTGCGCCGCACCGGCAAGGCGCTGGGTGATGCCTCCGAGGTGAGCGAGGCGGACTTCGCCGCGGCGCTGAAGGCCGGGGTCGACGCCGTTGCCGCGCTCGGCGGGGCCGCGCCCGGCGACAAGACGATGCTGGACGCCCTCGTGCCGGCGGTGGAGGCGCTCGGCGAAGGGGACTTCGCGGCGGCGCGGTCGGCGGCCGAGCACGGGGCCGAGGCGACCATCCCGCTCCAGGCCCGCAAGGGGCGGGCCAGCTATCTGGGCGAGCGGAGCATCGGGCACCAGGACCCGGGGGCCACGTCGTCGGCGCTGCTGATCGCCGCGCTGGCCGAGGCCGCGGGAGGCGCGTCGTGAGCGCCGCCGACAAGCCCGTCGGCATCGTGCTGGTCTCGCACAGCAAGGACGTCGCCGAATCCGTGGCGCGGCTCGCGGCCGGGCTCTCCGGTGGCGGGGACACCGCGCCCGTCGCGGCGGCGGGCGGCACCGAGGACGGCGGTCTCGGCACCAGCTCCGAGCTGATCTCGGCCGCCGCCGCGCAGGTCGACCGGGGCGCCGGGGTCGCGGTCCTCGTCGACCTCGGCAGCGCCGTGCTGACCGTGAAGGCACTGCTGGCCGAGGGCGACGAACTCCCGGACGCCACCCGGCTCGTGGACGCCCCCTTCGTGGAGGGCGCGATCGCCGCGGTCGTGACCGCCTCCACGGGGGCGGACCTGGACGCGGTCGCCGCGGCGGCCTCGGAGGCGTACACGTACCGCAAGGAATGAGCGGCAACTGAACGGCCGCACCGGACCGTTGTGCGGACCTGGTACAGACCTGTTGGCGCGAACCCCTTGAGGAAAGCCCGCCTCCCGTGCCATACAGGTCTGTACCAATCCGCTCGAACGGAAGGCCCTCCGTGCGACGCCTGCCTCCACGCACCCTGCTCGCCCGCGCGGCCTGCGCCGCCGCGCTCGTGACCGGGCTCGCCTCCTGCGGCCTCCTCTCCGACAGCGCGAAGGCCGAGGGTCCCGCTTTGTCGGCGCCGGTCGGCGTCACCGCGCAGGCCGGGACCGCCACCTCCGTGCACGTCATGTGGAACCGGCCCACGAGCACGGCGCAGCTCAAGGGGTACGAGGTGTACCGCGGCGGCAAGCGGGTCGAGCGGCTGTCCGCCGAGCGGCACATGGTCGACGTCACCGGGCTCGCCCCGAAGACCCGTTACGTGTTCACGGTGCGCGCCCGCGGCACGGACGGCTCCCTCGGCCCCGCGAGCACCCGCGTCAGCGCCACCACCCCGGCCGCCGAGAAGGCGGACCGCGCCGCGCCGAGCCGGCCGACCGGGCTGCGCGGCGAGGCGGCCGGGAGCCGGGCCGTGTCGCTGGCGTGGCACAGGGCGAAGGACGACAAGGGTGTCGCCTCGTACGACATCTATCAGGGCGGCACGAAGATCCACAGTGTCGACGGCAAGGAGACGCGGGCGCTCCTCACGGGGCTGCGGCCCGGCACCGCGTACGCGTTCAGCGTGCGGGCCCGCGACGCCGCCGACAACACCTCGGCCGCCAGCGGGACGCTCCGCCTGACGACCGCGAAGGGCAGGGCCGCGGAGGGCCCCGGCACCTCCCCCTCGGAGTTCCAGGCGGTGACACGGCGCTCCGGCGGCGCGTACTACCTCGACCTGAAGTGGACACCGCCGCGGACCGGCGGCGAGGTCCCGGCGTACCAGGTGTTCCTGGACGGTCGGCAGGCGACGACGGTGGTGTGGGGCGAGAGCGCGCCGGCCGGATCGTCGACGTACAGCTTCTACATCGGCAAGAAGGCGGGGGTGGAGCACCGGGTGAAGCTGCGCGCGCAGCTGCCGGACGGGACGTGGGGCGCCTTCTCGGCGGAGCGGAGCGTGGTCACGGGGGCCACGGCCGATCGGGGCTGAGGCTCCTCAGTCCAGCTCGGCGATGGTGCGCTCCAGCCAGTCCACCCAGAACTGTTCGAGGTCGATGCCCGCCCGCAGCACCGCGTGCTGCAGGCGGTCCGCCTCGCTGTTCTTCTCCGGCGGGAAGTCCCGCTTCTCGATGTCCTGGTACGTCGCCAACTGCTCGCGGTGCAGGGCGAGATGGCGCCGCAGATCCTCGGTGATGCCGTCCGTGCCGACCACCGCGGCCGAGCGCAGCCGCAGCGGCAGCGGGTCGCGCATCGGCTTGGGGTCGTGCGGGGTGGCGGTCCAGCGGGCCAGTTCCGCGCGACCCTGCGGCAGAACCTCGTACTCCTTCTTCTTGCCGCGCGCGGGTGCCTCGGTGGGCAGCTCGCGGATCAGTCCCTCGCGTTCGAGTTTGCCGAGCTCCCGGTAGAT
Organism: Streptomyces sp. EDA2-14; assembly: GCF_054963755.1. NCBI lineage: Bacteria > Bacillati > Actinomycetota > Actinomycetes > Kitasatosporales > Streptomycetaceae > Streptomyces > Streptomyces sp. EDA2-14. The sequence continues at coordinate 110,703 of NZ_JBUEGE010000018.1, forward strand.
CTGCTGGTGCGTGGCCGACCAGAAGTAGCCGATGGACTTGTCGAACCTGCGGGTCAGTTCGAGGCCCGACGACGGCTTCTCCAGGAGCGCCGTGAGGATCGCGTGCGGGAGTGACATGGCGTAAGGGTAGGCGAGTTCCCGTCGGTGAAGTCGGTGAAGGGGAGCCACGTGTCCGGCGGGCCCGGCCACGTGGCTCCCCGGTCTCTACAGGGCCGCGGCGACCTCGGTGCCCTGCTTGATGGCGCGCTTGGCGTCGAGCTCGGCCGCGACGTCGGCGCCGCCGATGAGGTGCGGGGTACGTCCGGCGGCCACGAGGTCGTCGTACAGCGAGCGGTGCGGTTCCTGGCCCGCGCACAGGACGACGGTGTCGACGGGGATGAGGTCCTGCTCGCCCTCGACCGTGATGTGCAGGCCCGCGTCGTCGATGAGGTCGTAGGTGGCTCCGGGGATCATGGTGACGCCGCGGTGGCGCAGTTCGGTGCGGTGGATCCAGCCGGTGGTCTTGCCGAGGCCCGCGCCGACCTTGGTGGCCTTGCGCTGGACGAGGTGCACCTGGCGCGGCGGGGTGGGCCGCTCCGGCTTGGCGAGGCCGCCGCGGTCGCCGTAGTCCATGTCGACGCCCCACTGGCGGAAGTAGGTGGCCGCATCGAGGCTCGCCTTCTCGCCGCCGTCGGTGAGGTATTCGGCGACGTCGAAGCCGATGCCGCCCGCGCCGATGACGGCGACGCGCTCACCGACGGGCGCCTTGTCGCGCAGGACGTCGAGGTAGCTGACGACGCTGGGGTGGTCGACGCCGTCGATCGCCGGGGTGCGCGGGGTGACGCCGGTGGCGACGACGACCTCGTCGTAGGAGTTGAGGTCGTCGGCGGCGACGCGGGTCTCCAGCTTGACGGTGACGTCGTGCAGTTCGAGCTGGGTGCGGAAGTAGCGCAGCGTCTCGTCGAACTCCTCCTTGCCGGGGACCTGGCGGGCGACGTTGAGCTGCCCACCGACCTCGGCGGCGGCGTCGAACAGCGTCACGTCGTGGCCGCGCTCGGCGGCGCTGACGGCGCAGGCGAGTCCGGCGGGGCCCGCGCCGACGACGGCGACGCGCTTCTTGAACCGGGTGGGCGCCAGGACGAGTTCGGTCTCGTGGCAGGCGCGCGGGTTCACGAGGCAGGAGGTGATCTGGAGGCTGAAGATGTGGTCGAGGCAGGCCTGGTTGCAGCCGATGCAGGTGTTGATGGTGTCGGAGCGGTCGGCGGCGGCCTTGTTCACGAACTCCGGGTCGGCGAGCATCGGGCGGGCCATGGAGACCATGTCGGCGGCGCCGTCGGCGAGCAGTTCCTCGGCGAGTTCCGGGGTGTTGATCCGGTTGGTGGTGACCAGCGGGACGTTCACCTCGCCCATGACCTTCTTGGTGACGAAGGTGTAGGCGCCGCGCGGCACGGAGGTGGCGATGGTGGGGATGCGGGCCTCGTGCCAGCCGATCCCGGTGTTGATGATGGTGGCGCCGGCCGCCTCGATCTCCTTGGCGAGGTGCACGACCTCGTCGAGGGTCGATCCGCCGGGGACGAGGTCCAGCATGGACAGGCGGTAGATGAGGATGAAGTCGGGGCCGACCCGCTCGCGCACGCGCCGCACGATCTCGACGGCGAAGCGGATCCGGTTTTCGTAGGAACCGCCCCAGCGGTCCTCGCGGTGGTTGGTGGCGGAGACGATGAACTCGTTGATGAGGTAGCCCTCGGAGCCCATCACCTCGACGCCGTCGTACCCGGCGGACTTGGCGAGCTCGGCGGCGCGCGCGTAGTCCTCGATGGTCCGCTCGACCTCGTCGTCGGTGAGGGCGCGCGGGACGTGGGCGCTGATCGGCGCCTGCACGGCGCTCGGCGCGACGAGGCCCGCGTGGTGCGCGTACCGGCCGAAGTGCAGGATCTGCATGGCGATCCTGCCGCCCGCCGCGTGCACGGCGTCGGTGACCTCGCGGTGCTGCGCGGCCTCCGCCTCGGTGGTCATCTTGGCGCCGCCCTCGAAGGAACAGCCCTCGGCGTTGGGCGCGATACCGCCGGTGACCATGAGGCCGACGCCGCCGCGGGCGCGGGTCGCGTAGAACTCGGCCATGCGCGCGAACCCGTTCGGCGCCTCCTCCAGGCCCACGTGCATCGAGCCCATCAGAACGCGGTTCGGGAGCGTCGTGAATCCGAGGTCGAGCGGGGCGAGCAGGTGCGGGTAGCGGCTCATGGGGCCCTCCAGGAGCGGTGAACGGTCGAGTCAGTTGTAGAGGACACCGCACCGCTTTTGCAACAAGTTGCATAAGAGACGCACGCCACGTTGCGCACGGGGCCGGACACACCGGGTTGCCCGGCCATGCTGGGTTGTAGAGTGCAACGAGCACCCGGAAAGGAACCGCCGTGGCACAGCCAGACAGCCCGGCCGACCGCGAGGCGGCCGTGGAGACCATCCAGCGCGAGTTGACCTCGTTCGCCCGGCGCGCGCGGGCCACCGCCGCGCGGATGCATCCGGAGCTCTCGCTCGTCTCGTACTCGCTGCTCGCCCACCTCGACGAGCGGGGCGGCTGCCGTGCCACCGACCTGGCGGCGCACTACGCCCTCGACAAGTCGACGGTCAGCCGCCAGGTGGCCGCCCTCCAGCGGGCCGGCCTGGTGATCCGGCGGGTCGACCCCGACGACCACCGGGTGCAGGTCCTGCAGCCGACCGAGGCCGGCGCCGACGTCCTGCGCCAGGTGACCGTCAACCGACGGCAGATCTTCGGCGACCGCCTCGCGGACTGGCCGGAGGAGGACCTGGAGCGGTTCGCGGACTACCTCGTGCGCTACAACCACGCTGCGCAGGAGGAGCCCTAGCCCCGGAACGCGCTACCGCGGCGCGCGCACCGTCCGGAAGCGGGTCGTGTTGCGCAGCCGGAAGCCCAGGGAATCGTACAACCGGATCGCGCTCGTGTTGGCCTCGCCGGTGTGCAGGAAGGGGGTCTCGCCGCGCTCCTGGACGACGGCCGCGACGGCCTTCACCAGGCGTCCCGCGAGGCCCTTGCCGCGGTGGTCCGGGTCGGTGCACACGGCGCTGACCTCGGTGTATCCGGGCAGGTGCAGTCGCTCGCCCGCCATGGCGACGAGCGCGCCGCCCCGGCGGATCCCCAGGTACGTGCCGAGCTCGATGGTGCGGGGCGTGAACGGGCCGGGCTGCGTGCGGGCCACCAGGTGGAGCATCTCCGGCACGTCGGCGGCGGTCAGCGGAACGGCCTCGGGGTCCGGGGCCGCGTCCACCGCGTCGCCGACCATGCGCACGCCCGCGTGGTCCACCGTCGTCTCCCAGCCGTCCGGCAGCTCGACGTCGGTGCCCAGCAGCGGCAGGAGGCCGTCCGGCGCGGCGAAGGCGGCGAGGCCCGCCCAGTCCGCGGGTTCGGGGTGCGGGGGCAGCGCGGTCCACGGCGTGACGTCGGTCGGGTAGCGCAGGGCCCGGCCGCTGTACTCGGCGAAGTGCGCGTGCGGGCCGGTGAGCGCGGCGTACGCGGGGTGGTCGAGGGGGTGGAACCCGCCGTCGAGCCCGGTCGCGGGGCCCGCGGTGGCCTCGTGCGCTGCGTACGTCTTCGGCTGCGTCTGCGTCATCCGTCGGAACCTTCGAACCTTCTCCTGTGCCACTGCCGCCCCATCCGTTCGAGACGACCAGAAGATCAGAACCGTCGCGGGCGCCGTCGCATTCCCGGCCCCCGCACGCCGCCCGCGTGATCACGCTTGGCATCCTGGCCCGATGCCGTTCACGTCACTGAGTGATCACGTCGAGTCCCTGCTCGCCGCCGAGGGACCGCTGCCGATCGTCGCCGCGGGCGACCCGGTCCTTCGCCGCCCCGCCGAGCCCGTCGACGGGCAGCTGTCGGACGCACTGCTCGACCGGCTGATCGCCGCGATGCGCCGGAGCATGCACGCGGCGCCCGGCGTGGGGCTCGCCGCGCCGCAGATCGGGGTGCCGCTGCGGCTCGCCGTCATCGAGGACGCGGCGGCCGTGAGCGAGGAGGTGCGGGCCGCCCGCGGCCGGCTGCCGCAGCCGTTCCGGGTGCTGGTGAACCCGTCGTACGACGGGGTGGGCAAGGACCGGGCGGCGTTCTACGAAGGGTGCCTGAGCGTGCCGGGCTACCAGGCCGTCGTCGCCCGGCACGCGCGCGTACGGCTGCGCGCCCTCGACGAGCGGGGGCGCGCGGTGGACGAGGAGTTCGCGGGCTGGCCGGCGCGGATCGTGCAGCACGAGACGGACCACTTGAACGGCACGCTCTACCTGGACCGCGCCGAGCTGCGGTCCCTGTCGTCCACGCAGAGCGCCGCGGCCGTGGAGCGGTGGGCGCAGCCGACACCCCGGCTCGCCGCGCAGGAGCTGGGGTTCGACCTTCCGGCAGGCGACTGACCCGGTCCGTCAGCCCATCTCCGGCATCTCGCCCTTGGCGGCGGACACGTCGATGACGGAGAACGCCGCGCCCTGCGGGTCCCCGACCGTCGCGAACCGGCCGAAGGGGCTGTCCATCGGCCCGAAGTACAGCTTTCCGCCGAGGCGTTGGACGGTGGCGACGGCCGCGTCGCAGTCCTCGACGACGAAGTACACGTTGATGTGCGAGGGGACGTCGGCGGGGAAGTCGTCCGTCATCTGCATGCGGCCGAGCACCGGTTCGCCGCCCAGCTTCCAGACGTTGAAGTCGATGTGCTCGTCGACCATCTTCTGCACGTCGTAGTCGAAGACGGTCGGGAAGAAGGAGTCGGTCCGCGCGGCGTTGCGGGTGTTGACCTCGGCCCAGCAGAACGCGCCCGGCTCGTTGACCTTCTCGAAGCCCTCGTGGGTGTCGGGCTGCCAGACGCTGAAGACGACGCCCGCGGGGTCCTGCGCGGTGACCATCGTGCCGAACGACGCGACCTGCATCGGGTCCATCATCAGGCTGCCGCCCGCGTCCCTGATCCGCTCGGCGACCGACGCGATGTCCTCCGTGGCGAGGTACAGGTTCCAGGCCGGGTGTGTGCCCTCGGCGCCGGGCATCTGCGGCACGAGCGCCGCGACGTGCTTGCCGTCGGGCGTCCTGGCCTGCGTGTAGTTGCCGAACTCGGGGCTTCCCTCGTCGTAGGTCCAGCCGAACAGCTCTGCGTAGAAGGCCTTCGCGGCCTCCAGGTCGGGGAACATGGCGTCGGCCCAGACGGGCGCGCCTTCAGGACGAGCGGACATGGCGCGACACCCTTCCGTCAATCGCCGGGCACGACGCCGCCCGGCAGGTATGGGTACACGCTAGGCGCGGCGGGGCCGGGGCGCGATCCGGCGGACGGCAAGGGGGAGGCGTCGCTCCGAGCCGCCGGGCGGCGTCACTCCGGGCCCGGGCGGCGCAGGTGCATCGCGCGCAGCGCCAGCTGCATCTCGAACTGGGCGGCCGGGTCCCGCAGGCTCTCGCCGAAGACCTCTTCCAGCTGGCGCAGGCGGTAGCGCACGGTCTGCGGGTGCACGGCGAGCCGCTGCGCGACCTCGCTGGCGTTGCGGGCGCAGCTCAGCCAGCACAGCAGGGTCTCGGCGAGGCGCTCGCGGTGCGGCGGGCGGATGGTGTCGAGGGGGCCGAGGTGGCGCCGGGCCAGCTCGGCGACCAGGTCCTCGTCGCGGAAGAGCAGCAGCGTCGACAGGTGGTCGGTGCAGCGCACGAGCCCGCCGCGCGGCAGGGTGCCGCGGCGCGCCAGGTCCAGGGCGTCGCGGGCCCAGCGCAGCGAGCGGGCGCCCGCGTCGAGCGCGACGGTCGGCCCGAGCGCGGCGCGCAGTCCGCGCAGCGCCCCCGCGATGGCCCGCTCCCGGCCGGGCCCCTCGGGGTCGGGGACGACGATGATGCCCGGCTGCCCGTCGAAGCGGGCGAGGAACTCGGGCGGCACGATGGGCCGGCTCCCCTCCCCCGTCCCCTGGTCGTCGGTGACGACGACGGCGATCTCGCGCGGCACCGGCCACTGCGCGGTGTGCGCGAGGTCCGCGACGGCCTCCGGGGAGACCGGCGGGTCGGCGGTGAGCAGGTCGATGAGGCGGCTGCGCCGCTGCTGGAGTTCGCCCGCCGTGTGCAGTCGTGCCTCGGTGTAGCCGGCCGTCGTGGCGGCCGCCATCTCGTCGAGGTGCAGGAACATCGCCTCGCCGAACGCGACGAGGACGTGCGGCGGGAGCCGGTCGGCCTGCACGAGGTCGGTGACGCGCCGCCAGGTGACGCGGGCGCCGAGCCGCAGCGCCGCCTGGAAGGAGTCGAGGCTGCGCCCCTCGTCGGCCTCTCCCCTGCCGATCCGCTGGTACGTCGCCTTGACGTCCTCCCAGTCGCTCTGGGAGTCGGCGACGCGGGCGAGGAAGCCTTCGAGGGCCTGCTCGACGCCGCGGTGCACGACGTGCATGTACGTGTCGTCCATGGGCCGCGCGTACTCGGCGATCTCGGTCCTGATCGCCCGCACGACCTCCTCGGTCAGATCACCGAGGAACGGCCGTAACTGCTCGTTGAGTTCGGCGGGGAAGTTCCTGAACGGTGCGCCGTTCACCGGCCGTTCGCGGGTGTCGTGAGCCGCTTCCCACATGCGCGCTCCCTCCGTACGCAGGTCCGTCAGGGTGCGGTGACGATACTGCGGGGTTGTTGTGGCGCCCCGTAGAAGGCGCACAGAAAGCGGCGTGAGCCTTGTCACCGCGGTGACAACGCGCGGCCAGGTCCTGCGCGAAGGGGCACAAGTGGCCACGGTGTGCGGTGCGCCACGATCCAGTCATGACGGACCTGTTGTCACCGGCGCGTGGCCTGATGGTGCCGCCCCTCGCGCTGCCCGCCCTGCTCGACGAGGCGGCCCGCCGCCACGGGGCGCGCACGGCGCTGGTCGGGCCGGGGCGGCGGCGCACCGGGTTCCGGGCGCTGCGCCGCGCCGCGCTCCGGGTCGCGGCGGGGCTCGCCGAGGTCGGCGTGCGGCGCGGGGACCGGGTGGCGCTGCTCCTTCCGGACTGCCCGGAGTCGGTGGTGCTGTGCCATGCGGTGTGGCGGCTCGGGGCGGTGGTGGTGCCGCTGGATCCGGCCGGCCTGCGCCGGGTGGACACGACGGCCGCGGTCGTCGTCGTGCCGCACGAGGCGGCGGACGAGGCCGCCGGGGCGTGGCGCTTCCCGGCGCTCCGGGCGGTGGTGACGGTGGACGTGCGCGGGGACGCCGCGCAGGTCGGCCCGGCCGCCGGGTGCGTCGACTACCGCGCCCTCGACGCCCGGCGCGCACCCGTTCCGCTCCCCGCGGGCCCCTCCCCCGACGATCTCGCGGTGGTCCTGCGCGGGCGCGACGGCACACCGACCGGGCTCCGGCACCGCAACCTCGTCGCGGCGGCGCGGCAACTCGGCCGCCGGCAGCGGGAGTCACGGCGGCCCGAGCGCGTCCTGTCGCTGGTGCCGGTGCACCGCGCCCCGGGGCTCGTCCTCACGGTGGTCGCCCCGCTCCTCGCCGGATCGCGCACCGTGCTCGCGCCGCCGGACCCCGAACCGCTGGCGGTGCTGCGGACCGCGCGGCGCCGCGCCCCCACCCTGCTCGTGGCGGAGCCCGCCGCCCTGCGCGGCCTGCTGGAGCGGCCCGCCCATGAACGGGAGGCGCTGGCCACGGTCCGTACGGTCGTCACCGCGCCGCTGGACGCCGCTACGGGTGACCGGGCGCGCGCGGCACTGGACGCCCGCGTCGTCGAGGCGTACGGGCCGACCGCCGCGGCCGGAGTCGCCCTCGCCAACCCGCTGTCGGCGGACGCCCGCCCCGGCACGGCGGGGCTCGCGCTGCCCGGCACGGAGGTGCGGATCGCGGTGGAGGGGATACCGGAGGTGGACGCACTGCCGGGCCACGCGGGCGAGTTGCTGCTGCGCGGTCCACAACTGGGCGACGCCCCCGGCCTGTTGGCGGGCGGGTGGCTGCGTACGGGGCGGCTCGCCGTGCGTGGACCGGACGAGTTCGTCACGCTGCTGGGCCGTGCCGGTGCACAGGGCGGGGAGATGCGATCGGCGTGAGCGGCCGCCCACCGCACAGACGCGTCACCCCGGCCGCCCCCGGTGCCGCCCCGGCCGGCGCAGCGCGACCAGCGTGACGACCGCCCCCAGCAGGACACATCCGGCGGCCAGTTGCAGCCCCGTGTCGTAGCCGTCGAGGAAGGCGGTGCGGGGGTCGACCCCGTCGCGCAGCGCGTCGCGTTCGGTGCGGGTGAGGACGACACCGATCAGGACGACGCCGAACACCCCGCTGATCTCGCGGGCCGCGCTGACCAGGCCCGAGGCCATCCCGGTCCGCGTCGCGCGCACGCCCGCCACCGACCTTACGGTCAGCGGGGTGGTCAGCGACGAGCCGACACCGATGAGGACGAGTCCCGGCTGCAGATCGGCGTACGAGGCGTGCAGCCCGGTGCCCGAGACCCACAGCAGGCCCACCGCGACCAGCGCGAGTCCGGCCGCGATGGAGCGGTGGGCGCCGAGCAGTCGGGCCGCGCGCTCGGCCAGCGGCGTGCACAGGAGCAGCGCCCCGGCCAGCGGCAGGAACGCGAGTCCCGCCTTCACCGGCGAGAACCCGAGGACGTGCTGGAGGTAGAGCGCGGTGAAGAAGAACACGCCGTTGACGCCGATGCCCCACAGCACCTGCGCGGCGACGCCGCCGACGAGGAACCGGTCGCGCAGCATCCGCAGATCCACCAGCGGCAGGAACGTGCGTGCCTCGACGACGAGGAAGGCGAGCCCCGCCGCGCCCGAAAGGCACAGGAACAGCGGCACGGGCGGCGTGCTGAAGGTGTGTTCGCCGCCCGTCACGAGCGCGTACGTGAGGAGGAACAGGGCCAGCGCGGACAGGACGACGCCCGGCAGGTCGAGCAGCCCCGCGAGCCCGCCCGACCGTTCCCGCTCCGCGCCCGGCACGGCCGGGACGAGCAGCAGGGCGAGGGCCCCGAACGGCACGTTGAGCAGGAACACCCAGCTCCAGCCCCAGTGTTCGGTGACGAAGCCGCCGATGACGGGTCCGAGCGCGAGCGCGACGGCGAGCGACGCGGTCCACAGGCCGACGGCGGTGGCGCGGCGCCGGGCCGGCAGGTCGGCCGCGACGACGGCGAGCGAGGCCGGGATGACGAGCGCGGCGCCCGTCCCCTGCACGGCGCGCGCCGCGACGAGCGTGGTGCCGGAGTCGGCGAGGGCGGCCGCGCCGGACGAGACCGTGAACACGGCCAGTCCGACGGCGAGCACGGGCCGCCGCCCCACGAGGTCGGTGAGGCGCCCGCCCGCGAGCAGCAGCGCCCCGAAGGACAGCACGTAGCTGGTGGCGACCCACTCCAGATCGGCGACGTCCAGGCCGAGTTCGTCCTGCACCGTGGGCAGGGCGACGTTGATGACGGTGTTGTCGAGCGTGGTCAGGAAGCCCGACAGGGACAGCAGCACCAGCAGGGCCGTCAGCCTTCCCCGACGCATCCAGGACCTCCTTCTCCTCGGCTCAAGTGGCGCCTCTTTGGCGCCTCTCCCTGCGGATTCTGGGTGTGGGAGCGGTGCGCCCACTGCTCTGCGGGACACCGAATCCGCCGCCGCGTGTTGTCACCGGTTTGACAGTTCGGATCGGACCAACTGTCAGCGGCTCGTCTTTCTCCGCCCTCGCACCCCGGCGGAACCTGGGGCATCCGCCACCCCCTTGGAGCCGTCATGTCGCACGAGACACCTCACGAGACACCGGACGACAAGCCGTACGGGACGTCGCCCGACAGCGCGCCGCTGCTGACCGACCGGCTGCGGCACTGGGCCACGGAGCACGCGCACCAACGGGCCTTCACGCAGGTCGACTTCCCGGATCCGGACTCGCCCGGGCTGCACCGCACGCTCGGCTGGCGGGCGCTCGACGCGCGGGCCCGCGCGGTCGCCGAACGGCTCGCGCGCACCGCGGCGCCCGGCGACCGGGCGGCGCTGCTGCTGCCGCAGGGCCTCGACTACGCGGCGGCCTTCCTCGGCTGCCTGTACGCGCGGGTGATCGCGGTCCCGCTGTTCTGGCCCGATCTGCCGGGCCACGCGGGCCGGTTGGCGTCCGTGCTGAGCGACTGCGAACCGGCGTGCGTGCTCACGGACTCGGCGTCGCGGGAGGACGTCGAGTCGTTCACCCGGGCGCGCGGCGAGCGTCTTCCGGTGCTCGCCGTCGACGCCCTGGACGTGGCGCCGACCGGGCGGCCGCTGCCACGGCCCGCGCCGGACGACGTGGCGTACCTCCAGTACACGTCGGGGTCGACGCGCAGCCCGGCCGGGGTGATGGTGACGCACGCGAACGTCGTCGCCAACGCCCGGCAGGCCGTCACCGCGGTCGGCGCCGCGCCGGGCCTGAGCACCGCGGTGGGCTGGCTGCCGCTCTTCCACGACATGGGCCTCGTGCTGAGCGTCGCGGCGCCCGTCTACGCCGGCTACCCGTCCGTGCTGCTCACCCCGCAGGCCTTCCTGGAGCGTCCGGAGCGCTGGCTGCGCCTGCTCGGCGGCTTTCCGGGGACGATCAGCGCCGCGCCCAACTTCGCATACGACTACTGCGTGGCACGCGTCGAGGACGTCTCCGGGATCCGGCTCGACCGGGTGGCGACGCTGCTGAACGGGAGCGAGCCGGTGCGGCCCGCCACGCTGGAGCGGTTCGCCGGGACGTTCGCGGACGCCGGTCTGCCGGCCGAGGCGCTGTGCCCGGCGTACGGGCTCGCCGAGGCCACCGTGTTCGTCACCGCCGACCGGGGCGACGCGCCGCCGCGCACCGTGGAGTGCGACGCGGGCGAGCTTGCGCGGGGCGTCGTGACGGCGCGCCCGGGCGGGGACGCGCGGCTCGTCGACTGCGGACAGCCGGTCGGCCAGGAGGTGCGGATCGCGGACCCGGACACGCGGGCCGTGCTCGGCGCGGGGCGGGTCGGCGAGATCGAGGTGCGCGGGCCGAACGTCGGGGCGGGGTACTGGAAGCAGCAGGAGCGGACGGCCGAGACCTTCCACGACGGCTGGCTGCGCACCGGGGACCTGGGGGCGCTGCACGACGGCGGACTGCTGGTGACCGGGCGGCTCAAGGACCTGATCGTCGTGGACGGCCGCAACCACTATCCGCAGGACGTCGAGGAGACGGTGCAGTCCGCGCCCGCGCTCGCCACGCTGCTGCGCAGGGACCGGCTCGCCGCGTTCCAGCTGCCGGGCGGCGGCCTCGTCGTGGTCGCCGAGGTGCGGCGGGGCACCGAGCCCGACGACGACATGACACAGGCGGCGTGTCTCGCGGCGCGCAGGGCGGTCACCGCGCGGCACGGGCTGCGCCTGGCCGACCTGATGCTGGTGAGCGCGGGCACGGTGCCGCGCACGTCGAGCGGGAAGGTGGCGCGGGCCGCGTGCCGGGACCGGTTCCTGACGGGGACGCTGGGCGCGGGGGCCGCACGGTGAGCGCCGAGCAGCGGGTGCGCGAGGTGCTCGTCGGGCGTCTTGCCGCCTGGTACGGGGTGGCGGCCGACGAAGTGACCGACGACCGGCCGCTCGCCGAACTGGGCCTGACCTCGCGGGACGCCGTCGCGCTCACCGGTCTGCTGGGCGAGGCGGTCGGGCGGCGGCTCCCGGCGACACAGCTGTGGGACACGCCCACCGCGGGGGAGCTGGTGGCGGCGCTGACGGGTGCTGCGGCGCCGTCGGCCGCGCCGGACGGCGCGCGGCGCCCGCGGGGCGGGGCGGCCGGTGAGCCCGTCGCCGTCGTCGGTGTCGGCTGCCGCTTCCCCGGCGGCGCCGACTCCCCGGCCGCGTACTGGCAGTTGCTCACCGAGGGGCGGGACGCCGTGGGCACCGTGCCGGAGGGCCGTTGGGAGCGGTTCGTGCCGCCCGGCGCCGAGCTGCCCGCCGACCTGTCCCGGCACGGCGCCTTCCTCCCCGGACTCGCCGACTTCGACGCGGAGTTCTTCGGCATCGCGGAGGACGAGGCCGTCGCACTCGACCCGCAGCAGCGGCTGCTCCTCGAAGTGACGCGGGAGGCCCTCGACCACGCCGCACTGCCCGCACCGTCGCTCGCCGGGACGCGCACCGGCGTCTTCGTCGGCATCAGCGGCACGGAGTACGCCCATCTCACCACCGCGCACCCGGACGCGGTGACCGCGTGGACGGCTCCCGGTGGCTCGCTGAGCGTGGCCGCGGGCCGCCTGTCGTACGCGCTCGATCTGCGCGGTCCGAGCGTGGCGGTGGACACGGCCTGCTCGTCGTCGCTGGTGGCGGTCGACCACGCGGTGCGCGCGCTGTGGGACGGCACGTGCGACACGGCGCTGGCGGCGGGCGTCAACGTGCTCCTTTCGCCCGCCGTGACGCTGGGCTTCCAGCGGGCGGGCGCGCTCGCGGGCGACGGCCGGTGCAAGGCGTTCGACGCGGCGGCCGACGGGATGGTGCGCGGCGAGGGCTGCGGGGTCGTCGTCCTGAAGCGCCTCGCGGACGCCGAGCAGGCGGGCGACCGGATCCTCGCCCTGCTGACCGCCTCCGGTGTGAACTCCGACGGCCGCTCCAACGGACTCACCGCCCCGAACGCGTCGGCGCAGCGCGCCCTGCTCGCGCAAGTACACGGATCGACAGGCCAGTTGGTCGACTATGTGGAAGCACACGGGACCGGCACCCCGCTCGGCGATCCGATCGAGGCGGGCGCGCTCTCCGCGGTCCTCGGGCGGGACCGCTCCCCCGAACAGCCGCTGCTCCTGGGCTCGGTGAAGACGAACCTGGGCCATCTGGAGGCGGCCGCGGGCATCGCGGGGCTCATCAAGACGGTCCTCGCGCTGCACCACGACGAGCTGCCGCCCCAGCTCCACTTCACGGGCCCGCCCGACCACCTCGACGGGCTCGGCCTGCGGGTCGTGGCCGCCGCGGAGCCCTGGCCACGCTATTCGGGTACGGCGACGGCGGGCGTCTCCGCGTTCGGCTTCGGTGGCACGAACGCGCACGTCGCGCTCGCCCAGTACCCGCGCCATGCGCCGGACACCGACCGGCCGCCGGGCCAGCCGGCCATCACCCTGCTCGACGCCCCCACGGACGCCCGACTGCGAGCCGAAGCGCGCGAGTTGGCCGAATGGCTGGACTCACCCGCGAGCCACTCCGTGCACCTCCCCGACCTGGCCCGCACCCTGTCGGGCCGCACCGGACGCGGCCGCTTCCGCGCCGCGGTCGTCACCCGCGACCTGCCGACGACCGCGACCGCACTGCGCCGCCTCGCCACGGGCACCCCGGACACCCACCTCGTCACGGCCGCCCGCGCCCGGCCCGCCAAGGACCCCGTGTGGGTCTTCTCCGGCTACGGCTCGCAGTGGCACGGCATGGCGCGCGAACTCCTCGACACGGAACCGGTGTTCGCCGCGAGCCTCGACCGCATCGCACCGGCCCTGCGCGCACACGCGGGCATCGACCTGCGCGCGGCGGTCTCCCCCGACGCCGACCTGTCGTCACCGGCCGTGGTGATGCCCGTCCTGTACGGGCTCCAGGTCGCGCTCGCCGAACTGTGGCGCTCCTACGGGGTGGAGCCCGCGGCCGTCGTCGGCCACTCGCTGGGCGAGATCGCCGCGGCCGTCGCGGCGGGCGCGCTCGACCCGGCGACCGGGGCGCGGATCGTCGCCGTCCGCTCCCGCCTGCTGTCGACCCTGCGCGGTGGGGCGATGGCGACGGTGGACATCCCGGCCCCGGAGGTCGCGGAGCACGCCCGCGACCTGAGCACCCTGAACGTCGCCGTGCACGCCTCGCCCGCGCAGTGCGTGGTCACCGGCTCCGCGTCCGACGTCGACGCGCTCGTCGCCCGGATCACGGCGCACGGCGGCTTCGCCCGCCGCCTGCCGGTCACCGGGGCCGGGCACTCCCCCGACGTCGACCCGCTCCTCGACGAGTTCGCCTGGGAGCTGGGCGCGATCCCGCACGGGCGGCCCGAGTGCCGCCGCTATTCGACCGTCCTGGACGATCCGCGCGCCGACGACCCGTACGACACCGCCTACTGGCTGGCGAACCTGCGCCGCCCGGTGCGGTTCGCGCAGGCTGTGCGCGCGGCGGCCGAGGACGGACACCGGGAGTTCGTCGAGGTCGCGCCGCATCCCACACAGTTGCATCCGCTGACCCGGACCCTGGAGTCCGTCGTCGGCGACGCCCCGCTGATCCTGCCGACGCTGCGCCGGGGCACCGACGACGCGCTCACGTTCCGCTCCTCGCTCGCCGAGCTGCTGACGCACGGCTGTGCGGTGCCGTCCGCGCGCGAATTCCTGAACCGGGGCGGCCGGATCGCGGACGTCCCCTCGCCGCGCTGGCACCACCGCCGGTTCTGGGCGGGCGAGACACCGCGGCCCCTCGCGCCCGAGGAGTCCGTCGCGGCCCCGGTCACGCCGCTGGACCGGCTGCGCGCCCTCGTCGCGGGTGTCATGGGGTTCAGTGCCGACCGGCTCGACCCTGACGTGCCGCTCACCGAGCTCGGCCTGGACTCGCTCACGGCGGTCCGGATCCGCTCGGCGGTGGAGCGGGAGTTCGGGGCGGCTCCCGAACCCGGTGTGCTGCTGCGACAGGGCACCCTGCGGCGAGTGGCGGCGCTGCTCGACGAGGCGCCCACCACCGCACCCGCCGCCGCTCTCGTCGACCCCGCCGAGCGCCCCTCCTTCGGTACGCCAGGCCGCCTGCGCACCTTCTCCGGGGGCGGACCGCACGCCCCGCTGTTCCTCGCGCACGCCGCGGGCGGCGACTCCGACGTGTACGGGCGGCTGGCCGCGCGCCTGGACGGGCAGCGCCCCGTGTTCGGCTTCGACCGCATCGAGTCCCCGGACGACGTGCCGGGCCGGGCCGCCGCGTTCGCCCGCCGGATCCGTGAGGCGCACCCGCGCGGCCCGTGGATCGTCGGCGGCTGGTCGTACGGCGGGGTGGTGGCCCAGGAAGCGGCCCGTCTACTGTGCGACCACGGCGAGGTCTCGGCGCTCGTCCTCGTCGACTCGATCCTCCCGCTCCCGGCGCCGCCCGCGCGCGGCCCGGCAGCCGAGGCCCAGCGCCGCTTCGCGGACTTCGCGACGTACATCACCACCACGTACGGGGTCGACTTCCGGCTGCCCTACGAGGAGTTGGGCGCGCTGGAGGACGCCGCGCAGATCGACCTCGTCCTCAAGCTCCTGGAACAGGCCGTCGACCTGCCCGCCTCCGTCCTCGCCCATCAACGGGCCTCGTACCTGGACCTGCGCAGCGGCGAGCGCCACGCACCGGGCGCGTACGCGGGCCGCACCCTGCTCTTCCGGGCGACGCGGCCGGCCCCGCACACGGTCCGCGACGCGCGCTACGAGCGCACGGACGACGCCCTCGGCTGGGACACCCTCTGCACCGATCTGACGGTCGTGCCGCTGCCCGGCCACCATCTGGAGCTGCTCGACCCACCCGTCGTGGACGCGCTGGCCGACGGCATCACGAACGCCCTGGACACCACCGACTGACGTGCTTCGCCCGGCCACTTGGAGCCCCACGATGCCCACCCTCCGCAACCACCACAGACGCCGCCGTACCCGCGGCCGCCTGACCGCGCTCGCCGCCACCGTCGCCCTCCTGGCCACCGGCGGCGCGCTCGGGGCGGCCACCGCGCAGGGCGGCGAGCCCGTGATCGCCCCGGCCGTCGCCGAGGACGGCGCCCGGATCGTCGGCCAGAAGTGGCTCGACGAGCGGACCGTCGACCTGACGGTCCGCTCCCCCGCCGTGGGCGCCGACGTGCCCGTACGCGTCCTGCTGCCGGCCTCGTACGCGAGCGCGCCCGAGCGCGAGCGGCCGGTCCTCTACCTCCTCCAGGGCGCGCACGACGACTACACGTCGTGGACGCGCGAGACCGACGTGAAGGACTTCCTCGCCGACAAGGACGTCATCACCGTCATGCCGTCGTCGGGGCCCACCGGCATCCCCACGGACTGGTGGAACCTCGGCCGCGGGGCGCCCGACTACGAGACGTTCCAGGTCGACGAGGTGATGCAGCTGCTGCGCGGGGCATTCCACGCGGGGCCGCGGCGGGCCGTCGCCGGGGTGTCCACGGGCGGCTACGGCGCGCTGGCGTTCGCGACGCGCCGCCCCGGCACGTTCTCCGCCGCCGCCTCGTACAGCGGGATCCTCGACACGACGGCGCTCGGCATGGTCACCGTCGTGAACGCGATCGTGGCCCGCGAACTCAAGCTGCCCAGCACCCTGTGGGGCAGCCCCGTCCTGCACCGCGCGAACTGGAACGCGCACAACCCGTACGCCCTCGCCGAGCGCCTCAAGGGCACACGCCTGTACGTCGCGCAGGGCAGCGGCATCCCCAGCGACGACTTCGGGAACCTCGAAGGCGCCGTCCTCGAAGGCACGTTGTGGAGACAGGCGAAGAAGTTCACCGCGCGGCTCGACTCGCTCGGCGTGCCCGCCCGGACCCATCTCTACGGGGGCGGCTCGCACGCCTGGCCGTACTGGCAGCGGGAGTTCAAGGCGTCGTGGCCGACCCTGGCCGACGGCCTCGGACTGCCCCCGAGCTGACGCCTTCCCCTCCCCTTGCGCTCTCTCACCGTCCAGGAAGGAACGCCATGGAACACGATCCACTCGCGGCCGCCGTCGTGGCGGGAGCCACCCCCGACGAGCTGTCCGCGCTCCCCGTGCCCGCCGACTACCCGGCGGCGCATCTGCGGGCCGACGACGTCGACACGTTCAACGGCGTCGACGACAAGGACGTCCGCAAGTCGATCCACGTCGGGCGGGTGCCGATGCCCGAACTCGCCCCGGACGAGGTGCTCGTGGCGGTCCTCGCGAGCGGCATCAACTACAACACCGTGTGGTCGGCGATGTTCGAACCGGTGCCGACCTTCGCCTTCCTCAACCGGTTCGGCCGCGAGGGCGGCTGGGCGGCCCGGCACGACGTCCCCCAGCACGTCGTCGGCTCGGACGCGGCGGGGGTCGTGGTGCGGGCGGGCGCCGGGGTGCGCCGCTGGCGCGTCGGCGACCGCGTGGTGGTCTCCCCCGCGTACGTCGACGACGAGGAACCGGCGACGCACGCCGACGGCATGCTCGGCGCGGGACAGCTGGCCTGGGGCTTCGAGACGAACTTCGGCGGCCTCGCGCACTACTGCGTCGCCCGCGCCAGCCAACTCCTGCCAAAACCGGTGCACTTGACGTGGGAGGAGGCCGCCGCGAACCCGCTGTGCGCGGGGACGGCCTACCGGATGCTGGTGAGCGACCGGGGCGCCCGGATGAAGCAGGGCGACGTGGTGCTGATCTGGGGCGCGGCGGGCGGCCTCGGCGCGTACGCGGCGCAGCTGGTACGGGCCGGGGGCGGGATCGCCGTCGGCGTCGTCGGCAGCGAGGAAAAGGCCGAGCGCGCACGGGAGTTCGGCTGTCACGTCGTGGTGAACCGGCACGAGATCGGTCTCGACGGCCGGGTGCCCGACGACCCGTCCGTGCCGGGGCGCCGCCTCGGCAAGCTGATCAGGGCGGCCGTCGGCGAGGACCCGCACATCGTGTTCGAGCACGTGGGCCGGGCGACGTTCGGTGTCTCGGTGTACGTGGTGCGGCGCGGCGGCACCGTGGTGACGTGCGGATCGACCAGCGGCTACCAGCACGAGTTCGACAACCGCTACCTGTGGATGCGGCTCAAGCGGGTCATCGGCAGCCACGGGGCGAATCTGGAGGAACAGGCCGCCACACACCGCCTGTTGGAGCGCGGACTGCTGCGCCCGGCACTTACGACGACGTACCCGCTGGAGGAGACCGGAGAGGCCGCCCGCCTCGTCCAGCGCGGCCTGCACACGGGCAAGGTGGGCGTCCTGGCGCTCGCACCCCGTACCGGGCTCGGCGCGCAGACCCCGCACGCGGCCTGAGCCTCCCCGCGGCAGGGGCCGCGTGTGATCAGCGGCGAGTGGCCACGACCAGCCTGCACCGTGGGCTGCCGTCGGGCCGCTCGCCCAGTTCGGGCAGCGCGTGCGGCGCGACGTCGAATCCGGCGCGGTCCAACTCCCGGCGTACGTCGCCGAGTCGGAACGGGCGGTAGTACATGACGAACGGCGGCCGCCACACCGCGTTGCGCACCCGCATCACGCCGTCGAAGCCGAGCATCGCCCAGTAGCCCCACGAGCCGGGAGCCGCCGGCGCGGGCAGCGGGAACGCGAACGTGCCTCCCGGGCGCAGCACGTGGCACACCTCGGAGAACAGTCGCGGCCACGCGCGGGGCAGGAAGTGCCCGAACGCGCCGAAGCTCACCACCAGGTCGAAGACCTCGCCGAAGGGAAGCGCGAGGGCGTCGCCGCGCACGCAGTCGGCGGTCGGTTCGGCGCGCCGCGCCACGTCCAGCATCCCGCCGCTGAAGTCGACGCCCACGGCCCGCCCGGTCCCCGCCGCGCGCAGCACCCGCAGCCCCGCCCCGGTCCCGCAGCACAGGTCGAGCCCGGTGTCGTACGGACCGAGCCCGGCGAGCGCGCGGCCCACCGCGTCGAGCACGACGTCCGGGGTGCGGAACGGGGTGTGGTCGAACTTCGGCGCCAGCAGGTCGTAGCCGCGCTCGACCGAGGACAGCGCCTGCACGGCCAGCTCGCGGAGGGTGGGTCCCTGATCGGTGAACATGGCCGCTCAGCATAGGGCGGCGGCCCGGCGCGGACGGCGGGGCTTGCCGGGCGGCGGGGACATGGTGGTACTGTCGAAGCGGTACATGTGCTCGCCCGTTTCGAGGCGCCGGTACCGAATCTCTCTACTCAGCGCTTCTGGTTCGACGGTCTCCCGTCGCCGCACAGCGCACGTCATCCCTGGTCAGCGGCTTCTGGCGGGCTCTTCACCCGCTGCCGTGCCGCCAGGCTCTCCCCGGCCGCGGGGCGCGCTCCGACGCCCCTGCCCTTCCGCCGGAACCCACCCCTTCCCTGCCTTCGCACGCCTCACGTACCCGCGGCCAGTCCGCGAAAGGACCCGTGATCGCCATGACCACCGCAGCCATGAGCACGACCACCGACACACCCCGCGACACCGCTTCCCGCGATGCCGCACCCCAAGAACAAGCACCCGTCCGCGCCGCCGGCGTCCTCGACATCGGCGGGAACGGGCCCGGTTTCCTGCGGGCGGCCGACCTGATCCCCACGCCTCACGACGTCCAGGTCCCCGCCCAGCTCATCCGCCGACTCGGCCTGCGCAAGGGCGACTTCGTCGAGGGCGTGTGCGGCAGGCCGCACAGCCTCGCGCACGTCGAGACCGTCGGCGGCGCCCCCGCGGACGCGAGCCGCGGCCGTCCGCGCTTCGCCGATCTCACCCCGCTCCACCCCAGCGAGCGCTTCCGGCTGGAACACCCGGCCGCGGGGCTCGCGGGCCGGGTCGTCGACCTGTTCACACCGGTTGGCAAGGGGCAGCGCGGACTGCTCGTCGCCCCGCCGAAGACCGGCAAGACGGTGCTGCTTCAGCAGCTCGCCGCCGCGTTCGCCGCGAACCACCCGGAGGCCCATCTGATGGTGGTGCTCGTCGACGAGCGCCCCGAGGAGGTCACCGACATGCGCCGCTCCGTGCGCGGCGAGGTGTACGCCTCGACGTTCGACCGCCCGGCGAAGGAGCACATCGCGCTCGCCGAACTCGCGGTGGAGCGCGCCAAGCGCCTCACCGAGCAGGGCCGCGACGTGGTGCTGCTCCTCGACTCCCTCACCCGGCTGTGCCGGGCCTACAACAACGCCGCGTCGTCGGGCGGCCGCACCCTGTCGGGCGGTGTGGACGCGGCCGCCCTGTACGGCCCGAAGCGCTTCTTCGGCGCGGCCCGCGACGCCGAGGAGGCCGGATCGCTGACGATCCTCGCCACCGCCCTCGTCGACACCGGCTCCCGCGCCGACGACTTCTACTTCGAAGAGCTGAAGAGCACCGGCAACATGGAGCTGCGCCTCGACCGCACCCTCGCCCAGCGCCGCGTCCACCCGGCCGTCGACCTCACGCCCTCCGGCACCCGCCGCGAGGAACTCCTGCTCCCCGCCGCCGAGTCGGCGGTGGTGGGCGGACTGCGGCGCGCCCTGCAGAGCCGCGATCCGGCCGCGTCGTACGAGGCCCTGCTCGACAAGCTGCGCCAGACCCCGGACAACGCCACGTTCCTGCGCCAGGCCCGGTCCACCGTGCCCGCCGCCTGACTGCGCCCCCGGATGCGTAATACTCGATGTATGAACGCGAGCATTACGCACCGCGGAGGGGCACCCCTCACCGTCCGGCGGGCCACCGCACGGGACGCCCGGCGCCTCACCCGCCTCGTGCGCGGCTCCAAGGCCTACGAGGGCCACTACGCCTCCATGGTCGCGGGCTACCGGGTGGGCCCCGACTACATAGAGGCGCATCACGTCTACGCGGCGGTGGATCCGGCCGACGACCTCGTGCTCGGCTTCTACGCGCTGCTCACGGAGCCGCCGGAGCTCGACCTGATGTTCGTCGCGAACGAGGCGCAGGGCCGGGGCATCGGGCGGCTGCTCGTCACGCACATGCGGGCCCGGGCGCGAGCCGCGGGCCTCGATCACGTCCGCGTCGTCGCGCACCCACCGGCCGAGGGCTTCTACCGGGGGCTCGGCGCGCTGCGCACCGGCACCGTGCTCGCCCGCCCGCCGGCCGTCGCCTGGGACCGGCCCGAACTCGAATTCCCCATCCCCCCGGCCGCCTGAGGGGTTCCGCCCTCGCCCCGCACGGCGCACACTCGTGGGCGTCGGAATGCGGCAAGGAGGCCACATTGGGCAGCAGTGACGCGCGCACCGAGGCGTTCGACGTGATCGTGGAGATCCCGCAGGGCTCGCGGAACAAGTACGAGATGGATCACGAAATCGGCCGGATCCGGCTCGACCGGATGCTGTTCACATCGACGCAGTACCCGGCGGACTACGGCTACATCGACGGCACGCTCGGCGGCGACGGCGACCCGCTGGACGCGCTCGTCCTGACCGGCGACGCCACGTTCCCCGGCTGCGCCATCGAGTGCCGGGCGATCGGCATGTTCGTGATGAGCGACGAGAAGGGTCCGGACGAGAAGATCCTGTGCGTCCCCGCGCACGATCCGCGACGCGACGCGACGCGCGACATAGAGGACATCCCCGAGTTCGACCGCCTGGAGATCACCCATTTCTTCGAGGTCTACAAGGATCTGGAGCCGGGCAAGTCGGTCGACGGCTCGCACTGGGAGGGCCGGGACAAGGCGTACGAGGAGATCGGGCGGGCGCGCGAGCGCGCTTCACGGTAGGTAGTAGTGTGGTCGGGCCGTGGTGCTCGGGAAGACCGGTGACGACCCTTCAGGGGTCCAGTCCGGAGCGGCCCTCGCCACTGTGATCGGGTTTCGGACAGAGTCGTCCGAAGCGCGTCGTTCCATCCTGTACGCCACTGGCGGCCGTCGGCCGCTGGGAAGGCCGGAGCGGCGGGCACGCCCGTAAGCCAGGAGACCGGCCGCGGCATCTCACGAAGTGATCCACGAGGTGCTGGAGCGTGATCGACGCATGACCCTGCCCGGGAACTCCCCGAACTCCCCTGTTTCCCCCTCCCCTGCCTTCCGCTGGCGCCGCGAGGACACGCTGCGCACGGCCGGTCTGATCGCGGTGATCGCCGCGCTGCACGTCGTCGCGTTCGGCGTGCTGTTCCTGCTCGTCGTCCCCGAGCACTACGAAGTCGACAACAAGGCCTTCGGTATCGGCCTCGGCATCACGGCGTACACACTTGGCATGCGGCACGCCTTCGACGCCGACCACATCGCGGCCATCGACAACACCACCCGCAAGCTGATGGCCGACGGCAAGCGGCCCGTGTCGGTGGGCTTCTGGTTCGCGCTCGGCCACTCCAGCGTGGTGGTCGTGCTCGCGGCGCTGGTCGCGGGCGGTACCGCGCTCGCCACCACACTGACGAGCGACGACTCGCCCACCCACCAGGTGCTCGGCGTCGTCGGCACGACCGTGTCGGGTACGTTCCTGTACCTCATCGCGGCGCTGAATCTGGTGGCCCTGATGGGCATCCTGAAGGTCTTCAGGGCGATGCGCGCGGGCTCGTACGACGAGCGGAAGCTCGAAGAGCACCTGGATTCCCGCGGGTTCATGAACCGGATCCTCGGCCGCTTCACCAAGTCCATCACCCGGCCCGGGCAGATGTTCCCGCTCGGCTTCCTCTTCGGGCTCGGCTTCGACACCGCGACCGAGGTGACCCTGATGGTGATGGCGGGCAGCGGCGCCGCGGCGGGCCTGCCGTGGTACGCGATCCTGTGCCTGCCGCTGCTGTTCGCCGCGGGCATGAGCCTGTTCGACACCCTCGACGGCACGTTCATGAACTTCGCGTACCAGTGGGCGTTCTCCAACCCGGTGCGCAAGGTGTTCTACAACCTCACCATCACCGGCCTGTCGATCGCGGTCGCGTTCTTCATCGGCACGATCGAGCTCGTCGGTGTGCTGCACGACAAGCTCGACCTGCGCGACGCGGTCACCGGCTGGATCGCCGGTCTCGACCTCGACAACGTCGGGTACGTGATCGTGGGCCTGTTCGTGGTCGTGTGGGCGGCGGCCATCGCCTACTGGCGCCTGGCGCGGGTCGAGCAGCGGTGGTCGGCGCGGGTCGCCGACGGCGCGTAGCACCGACACCGGGATAAATCGTTTGCCGGGGTGCGCGGCCGACTGCTGCACTGATCCCGACGCGGCAGCCGGCCGCGCGCCCCGAGTGTGAGGACCGATCCATGCGCACTGCAGTCCTGTTCCTTCCGAGGGCCACCGCGAACCCCGCCGTGGCATTCCCTTCCTTCAAGGACATGACTGCCAGTGACACTGCTGAATCTGGGCATTCTCGCGCATGTCGACGCCGGTAAGACCAGCCTGACCGAGCGGCTCCTGCACTCGGCCGGGGTGATCGACGAACTCGGCCGGGTCGACGACGGGAGCACCCGCACCGACTCCCTCGACCTGGAGCGGCGGCGCGGCATCACCATCAAGTCGGCCGTGGTCTCGTTCCCGGTCGGCGACACCACCGTCAACCTCGTGGACACACCGGGCCACCCGGACTTCATCGCGGAGGTCGAGCGCGTGCTCGGCGTGCTCGACGGGGCGGTGCTCGTCGTGTCGGCCGTGGAGGGCGTGCAGGCGCAGACCCGCGTCCTGATGCGGACGCTGCGCCGACTGCGCATCCCCACCGTGGTGTTCGTGAACAAGGTGGACCGTGCGGGCGCCCGCGAGGCCTCGCTCCTCACCGACCTGCGCGGCAAGCTCGCGCCCGGCATGGTCCCGATGAACACGGTGGCGCACGGCCTCGGCGGCCGCGAGGCATGGTGTGTCCCGTACGAGGCCGGGGACGCGGCCCACCGCGCCCGTCTGGTCGATGTGCTCTCCGCCCGCGACGACGCGCTCCTGGAGGCGTACGTCAAGGACGAGGAGTCGGTCACCCACGGGTGGCTGCGCGACGCTCTCGCCGAGCGGACGGCGCGCGGCGAGACACATCCCGTGTACTTCGGCTCGGCGATGACGGGCGCGGGTGTCGACGCCCTCGTGGACGGCATCACGCACCTGCTGCCGCCCGCCGAGGAGAATTGCCAACTCCCTCTCTCTGCACGCGTGTTCAAGGTCGAGCGCGGACCGGCCGGCGAGAAGATCGCGTACGCGCGGGTGTTCACCGGGACGCTGCGCGTGCGCGAACGGCTCGCGCTGCCCGGCGGCGGTGAGGACCGGGTCACAGGGATCCGGGTCTTCACCGACGGCGCGGACACACCACGCACGGAAGCGGGTCCCGGACAGGTGGCGCGGCTGTGGGGACTCGGGGGCGTACGGGTCGGGGACGACCTCGGCGATCCCCAAGTCCCCGTCAAGGAGCACCACTTCGCGCCGCCGACCCTGGAGACGGTGATCGATCCCGAACGGCCGGGTGAGCGCGGCGCCCTGCTCGCCGCGCTCACCCGGCTCGCCGAGCAGGACCCGCTGATCGGCCTGCGGCAGGACGACGTCCGCCAGGAGATCTTCCTGTCGCTCTACGGCGAGGTGCAGAAGGAGGTCGTGCAGGCCACGCTCGCCGAGGAGTCCGGGCTCGCCGTGACGTTCCGGGAGTCGACGCCGCTGTGCGTCGAGCGGCCGACGGGCTCCGGGGAAGCGGTCGAGGCCATGAAGGGCGAGGGCAATCCGTTCCTGGCGACCGTCGGCCTGCGGGTGGATCCGGCGCCGGTCGGCTCGGGCGTCGCGTTCCGCCTCGGCATCGAACTCGGCTCGCTCCCAACGGCGTTCATCAAGGCCGTAGAGGAGACCGTGCACACGACGCTGCGCCAGGGGCTGCTCGGCTGGCAGGTCACCGACTGCTCGGTGACGCTGACGCGCTCCGGGTACGCGCCGCGACAGAGCCACGCGCACGCCGTCTTCGACAAGTCGATGTCGTCCACGGCGGGCGACTTCCGCGGGCTGACACCACTGGTCCTGATGAGCGCACTCACGCGCGCGGGCACGGCGGTGTGCGCGCCGACGCACCGCTTCAGCCTGGACATCCCGGCCGATCTGTACGGGACGGTGCTGCCCGCGCTCACCCGGCTGCGGGCCGTACCGACGGGGCAGCGCACGGACGGCGGGGCGTGGACGACGGTCGACGGGCTGATCCCCGCGGCAAGGGTGCGCGACCTGGAGCGACAACTGCCGTCCCTCACGCGGGGCGAAGGGGTCCTGGACGCCGTCTTCGACCACTACGCCCCGGTGCGCGAGGACGCGCCGCGCCGCTCCCGCACGGACCACGACCCGCTGCACCGCAAGGAGTACCTGCTGCGCGTGGTACGCAGAGCGGGCACGGCCGCGGCGGCTCCGCAAGGGGCTCGTCAGGGGTGAGGGCGGGGTACCCGCGTGGGAGTGGCGTGAAACCAGGCCGTTCGGCCCCCGGACAGGGACCCTCGGCCCGTCCCCCGCCGGGACGCGCGCTGAGACGCTCTGTGTGGCGCCTCCCGTGCTCACGCTCTCCCG
Source organism: Streptomyces sp. EDA2-14 (assembly GCF_054963755.1). Taxonomy (NCBI): domain Bacteria; kingdom Bacillati; phylum Actinomycetota; class Actinomycetes; order Kitasatosporales; family Streptomycetaceae; genus Streptomyces; species Streptomyces sp. EDA2-14. Next base: position 135,573 of record NZ_JBUEGE010000018.1, read on the forward strand.
CCGTGGAGCATGGTCGAGGCCGGGCCCGGGCCCGCCGTTCGCGGAAGGGGGAGCCGCGTGCGGCGGGCCCGTCCGGGCCGCCGCCCCACGCCGCTTCCGGCTGCGCCGCGCCGCTGAGACAACTCGCGCGCAAAACGGTCCAATCGGAGCGATAAAGTGGCTCGTCAACCCAGACGCGCCCGATCACTCAGGAGTGCCTACGTGTCCGTAGCCATCGACTCGTCCGACGCAGCCTTCCCGTCCGGAGACGACGCCACCGCGGAGCCCGTGCCCGCGCCGGCCGCCGCCCCGGACGGCAGCGCCACCGCGCCCGCGACCGAGGAGACGGCCGAGCCCGGGGACACCGCGAACATGTGGACCCCGCCGACCACCGAGACCCAGGACGCCACCGCCCCCGTGCCGGCCCCGGCCGCCGAGGACTCGTCCGAAGAGTTCTGGACGCCGCCGGTGCCGGACTCCTTCGCCGACGACGCGGCCGCGGACGCCGGGGACGAGGACGACGACCCCGCCCCCGGCGACGTGCCCGAGGCCATCACCCGCGACGCCCACGAGTTCGGCGTCTACGCCCGCACCGGCGGCTGGGCCTTCGCCCTCAAGGTGGCCCGCAGCGTGCGGCCCGGCGGGCAGGCCGCCGGGGAGTCGTCCAAGGTCTCGGCACGGAAGTTCGCCGAGCTGGCGGGCTGCTCCGCCGACCGTGTCATGCGCTTCTACAAGGCGTGGGACAGCGCGGCGGACGACGGCCTGGTCCCCCAGTTCGAGGCCCTCACCCCCGGCGCCGACGTGGAACTCCCGGACGCCGACGTCTGGTTGTCGTACTACGTGTCCCGCAACAGCGCGACCTCGGTGCGTGGCCAGGCGATCACCGCGGCCGCCGAGTCCGAGGGCATCCGCCCGACGAAGGCGCTGGAGGTCGCGGAGAACCCGACGGCGCTGCGGGCCGCGATCCTCGCCGACCCCGGCACCGCCGAGGCCGCCCGCAAGGCGCTGATGGACCGCCTCGACGAGGACCCGGTGCTGCGCACGGGCATGGCGCGCGACATCGTGCGCACGGACGACCTGAAGAAGGCCGTCGCCGAGGAGACCAAGACCGGCGGCCAGCTGGAGTACGTGCGCAGGATCGCGGAGGAGGGGCAGGTCAAGACCCCCGCGGGCCAGAAGATCGAGGCCTCCCCCGAGCTGCGCGAGGAGGCCGAGCGGCACCTGTCCCTCATCGACGAGCTGGACGAGGACGAGGAGGCGGGCGAGTGGGCCCGCGAGGCGTACGACACCGTGCGCACGCTCGTCGCCGAGACCGTCGACAAGGACCCCGAGCTGCGGGTACAGGAGCGCCGGGCGAAGTTCTACAGCAGCCTCCAGAAGGCGACGAAGGCCTTCGAGGAGCTGACGTTCGACGACGTCGAGGAGATCGACGACATCGTCGAGGACGACATGCTGCAGCGCCTGGAGGAGCTGCAGTCGGCGATCGCTTCCTGCATCACGGCGATCCAGTCGGCCCAGAAGAAGGACTGATACCGGTCCGGTGTCACCGATGCCGCCGCGGGGCGACCCGCGGTGGCATCGTGGGGCCATGGCACAGACCCCCCACACCCCGAAGTCCACGGGCCGCCCGGCCCACCAGAACGTCACGTTCGACAGCAACGGCACCACGGCCCACGGCTATCTGGCGCTGCCACCCGCGGGCAGCGGACCCGGCGTCCTCGTCATCCAGGAGTGGTGGGGACTGACCGACCACATCGCCGACGTCGCCGACCGGCTCGCCGCCGAGGGCTTCGTGGCGCTCGCGCCCGACCTGTACGGCGGGAACGTGGCGCACGACTCGGAAGAGGCGTTCCGCATGATGCGGGAGCTGCCGGTGGAGCGCGGTGTGGAACTGCTCTCCGGCGCGGTCGACTGCCTGCTCGCCCTCCCTCAGGTCACCTCCGGCACGGTCGGCGCGGTCGGCTTCTGCATGGGCGGCGGCTTCGTCCTGTACCTGGCCGCCGAGGACCGGCGGGTGAGCGCGGCCGTCCCGTTCTACGGCGTGATCCAGGGCGAGATCCCGGACTTCTCCCGCCTCAAGGCGCAGATCCTCGGCCACTACGGGGAGCGGGACGAGGCGATCCCGCAGGCCACACTCGACGGACTCCGCGAGGCGATCAGGTCTCAGTCGGGCGTGACGGCCGACTTCCGCATGTACCCGGCAGACCACGCCTTCTTCAACGACGGCCGCCCGGAGGTCTACAACGCGGAGGCGTCCCGCAACGCCTGGACCGCAACCCTGGACTTCCTGAAATCCAACATCACCGCTTAAAGCCCCTGCGGCGATTGAGCAGCGGGGTCCGGGGCGGAGCCCCGAGGCGTAGGACCGGACGGCGTCAACCGTCCGGCCCACCCGGGGATCACGTCACCAGATGCGCACCCGCTCACCCGGCTCGACCCACAACCCGTCCCCCACCACCGTGGCGAACGCCTCATGGAACTCGTCCAGGTTCCGCACGATGTTCGCCCGGAACTCCGGCGGCGAGTGCGGATCGATCGTGAGGTACTGCTGCTCCTGCTCCTTGCGCCGCTTGGTGCGCCAGCAGTACGCCCAGTTCATGAACAGCCGCTGCGTACCGGTGAGTTCACCCTCGACCGGCACGGGCGCGTCACCGAGCGCGATCTTGTACGCGGTGTGCCCGATGGTGAGGCCGCCGAGGTCGCCGATGTTCTCGCCGACCGTCAGCGACCCGTTGACGAACTCACCCGGCAGGTTGCGCGGCGAGAACCCGTCGTACTGCTTGACGAGCGCCTTGGACTTCGCCTCGAACGCGGCCTTGTCGTCGGCGGTCCACCAGTCATTGAGGTTGCCCTGGCCGTCGTACTGGGCGCCCTGGTCGTCGAAGCCGTGACCGATCTCGTGGCCGATGACGGCTCCGATGCCACCGTAGTTCTCGGCGGCGTCGGCGTCCGGCGAGAAGAAGGGCTTCTGCAGGATGCCGGCCGGGAAGCAGATCTCGTTGGTGCCCGGGTTGTAGTAGGCGTTCACGGTCTGCGGCAGCATGAACCACTCGTCGCGGTCGACCGGCGCGCCGATCTTCGCCATCTGCCGGTCGTGCTCGAAGGCGTCGGCGGCGTACGCGTTGGCGAGCAGGTCGTCGGGGACGACGGCGAGCCCCGAGTAGTCGCGGAACTCGTCCGGGTAGCCGATCTTCGGCCGGAACGTGGCGAGCTTCTCGTACGCCCGCTCCTTCGTCTCGTCCGTCATCCAGTCGAGGCGGGAGATGGACTGGCGGTAGGCCTCGAGGAGGTTGGCGACCAGTTCGTCCATGAGCGCCTTGGAGCGCGGCGGGAAGTGCCGGGCCACGTACTCCTTGCCGACGGCCTCGCCGATGGCGCCCTCGACGAAGGCGACACCGCGCTTCCAGCGGGCCCGCATCTCCGGCGTGCCGTTCAGGGTGCGTCCGTAGAACTCGAAGTTGACGCGCACGAACGGTTCCGACAGGAACGGGGCGGCGGAGCGCAGCACGCGGGCGAGCAGCCAGTCGCGCCACTGCTCGATCGGCACCTCGGTGAGGACCGCGGAGAGGTGGGTGAGGTAGGAGGGCTGGCGCACGCACGACTCGGCGAGGGTCTCGTCCTTGCCGCCGAGCCCGGTGACGTAGCCCCGCCAGTCGAACGCCGGGGCGAGCGCGGCGAGTTCGTCGAGGGTGGTGAGGTTGTACGTCTTCTGAACGTCGCGGGTCTCGGCGCGCTCCCAGTGGCCCTCGGCGAGCCTGGTCTCCAGGGCGAGGACGGTGCGCGCGGCGCCGGCCGGGTCGGCGTGCTCGCCGAGCGTGAACAGCTCGGTCAGGTACGCCTCGTACTTCTCGCGGATCTCGGCGAACTTCTCTTCGCGGTAGTACGACTCGTCGGGCAGGCCGATGCCGCCCTGGAGGATGTTGAAGAGGTAGCGGTCGGAGTTCCGGTCGTCGGTGTCGATGTAGGCGCCGAACAGACCGGAGCCGCCCTTGCGCTCGAAGCGGCCGAGGAAGCCGGCGAGCTGCCGCACATCGGCGAGGTCCGCCACCTCCTCGATCAGCGGTCGCACCGGGTCGAGCCCGCGGGCCTCGGCGGCCGACTCGTCCATGAACGACGCGTACAGGTCGGCGATCTTGCGCGCCTCGTCCGGGTCCAGGCTCGTGGGGCCGCCGTCCGCGATCTCTTGAATGATCTCCTTGACCCGCTGCTCGGCCACGTCCACGAGCTCCACGAAGGGGCCCCAGCTGGAGCGGTCGTCGGGGATGGGCTCGGTCGCCAGCCACTGGCCGTTGACATGCCCGAAGAGGTCGTCCTGCGGTCGGATCGCCGGGTCCATGCCCGGGCGCGCGTCATCCAGAGTGCTCATCGCTGCACCCTACCCAGGTCAGGGCGTAGGAAGAGCGTCAAATCGGGGCCTTCCGCGCTCCGTGAACAGCTCCGCCCCGGTCGGCAGGTGCCGACCGGGGCGGAGCTTCGGGCGAACGGGATCAGGCGAGCGTGGCCAGCGTCTCGTTCAGCGTCTGCGACGGGCGCATGACCTTGTCGGCCTTGGCCGAGTCGGGCTGGTAGTAGCCGCCGATGTCGGCCGGGGAGCCCTGGACGGCGATCAGCTCGTCGACGATCTTCTGCTCGTTCGCCGTGAGCTTCTCGGCGAGCGGGCCGAAGGCCTTGGCCAGCTCGGCGTCCTCGGTCTGCTTGGCCAGCTCCTGGGCCCAGTACAGGGCGACGTAGAAGTGGCTGCCGCGGTTGTCGATGCCGCCGAGGCGACGGGTCGGCGACTTGTCCTCGTTGAGGAAGGTGCCGGTGGCGCGGTCCAGGGTCTCGCCGAGGACCTTCGCACGGGCGTTGTCCGTGGAGGTGGCGAGGTGCTCGAAGGAGACGGCCAGGGCGAGGAACTCACCGAGGGAGTCCCAGCGCAGGTAGTTCTCCTTGACGAGCTGCTGGACGTGCTTCGGGGCGGAGCCGCCGGCGCCCGTCTCGAAGAGGCCTCCGCCGTTCATCAGCGGGACGACCGACAGCATCTTGGCGCTGGTGCCCAGCTCCAGGATCGGGAAGAGGTCGGTCAGGTAGTCGCGCAGCACGTTGCCGGTGACCGAGATGGTGTTCAGGCCCTGGCGGATGCGCTCGACGGACAGCTTGGTGGCGTCCTCCGGGGACATGACACGGATGTCCAGGCCCTCGGTGTCGAACTCCGGCAGGTACTGCTCGACCTTCTTGATCAGCTGGGCGTCGTGGGCGCGGCCCTCGTCCAGCCAGAACACGGCCGGGTCGCCGGTGGCGCGGGCGCGCGTGACGGCGAGCTTGACCCAGTCCTTGATCGGGGCGTCCTTGGTCTGGCAGGCGCGGAAGATGTCGCCCTCGGAGACCTGCTGCTCCAGGACGACGTCGCCGGCCTGGTTGACCAGACGGACGGTGCCGGTGGCCTTGATCTCGAAGGTCTTGTCGTGCGAGCCGTACTCCTCGGCCTTCTGCGCCATGAGGCCGACGTTCGGGACGGTGCCCATGGTCGACGGGTCGAAGGCGCCGTTGGCGCGGCAGTCGTCGATGACGGCCTGGTAGACACCGGCGTACGAGGAGTCCGGGATCACCGCGAGGGTGTCCTGCTCCTGGTCGTCCTTGTTCCACATGTGGCCGGACGTACGGATCATCGCGGGCATGGAGGCGTCGATGATGACGTCGGACGGCACGTGCAGGTTGGTGATGCCGCGGTGCGAGTCGACCATGGCGAGGTCCGGACCGGCGGCCAGCTCGGCGTCGAAGGACGCCTTGATCTCGGCGCCGTTCGAGAGCGTCTCGAGGCCCTTGTAGATGCCGCCCAGACCGTCGTTCGGGGAGAGGCCGGCGGCGGCCAGGTCGGCGCCGAAGCGGGCGAAGGTCTCCGGGAAGAAGGCGCGCACGACGTGACCGAAGATGATCGGGTCGGAGACCTTCATCATCGTGGCCTTGAGGTGCGCGGAGAAGAGCACGCCCTCTTCCTTGGCGCGGGCGATCTGCGCGGTGAGGAACTCGCGCAGCGGCGCGACGTGCAGCACGGAGGCGTCGACGACCTCACCGGCGAGGACCGGTACGGACTCGCGCAGCACGGTGGTGGTGCCGTTGTCGGCGACGAGCTCGATCTTCAGCTTGTCGTCGGCCGGGATGACGGTGGACTTCTCGGTCGAGCGGAAGTCGTTCTCACCCATGGTCGCGACGTTCGTCTTGGACTCGGCGGTCCAGGCGCCCATGCGGTGCGGGTGGGCCTTGGCGTAGTTCTTCACCGAGGCGGGGGCGCGGCGGTCGGAGTTGCCCTCGCGCAGGACCGGGTTGACGGCCGAGCCCTTGACCTTGTCGTAGCGGGCGCCGACCTCGCGCTCCTCGTCGGTCTTCGGCTCGTCCGGGTAGGCCGGGAGCGCGTAGCCGTGCTCGCGCAGCTCTTCGATGGCGGCCTTGAGCTGCGAGACCGAGGCCGAGATGTTCGGCAGCTTGATGATGTTGGCCTGCGGCGTCTTGGCCAGCTCGCCGAGCTCGGCGAGGGCGTCCGGGACGCGCTGTTCCTCGGTCAGGTACTCCGGGAACTGGGCGAGGATGCGCCCGGCCAGGGAGATGTCACGGGTCTCGACGCCGACACCGGCGGTGGACGCGTAGGCCTCGATGACCGGCAGGAAGGAATACGTCGCGAGGGCCGGGGCCTCGTCTGTGTGCGTGTAAATGATGGTCGAGTCAGTCACCGGGTGCTCCGCTTCCACGTCTTCCACGTCGTCTGCAGTCTTGTATCGGATTGCTCGACATCAAGATATCTCGTCCTCGACCAGGATTCGAAAGGGGTGCGCCCGCCAAGATCGTGGGCGATCCGGCCGGTGGCTCACTCCGGGACGCAGACGGTGAGCCACTCCGCGTCGCGCGGCCGGTACCCGTGGCGCTCCCGCAGTCCGGCCGCGATCGCCGGGACGTGCCCGGCTCCGTAGACGACGGCGACCCGTATCCGCTCGGCGTGCCGCTCGGCATGGATCGCGCCGAGCGCGTCGAGGAGCCGCCGGTCGCGGCGGTCCGTCAGGGCGTGCGCGAGCGGATCGTCGGCCAGCAGTTCCGCCCGCAGCGTCGTCGGCAGATCGTCGAGGGCCAGGTCCTCGTCGAGGAAGGCGCGCGGTCCGCGCAGCGCGAAGACCAGGCCCATCAGGGGCGCCGCGACCAGCAGCGGCAGATATCTCCAGCGCGGCAGCGCCTTCAGGTCGGCGGCCGCCTCCGCCGCGGTCACGTCCGGGTGGACGACGGGCACACCCTCCGGGAGCAGCCGGGCGTCGGCCTGCTCCTGCAGTCCGTTGCGGCTCCTGCGCGGGGCGAAGCGGTAGGCGAGCGTAAGGGTGCTCACCACGGCCGACTTCCCGCGGACTCCCTCCATGACGACGAGGTCGCACTCCCGCAGCCGGAGCCGGACCTGCGTGTAGAACGTCGGCGACGCGATGTGCAGCATCGGGAAGAGCACGAACTCCAGCGGCGTCCCGCTCCGCCGCATGGTGATCACGGCGGAACGTATGGCGTATCCGGTCACTTCGATGATCTGCACGACGCCCCCCGTTGCCGCCCGACATATAGGGACACGAGGCCGACCAGCCGTTCGGTTCCGCTGCTCAAGCCCCTGCGGCGATTGAGCAGCGGGGTCCGGGGCAGAGCCCCGATCTTTTGAGCCCGGGCGGCGTCACCAGCCCCCGTGGCCCCCGCCGGTCCAGTCAAGCAACTTCGCGGCCGACCACGTGGTCACGACCCGCTCCGCGGGAACCCCGCACTCCTCGGCGCGGGCGCAGCCGAAGAGCTGCCAGTCGAGCTGGCCGGGGGCGTGGGCGTCGGTGTCGACGGCGAACAGGGTGCCGGCCTCGACCGCCTTGCGCAGCAGGCGGCGGGGCGGGTCGAGCCGTTCGGGACGGCTGTTGATCTCCACGGCGGTGCCGGCGGCCGCGCAGGCGGCGAACACCTCGTCGGCGTCGAACTGCGACTCGGGGCGGCCCTTGCCGGTGACCAGGCGGCCGGTGCAGTGGCCCAGGATGTCGGCGTGCGGGTTGCCGACGGCGGTGACGAGGCGGCGGGTCATCGCGGCGGCGTCCATCCGCAGCTTGGAGTGGACCGAGACGACGACCACGTCGAGGCGGTCGAGCAGTTCGGGCTCCTGGTCGAGCGATCCGTCGTCGAGGATGTCGCACTCGATTCCGGTGAGCAGGCGGAACGGCGCCCAGCTCGCGTTGAGTCCCGCCACCACGTCCAACTGCTCGCGCAGCCGCTGCGGCGACAGTCCGCGGGCCACTTTCAGGCGCGGCGAGTGGTCGGTGAGCACCGCCCACTCGTGGCCGAGCTCGCGGGCCGCGCGGCCCATGTCCTCGATCGGGCTGCCGCCGTCCGACCAGTCGGAGTGCAGATGGCAGTCGCCGCGCAGCAGCGCCCGCAGCGCGGCGCCCGCGTCGCCCTCCACCGGAACCGTGCGGGCCAGCTCGTCCTCAAGCTGTGTGAGGTACTCCGGGACCCGGCCCGCCGCCGCCTCGCGGACGACGGCGGCGGTCTTGGGGCCGATGCCCTTGAGCGTCTCCAGGGAGCCGGCGGCGGCGCGCCGCGCGACCTCGGCCGCGTCCAGGTCGGCGATCACACGCGCGGCGGTGCGGAAGGCGCGCACACGGTAGGTGGGCGCGCCGTCCCGCTCCAGCAGGAAAGCGATCCGCTCCAGCGCCCGCACGGGCTCCATCGCCACTCCCGGCCACCTCCACGTGCGTCCACGTACGCCGCGCCTGTTCCCGCGTACGTGTCCAGCGTGGCGCACGATCCGGTGACCGGCACCCGTGGCGGCCCCGGGAGCGACGCGGTGCCGGGTGCCTCAGAAGCGCTCGCCCACCGCCTTCTGGGCCTGCGCGGGAAGGGCGCGCACGCTGTCGGCCGCGCCGTGCAGGCCCTTGACCGCGTCGCGGCGCGCGCGGCGGGCCGACGAGCGTCCGCTCGCGGCGGCGCCGCGGGTCCGGTAGGCGAGCGACGGCTTGCCATGGGTGTCGGCCGCCGCGATGAGCAGCCCGCCCATCAGGGAGATGTTCTTCAGGAACTGGGTGCGCTGCTGAGCGCGTTGCTCGGGGTCCTTCTCCTTCCACCAGGCGTGTCCGGCCAGCGTGGTCGGCACGAGCGTCCCGGCGAGGGCCAGCGCGGCCACCCTCGGGGCGATCCCGGCCGCGAGCAGCAGCCCCGCGCCGATGTGCACGGCGCCGTTGATCCGGACCAGCTGCTCGGGGTCCTCCGGCAACCGTGGCACTCGGGAGGCCACGGGGACGGCCACCGGTTCAGCGGCGGGCGCCACGTTCTCCGGGGCGCGGACGGTGGACAGCCCGCCGGCGACGAAGACGGAGGCGAGCATCGGACGTGCGCATTTCCTCAGTACGGCCATGCGTCCTCGCGTTCCCCGACTCGGCGCACTCACTCCCGTACCGGCACAAAACACCGAGGCCGCGGCCCTTTCGGCCGCCCGCCGCACGGGCGACGGGCGCTACGGGCGGTCCCTACGAGTGCCGACCCGCGCGGCGCCCCGCCGCGTACGACGCCGCGCCGACGGCGGTGACGCCGGCCCCGACCCCCATGGCCAACGCCTTCCGGTGGGCCAGCGCGGTCCATGCCGTCCGTGCCACGGAGGCGACCTGCCCTGTCGCGGCCACGGCTGCCTGCCGACCGGCCTCGACGCCCTCGGCAGCGGTGCTCACCGCGGCGGCCGCACCCTTGGTGGCCCGCTCGGCGCCCTCGGCAGCCCGCTCGGCGCCCTGCTGAACGGCCGAGGCCGTCTCGTCGGCCTTGCTGTCGGCCTTGCTCTCGGCCGTCTTGGCGGCGCGGCCCACGGGAGCGGTCGCCTCGTCGGCGCTCTCCCGCGCCTTGGAAGCGGCCTTCCGCTGCATCGCCTCGTTCTGCTTGTCCGTTCCCTTGTTCGGTTCACTCATAGATCCCGGTTAGCCCAAGGCGGTCGACGCAAACCCGGGGCCCTCCCAACTCACGGCTGGTGGACCGGGATTCAGTGCCCAACGGCCACAGTCGGGCCCGAAAGTATGGTGTCCCACCACATGTGCCGCTGACCTGCGTCTTCCTACCTTGTGCCAGCACACGCACGTCCCCACCAACGCCTGGAAGTGGTGCACATGGCCTCCGCAGCAACCGCTCCACCAACGCCTGGAAACCTCAAGCGCATTGTCGCGGCGAGTCTCATAGGCACCACGATCGAGTGGTACGACTTCTTCCTCTACGGCAGCGCCGCGGCGCTCGTCTTCAACAAGCTCTTCTTCCCCGAGTCCGACCCCCTGGTCGGCACCCTCCTCTCCTTCCTGACCTACGCCGTCGGCTTCGCCGCCCGTCCGCTGGGCGCGCTCGTCTTCGGGCACTACGGCGACCGGCTCGGCCGCAAGAAGCTCCTGGTGGTGAGCCTGCTCATGATGGGCGGCGCCACCTTCGCCATCGGCCTGCTGCCGACCCACGCGACCGTCGGCACCGCCGCGCCCGTGCTGCTCACCGTGCTCCGCCTCGTCCAGGGCTTCGCCCTCGGCGGCGAGTGGGGCGGCGCGGTGCTCCTCGTCTCCGAACACGGCGACGCACGGCGCCGCGGCTTCTGGGCCTCCTGGCCGCAGACGGGCGCGCCCGCGGGCCAGCTCCTCGCGACCGGCGTGCTCTCGGCGCTGACCGCACTGCTCTCGGACTCCGCGTTCACCGACTGGGGCTGGCGGATCCCGTTCCTCCTCTCCGGCGTGCTCGTGCTCGTGGGCCTGTGGATACGTCTCTCCGTCGATGAATCCCCCGTCTTCAAGCAGGCGTTGGCCCAAGCCGAGGCCCGCAAGGCGGCCGCCGCCGACACCGTGGAGAAGCTGCCGCTGGTCGCGGTCCTGCGGCACCACTGGCGCGACGTCCTGGTCGCCATCGGCGCCCGCATGGCCGAGAACATCAGCTACTACGTCATCACCGCCTTCATCCTCGTGTACGCCACCACCTCGGCCGGCGTCTCCAAGCAGACCGCGCTGAACGCCGTGCTCATCGCGTCCGCCGTGCACTTCGCCGTGATCCCCGCCTGGGGCGCCCTGTCCGACCGGATCGGCCGCAGGCCCGTGTATCTGCTGGGCGCGGCGGGCGTCGGCCTGTGGATGTTCCCGTTCTTCTCCCTCATCGACTCGGCGGACTTCGGGAGCCTGCTCCTCGCCGTGACCGTCGGACTGGTGCTGCACGGCGCCATGTACGCTCCGCAGGCCGCGTTCTTCTCCGAGATGTTCGCGACCCGGATGCGGTACTCCGGGGCGTCGATCGGCGCGCAGTTCGCCTCGGTAGCGGCGGGCGCACCCGCCCCGCTCATCGCGACGGCCCTGCTGGCCGAGTACGACTCCTCGACCCCGATCTCCCTCTACGTCATCGCCGCCGCACTCCTGACGCTGATCGCCGTCGGCGTGGCGAAGGAGACCCGGCACCGCGACCTGGCCGACATCGAGCCCGAGGCCACGGGCGGCGTGGCGCAGAGCGACCGGTCGGCCAAGGTCCACCGCGTCTGACCGAGGCTCGGTGCAGGGGCCTTCGGCACCCCGGAGCCCCCCGGCAGTCGAGGCTTCGGCCCGCCTGACCCCGTCCGCCCCCGCGGACGGGGTCAGGCCATGCCCGGGGCCGCCAACCGGTGCAGCCGCAGAGCCAGTTGGATCTCCAAGGCGCGCTCCGGTGTCTGCCAGTCCTCGCCGAGGAGCCGGCCTATCCGCTCCAGGCGCTGCGCGACCGTGTTCACGTGCACGTGCAGCGCGTCCTTCGTACGGGCCGGGCTCATGCCGGACGCGAAGTAGGCGTCGAGGGTGCGCAGCAGGTCGGTGCCTCTGCGCTCGTCGTAGGTGACGACCTCGCCGATCGTGCGGTCGACGAACCCCGTGACGTCCCGGGTGTCGGCGAGCAGCAGCCCGAGGAAGCCGAAGTCCTCGGCCGCCGCGCCCTGTCCCGCCCGGCCGAGCAGCCGCAGCGCGTCGAGGCAGCGCCGCGCCTCGGCGTACGCGGCGGCCGCTCTCTCGGTCCGCTCGGCCAGGTCGGCGACCGGGGCCGAGGCGCCCACGGTGACGCTCTCGTGGACCGCCTCGGAGAGCCGCCCCGCGATGTGGGACGCCAGCTCGGACGTGCCCGTGGTGTGCGCCGGGAGCAGCAGGACGGTGCCGCCGTCCCGCGCGGCGGCGAGTCCGCGCCGGGTCGCCGCCAGATGGTTGGCCGCGGACGACAGTCGGCGGCGCGCGGCGGCCTCCTGCTCGGCGTCACCGGCGCTTTCCAGGCGGGCGGCGAGCACCACATGGCTCGCGTCGAGGTCGGCGTGCAGCCGCTCCGCTCTCTCGCGCAGCAGTCGCGGATCGCGGTCGCGCCCGTCCAGCAGGTCGTCCAACAGCTCGCCCCGTACCTGCTGTTCGGCCTCGGCCGCGGAGCGCCGGGCGAGCAGCAGCAGCGAGGTGACCATGGCGGCCCGCTCCAGGGTGCGCTGGTCGACGGGGTCGAGGTCCGGGTGGCCGCGCAGCACGAGGGCGCCGAGCAGCTCGCCCCCGGCGGCGACGGCCGCGACCCAGTCGTCCCGGTGCCGCACCGCGTGTCCGTCGGCGCGGGACGCTTCGAGGGCGCGGCCGGGCGCCGCGTCGATGGCGGAGTCGGAATCGGATCCGGAGTCGGAGCCAGAGTCGGAGCCGGAGTCGGAGCCGGCTTCCGTATCGGTGAACTCCACCGTGCCGTCCAGGACCTGGGAGACGGCCGCGGCCACGTCGTGCACTCCCCCGCCACGCAGCACCAGCTCGGCGAGCCGGTCGTGCACGTCGGATGCACGCTCGATGACCCCGCTGCGGTCCCGGATGATCTCGTTGGCCCGCTCCAGCTCGCCGAGTGCCTGCCGGGTCTCGGTGAGCAGGTTCGCGGTGTCGATGGCCGCGGCGGCGAGCGCGGCGAACGAGCCGAGCAGGGCGATCTCCTCGCGCTCGAAGACCCGCGCGCGCCGGTCGGAGGCGAACAGCACGCCGATCACCTGCGCTCCGAGCATCAGCGGCACGCCGAGGATCGCGACGAGCCCCTCGTCCCCGACGCCCGCGTCGATGGTGCGGGTGTGCTGGAAGCGCACGTCCTGCCCGTAGTTGTCGGTGACGTACGGTCGCGCGGTCTGTGCGACGAGCCCGCCGAGGCCCTCCCCCATGCCGAGGCGCAGCTGCTGGAAGCGCGCCGCGACCGAACCTTCGGTGACCCGCATGTAGGTGTCGCCCCTGACCGGGTCGTTCAGCGTCAGATAGGCGACGTCCGTGCCGAGCAGTGAGCGGGCCCGCTGGACGATGGCCTGCAGCACCGCGTCCAGATCGCGCAGGCCGGCCAGGTCGTGGGCGGTCTCGAACAGTGCGGACAGCTCCGCCTCGCGGCGCCGTCGGCCCGCCATGTCGGCGCACACGCGCAGCGCGAGCGCCTTCGCCGCCTCGAGCGCCGCTATCCGCTCGGGCGTCGCGCCCTCGGCCCGCGCGAGCAGCACGGGCTGCTCGAAGGCATCGGCGGAGGCGCCCCTGGCGAGCAGTTCCAGGAACGGGGCCTGCGGGTCCTCGGTGGTCACCGGTCCGAAGGCGGCGGCTGAGTGCGGTTGGTGGCGCGACATGCAGACCAGGATTACCCGTCGAACGGTCGGGCCTGCCAGCCCTGTGGACAACTCGGCTCGTCACGACATCGCGGTCACCCGGCCGAGTGACCACGATTCCGCACGAAAGCACCCGACTCCCAGCGAACGGCGGGCAGGGTCAGTGCGCGGACCAGCCGCCGTCGAGCACGAGGGACGTACCGGTCATGAACGAGGCCTGCGGCGCGCACAGGTACGCGACGGCCTCGGCCACCTCGGCGGGCTCGATGAGCCGCTTGATCGCGCTGTCCTGCAGCATCACCTCGCTGAGCACCCGCTCCTCGGGGATGCCGTGCGCGGCGGCCTGGTCGGCGACCTGCTGCTCGACGAGCGGCGTACGCACATAGCCGGGGTTCACACAGTTCGAGGTCACGCCGTGCGGAGCCCCTTCCAGCGCGGCCGTCTTCGACAGGCCCTCGAGCCCGTGCTTCGCGGCGACGTACGCGGACTTGTACGCGGAGGCCCGCAGGCCGTGCACCGACGACACGTTCACGATCCGGCCCCAGCCCTGCCCGTACATGTGCGGCAGCGCGCCGCGCAGCAGCCGGAACGGGGCCTCCAGCATCACGGTCAGCACGGTGTGGAAGACCTCGGGTGGGAACTCCTCGATGGGCCGGACCAGTTGGATCCCGGCGTTGTTCACGAGAACGTCGGTGCCGGCCGCCGCCGCCTCCGCGGCGTCGAGGTCGGTCAGGTCCAGGGCGCACGGCTCGATGCCGGCCGCGTCCTCGGCCAGCGTCTCGAGTCCGGCCGCGTCCCGGTCCACCGCCTTCACCTTGGCGCCCGCCGCGGCGAGCCGCAGGGCGCAGGCCCGGCCGATGCCACTGGCGGCGCCGGTGACGAGTGCGGTGCGGCCGCCGAGGTCGAGATCGGGGGCGGCGGGTGTGGTCAGCGGGGTGCGCGGCGTCATGACTGGCACCCTAGGCAGGTGATCAGCGCCGCCCGATGTGGGCGGCCCCCATACTTCCGCGCTCGGTCATGGTCTCGAACCATGTGGGTCCCTCCGACTGGGCCTGCTTGATCCGGAACAGCGCGAACTCCCCCAGCGGCGGCAGCGCGTCCAGGGCGAACCAGGCGACCTCCAGCGACTCGTCGTCGTTGACGCGCGCCTCGCCGCCGGTGGCCCGGCAGCGGAAGGACGTGTCCATGAACTGGCAATGGTCGCCGTTGGGGTACGTGATCGGTTCCAGGGCCTGCACCAGTACGACCCTCTCGACGACGCACTCGACGCCGGTCTCCTCGTAGACCTCGCGCACGGCGACGTCCGCGGGCTGCTCGCCCGGCTCGGGGATCCCGCCGATGATCGACCAGCTGCCGGTGTCGGCGCGCCGCCCGAGCAGGACCCGGTCCTCGTCGTCGAAGACGACGGCACTGACCCCCGGCAGAAGCAGCAGCTGGTGGCCCGCGGAGGCCCGGATCGTACGGATGAATTCAGGAGTCGCCATGTCGGCGAGCCTACCTGTACGTCCCAACGAACCGGCAGGCCACAGTCGTCGTCAGCCGTCCGAGCGCCGGCCCGCGCGCGCCCGCACGACGGCCAGGCCGAGGCCTCCGACACCGATGGCCACGAGCAGCACCTCGGGCCACACGCCCGCGCGCGTGGCGAGCGTCTGCGACGTGCGCTTGGGGACGTCGGCGAGCAGCGTGGCCGGCTCGAACATGCCGGTCTGCTGCGCGATGGAGCCGTCGGCCCGGATCACGGCGCTGACCCCGCTGGTGACCGGGACCATCACGGCCCGGCCGTGCTCGACGGCCCGCACCCGGTCCATGGCGAGCTGCTGGTAGGTCATCTGGCTGCGCTCGAACGTCGCGTTGTTGCTCGGCACGGACAGGATCTGCGCGCCCTCGCGGACCTGGTCGCGCACCGTGTCGTCGAACGCGGCCTCGTAGCAGGTGATGTTGCCGATCTCGGTGCCCGACATGTCGAAGACGACGGGCTTCTTGCCGGGTACGAAGTTGCCCGCCCGGTCGACGTCCTTGCTGAAGATCCGGAAGAAGCTCCGGTACGGCATGTACTCGCCGAAGGGCTGAAGGTGCCGCTTGTCGTAGACGGCGCCGGGGCCGGTCTTGGGGTCCCACTGGATGAGCCGGTTGCGCGGCGTGCCGTCCTCGCCGGTCACCACCGCGCCCACCGAGATGGGCGCCCCGACCGCCTGCGCGGCCTTGGTGATCTCGTCGTAGGCGTCCTGGTTGACGTACGGGTCGATGTCCGAGGAGTTCTCGGGCCACAGCACCAGGTCCGGGCGCTTCACCTGCCCCGACTTGATCTTCGCGGCGAGCTTCATGGTCTCGCGCACGTGGTAGTCGAGGACGGCGCGGCGCTGGGCGTTGAAGTCGAGGCCCATGCGCGGCACGTTGCCCTGGATGAGCGCCACGCGCGCGGTGCCGGCCTCGGCGGAGGTCGCCACGAAGGGCATCGCGGCAGCTCCGGCGACGAGGGGGGCGACGGTGAACGCGGCCGCGGCGGCGATCCCCTTGTCCTTCAGGTAGGACGCGCCCTTGGGCGGCGTTTCCTCGCCGGACGACGCCTTGCGCACCGCCCTGACGCGCAGGGCGAGGGCTCCGAGCCCGAAGCCGCACAGGACCACGCCGAAGCCGAGCAGCGGGGTGCCGCCCAGCGACGCGAGCGGCAGGAACACCCCACTGGGCTGCCCGAACGCGACCTTCCCCCACGGGAATCCGCTGAACGGGGCACGCGCGCGAAGCGCCTCGGACGCGATCCAGACGCCACTGGCCCACAGCGGCCACAGCCTGAGGCGCGACACGTAGGCGATGCCCATGCCCGCGAGCGAGACGAGCAGCGCCTCCGCGGCGGCGAGCGCCAGCCAGGGCAGCGGCCCGACGTCGACCCCGGTCCAGGACAGCAGCGGCACCAGGTAGGCGAGCCCGAAGGCCAGGCCGAGTCCGAAGCCCGCTCGCAACCGCCGCCCGTACAGGGCCATGCCGAACAGCGCGAAGGAGATCGGCGCGAGCCACGGGAGCTCACGCGGCGGGAAGCTCCCGTACAGGAGCAGCCCGGCGATCACCGCGAGCGCGAGCGGCGCGAACCGTCGCAGGTGGGAGCGGCGACCGGACGTGCCTGCCGGCTCGTCCGACGGGGCTACGGGAGGTGCGGTGGCGGTCACTCGGGGAGTGTACGGCGCGCCCCTGTCACTCCGGCATGCCGGTCGGCGCGGCCCCGCTTCCGCCGCCAGGCGCAACGTTCCTGTACAACACAGGCCCGCCGCGGCCCACCAGCCGTTACCGTGTGCCCAGTCCCTGACGACGCGGCCGCCTCAGGCCTCGCGCCCAGGGGCCCGTCTACGTCGGGGGGCGACGGGTGGGTACGGCGGGGTGGTCCGCGGACGCGGGCACGGACGGTGCGCCGCGTCGGCGCCGTGGTGCCTCGGACGCCGTGGGGGTGGCGGTTCTCGGGTGTTGTGCGGCCTGGTCGCTGATCAGCGCGACCGTGCACGCGGGCAGGCCGGAAGGCGTGCTCCTGGCGGTGCTCGCCGTGATCGCGGGGTACGCGTGCGGACGCATCGGCGGAGCGCTCGTCCCGGTCGCCTCGGCCTGCGCGGTCGGGCTCGGCAGCCTGTGCCTCGCGCTCACCGCCCCGTACGCGGCCCCCGCACCGGACGTCGTGACGCCGCTGGGCCGGGTCGGCGCGACCGCGGCGCTGCTCGCCCTGTCGGCGGGGGCGCTGTGCTGTGCGGCCGGGGCGGCGCGGCGGCGGGTGCTTCGGGACGCGCTGCACATCCTGGCGGCGGCCGGCGTGCTGGTGGCCGCCGTCGTCGACTCGCCGGCCGGTGGCATGGTGTGCGCGGGCGTCGTCCTGTGCTCGCTCGCGGCGACCCACCTACGGAGCCGGGCGCTCGGCCTGGCGGGCCTCGGCATCGCTACGGCGGTGGTGGCCGGCCTCTGTGTGGCGCTCGCCAAGGACGCCCTGCCCGCCGGTCCGACGGCCTCCCTGGAGACGTGGCTCTCGCGGCGGCGGATCCTGTTGTGGCGCGACGCGGTACGCCTCGCCGAGGGCCACCCCGGTCTGGGCGCGGGACCCGGGCGTTTCGAGGACCTGAGTCCGACGCTCGCGCAGTCCCCGATCTCCGACGGCAAGCCGCACTCCGCCGTCCTCCAGATGGCGGCCGAGCAGGGTCTGATCGGCGTGCTGCTGCTCGCGACGGCCTACTGCTGGCTGCTGTACCTCCTCATGCGCTCCACGCGTCCGACGCAGGTGGTGCTCGCGGCGGGAGCGGCTCTGACGGCGGTGGCCGTGATGGCGACGCTCGGCAACGCGCTCAGCTTCACCACCGTGACGGCCGGTGTCGGCCTGCTCGCCGGGATCGCCACCGCGCAGCCGCTCACGGACGGGCCGCCGGACGACGACGCGGCCGCCCCGGAATTCCTCCGGGACGGCCGCGACTGAACGGATGGGCCTGGACCTGGCTCAGACGGCCGGTCCGGCCGCGGTCGGTTTCAGGCGGTCACGGATGTGCCGCACCGCGCTCTCCGCGTCGTCGACGGTCACCGTGAACTGGCGGCCGTCACCGAGCCTGAGCACCACGCCCTCGCCGCGCCGCACCACCACGGCCGTGCCGATCTCCGGACGCCAGCGGTAGCCCCAGCCGCCCCACTGCCGGGGCGTGACGCTGGGCGCGAAGTCCGCCTCGACCACTTGGGCGAGCGGGATGCGGCGGCGCGGCAGGCCGACGTGGCCGCAGCGCACTTCGAGGTGGTCCTTGTCGACCTTCACGGCGACATGGAGGAACGCGAGGGTGCCGAACAGGATGAGCAGGCCCACGGCGATCAGGCCGACCACGGACATGGCCAGGGCGAGTATGCCGGACGCCCACGAGTTGTCCACGGCCAGCTCGATGCCCAGGGCCAGGCAGGCGAGCCCGCCACAGGCGAGGAGCCACTGCACACGGTTGCGTGCGCGGCCGGTCCAGATGTCGGTCGCGTGGGCGGAAGAGTGCCGCCTCGAGTGCTCGTCGGGGGCGTGTTCCCTCATGCACTCGAGCCTACTCATGTTCCGCGGGGACGGCACGGCCTTGCGGCGCGCGAGCAGGCGGGGCGGGGCGGGCGCTCAGCCCGCGTGGCTCAGCGCCCTCAGGTCACGGCCCTCCGCGTAGGCGAGCGCCTCCTCGGGCAGCGTCTCCTCCCGGCCGCCCAGCAGGACGGTGAGCCGGCCGCGCGTGCCCGGCTCGGCCTGCGGGGCCTCGCCGATCCGGCGCAGCGCCTGCGCGGCGACGGCGCCCGCGCTGCTGTGCAGGGCAACGGGGTCTCCCCTGCTCGAACTCTGTTGAGAGCTTGGGGAAGGCTCCGCGTCCGGCTGCTGCACGGCGGCGCGGATGCGCTCAGCGACCAGCTCGTAATGGGTGCAGCCCAGGACGACGGCCCTTACGTCACGGGGAGTGAGGGCGGCCGCGGCCTCGATGGCCCGGTCGATGCCCTCCTCGTCGGCCCACTGCACCGCGTCGGCGAGGCCGGGGCAGGGCACCTCGGTGATCTGCGCACCGCCTCCGAAGTCCCGGATCAGCGCCTGCTGGTAGGGGCTGCCGGTGGTCGCGGGCGTGGCCCAGATGGCGACCGGGCCGCCGCCCGCGGCGGCGGGCTTGATCGCGGGGACGGTGCCGATGACCGGGATCTGCGGCTCGAGACGGGCGCGCACCGTGGGCAGCGCGTGCACGGAGGCGGTGTTGCAGGCGATGATCAGCGCGTCCGGGGCGTGCGCGGCGGCCGCCTCGGCGACGGCGAGCGCGCGCTCGGTGACGTCCTCGGGCGTGCGCGGGCCCCAGGGCATCGTCTCCGGGGCGGAGGAGAGCACGAGGTCGGCGTCAGGGCGCAGTCGCCGTACCGCGGCGGCGGCCGCGAGCAGTCCGATTCCCGAGTCCATCAGCGCGATCTTCACGCCAAAACCATAGACGATGAGTCCGACAATGCCCCTGCCGGTGGGGCAGACTGCGGCGGATGGACGTCGTTGTGTGGATCACCGCGGCCTCGCTCGCCGCATGGCTGTGGCTGCTGCTGTGCCAGGGCTTCTTCTGGCGTACGGACCTGCGCCTGCCGCCCCGCACTGAGCCCGCGAGCTGGCCGGACGTGTGCGTCGTGGTGCCCGCACGCGACGAGGCGGAGGTGCTGCCCGACAGCCTTCCGTCGCTGCTCGCCCAGGACTATCCGGGGCGGGCGGAGATCTTCCTGGTGGACGACGGCAGCTCGGACGGCACGGGCGAGGTGGCGCGGACCCTCTCGGACCGGTTCGGCGGGCTTCCCCTCACGGTCGACTCGCCGGGCGAACCGCCCGCGGGCTGGACCGGGAAGCTGTGGGCGGTGCGGCACGGCATCGGCCTGGCACGCGCGCGTGACCCCGAGTTCCTGCTCCTGACGGACGCCGACATCGCGCATGAGCCGGACAGCCTGCGGGAGTTGGTGGCGGCGGCCCGCACCGGCGGCTTCGACCTGGTCTCGCAGATGGCCCGGCTGCGGGTGGCGAGCGTCTGGGAGCGGCTGGTCGTGCCCGCGTTCGTGTACTTCTTCGCGCAGCTGTACCCGTTCCGCCGGATCGCCCGGCAGGGCTCGCGCACGGCCGCCGCTGCGGGCGGCTGCGTCCTGCTGCGCACCGAGGCGGCCGAGCGGGCGCGGATCCCGGACGCGATCCGGCAGGCGGTCATCGACGACGTGTCGCTCGCGCGGGCCGTGAAGCGCTCGGGCGGGCGCATCTGGCTGGGCCTGGCCGAGCGCGTCGACAGCGTGCGGCCGTATCCGCGCCTCTCGGACCTGTGGCGGATGGTGTCGCGCAGCGCGTACGCGCAGTTGCGGCACAACCCGCTGGTCCTGCTCGCCACCGTGCTCGGGCTCGCCCTGGTCTATCTGGTGCCGCCCGCGGCGCTGGTCGTCGGCCTGGTCGCGGGAAGCACGCCGACCGCGCTGCTGGGCGCGCTCGCCTGGGCGCTGATGGCGGGAACGTACGTCCCCATGCTGCGCTACTACCGGCAGACGCTGTGGCTGGCGCCGCTGCTGCCGTTCACCGCGCTGCTGTACCTCCTGATGACGGTGGATTCCGCGGTGCAGCACTACAGGGGGCGCGGTGCGGCCTGGAAGGGACGCACGTACGCGGCGCCCGAGCGGGGGTGAACGCCTCGCCGCGGCTGCCTACTTGCGGCCCCGCGTCCAGTTCATGTTCCACCCGTAGACGCGGTCCACGGTGCGCTGGGGGCTGACGCCGCGGTCCGGGACGAGATAGCGGGCCTCGCGCTGCACGGTCAGGTCGCCGCCGCTGTTCGTGAGCAGGGCGAGCGCGCACACGGTGGAGGACACCGTGCACTCGTCCAGGGAGAAGTCGATCGGTGCGCCGTGCGCCGGTTGCAGCGTGACCGTCGCATGGAGGTCCGCGAAACTGCGCGCGCCCTCGTAGATGGTCACGAAGACCAGGATGCGCCGGAACGCGTCCGTGTGGTCGAGATTGATCGTCAGGTTCTCCCCGCCGGCGACACCGCCGCTGCGGTCGTCGCCGTCGAGGTGGATGTACGGAGGATGGTGCAGCGCCCCGAAGGCGTTGCCGAGCGCCTGCACAACTCCTTTGCTGCCGTCGGCCAGTTCGTACAGGGCGCACAGGTCGAGGTCGAGGTCCCGGCCGCGCCAACCCGCCCGGCCGAGCTGTTTGCGCACCTGCCAGTTGAGGTTCACGCGCAGGGCGCCGGACGTTCCGCCCTGCTTCGCCAGGGAGACGGTCGGGGCAGCCTTCGTCAGCGTCACCTTGGCCGGACGTACGGGCTCCGCGCGCGGGGGCGGTGCGGCGGGCGTGGCAGCGGGCGGGGGCGTCGGCTGCGGTTCGTCGACCGTGATGCCGAAGTCCGTCGCGAGGCCTTCGAGTCCGCTGTCGTAGCCCTGGCCCACCGCGCGGAACTTCCAGGCTCCCTGACGGCGGTACAGTTCTCCCAGGACGTAGGCCGTCTCCACGGTCGCGTCCGTGCTGTCGTAGCGGGCGAGTTCGACTCCGTCCGCCGCGTCGACGACGCGGACGTACAGGCCCGGTACCCGACCGAAGGTTCCTCCGTCGGCAGAAGCGGCGAGGACCACCCGTTCGACAGCGGGCTCCACGTGCGCGAGGTCGACGAAGAGGGTGTCGGTGATCGCGCCGCCGCCCGTGGACCTGCCCTCGTGGCGCACCGCCCCGGACGTGTGCGTCGGCTGGTTGTAGAAGACGAAGTCCGCGTCGGAGCGGACCTTTCCGGAAGCGAGCAGGAGCGCCGAGGCGTCGACGTCGGGCACACCCGGGCCTGAACGCCAGCCCAATTCGACGCGTACGGCCGGAGCCGGCACGGCGACATTCGCGCCTTTACCCATTGTCATGTCCGCCCCAAACGCCGGGCCCTCGACTTACCGACCAACATATTCCCCGCAACCTTCCACATCCCAGAGCCCCGTTCGAAGATCACTGGCCAACCGCCGGTAACCCCTTGGGATCTTGGGCTCTACAGGAAAAATGCCCCGCGCGACGACCGTTTTCCCCAAGTTCGCTCGCATTGAGGACGCGCGGTCACGCACGACACGCAAAAGAACCCTCTTATCGGTCTACCCCAACGACCACATCGTGGGCTTAACTTATGTGTCATGACCTCCCCCCGCTCCACATATGGCGGCGGTTACTACTCCGCGCCGTCCTTCCCGGACACTCCGATCTACGACTCCCTCGTCGCAGAACGGGGCACGCCTCAGATCGCCCCGATCCGGGTCCCTTCCGCGTACGACAGCAACAGCCACCTGCCGGCGCTGCCGGCCGCGCTGCCCGCCCTGCCGTCGACGCCCTCCGCACCAGCGCCGCAGTACGGCTATCCGCACCAGCAGTCCGCCCCGGCCCAGGCCGCCCCCGCCGCGTACATCCCGCAGCAGGCGAGCGCCCCGCGCGGTTATCCGGGCCCGCAGGCCCAGCAGCCGCAGCGTCCCGCGCCCGGCCCAGCGACCGGCTACGAGGCGATGCGTCCGGCCACTCCGCGTCCCGCCCCGGCGCCGTACGAGGATCCGTACAACCGCCAGCAGTACCGCGGCTACTGACCCGCCGCGGCCGGATCTCCCCGGTCGGCTCCTGCTCTGCCTCCGCGGCCACGGGCGATGTCCGTGGCTGCTGGCAGAATTGCCGGCATGTCGCAGCCAGTACTCAGTTCGATCCATGTCCACCCGCTGAAGGCGGTTCGGGGGCACGCTCCGCGCGAGGCCGCCGTGGAGCCGTGGGGCCTGGCCGGAGACCGGCGCTGGGTACTGGTGGGCGCGGACGGCAAGATCGTCACTCAACGGCCGCATCCGCGCCTGGCCCTGGCCGCCGCCGAGCAGTTGCCCGGCGGCGGCGTTCGTGTGTCCGCGCCCGGAAGGGAGCCGCTGACCGTCGAGGTTCCCGAGCCGGGCGCGACGACCACGATCGAGGTCTGGTCGGACAAGGTCGAGGCGGTCCCCGCCGACCCCGCGGCCCACGCGTGGTGGAGTGCGTACCTGGAGTCCGAGATACGCCTGATGCACCTGGACGACCCGGCGACCAGACGCCCCATCGACCCGGAGTACGCGCGCCCCGGCGAGACGGTGAGCTTCGCCGACGGCTATCCGCTGCTCCTCACGACGCTCTCCTCCCTCGACGCCCTCAACTCCTTGATAGCCCAGGGTGATCACGCCGACGAGGGCCCGCTCCCGATGAACCGGTTCCGGCCGAATGTCGTCGTCTCCGGCACGCCTCCGTGGGCGGAGGACGACTGGTCCCGCATCGCGATCGGCGCGGTCACGTTCCGTATCGCCAAGAAGAGCGGCCGCTGCGTCGTCACGACGACGAACCAGCAGACCGCGGAGCGTGGCAAGGAACCGCTGCGCACGCTGGCGCGCCACCGCCGCTTCGGCGACCAGTTGTGTTTCGGCACAAATCTGGTGCCCGAGACGACCGGTACGGTCCGGATCGGAGATCCCTTGACGATCCTCGAATAACCGTGATCCAGCCGGGGAACCCGGCGCCCCGGCAAGCTCGTTGAGAGACAATGGCAGTGTCGGAAGCGCCGGTGGGCAGGGGCGAGCCAGGGACGACCCGGGTCAGGTGACGTCGCTCTCTCTTCCCTTCTCCGGCATGCGGGCGCTGCCGTTCGGGGTTAAGACAGACCCGGAAGGGGGTGCAGACCGTGCGAGCGTTGATCGGGCTCTGGCGCTGGCGCCACAATCCGGTGTGCCGTGGGACCGACCTGGCGGAGGCGTGGGTCGCCCTGGTGGCGCTGGTGCTCATCGTCGTCGCCGCGCCGCTGGCCGGTGTCGTCTCGGGGTCCGCCGCGCGTGACGCTCTGTACCGCTCCGTGGAGGAGCAGCGCAGCGCGCGGCACGAGGTGACGGCGACCGTGGTGCGAAAGGTGGCACAGCCGCCGCTCGACCCCGACCCGGAGACCTCTACGGCGCGTGACGCGCACACGCGCGTGGTGGCCTCCTGGCAGGCGCCGGACGGCTCGCACAAGCAGGATCGCGTCGTCGCCCCGCTCACCACTCCGCACCGAGGCGACACGTTCCCGGTGTGGACCGACGACCAGGGCCGCGCCGTCGGCCGGCCGCTCGACCGCCCCACCGCCGCCACGCACGCGGCGCTCGCCGGACTCGGTGCCTCCGTCGCCGTCGTCGGGCTCGTGGAGGGCACCCGGCGCCTCGTCCTGTGGCGCATGATGCGCCGCCGGTACGCGCGCTGGGACAGCGCCTGGGACATCGCGGGACCCGACTGGGGCAAGACCGGTACGGGCAGTTGACCCCTTCGGGCGGGCTCGCGGCTCTGGTCAACCGCCGTGCTCCGCGCACGCTACGGTGGACCCACCTTTTGGCAGGCAGAGCGCAGGAAGAGCCAGGAACGGCGCCGCAGACGGCGCACACACTTCCTGCGCAGGACGAGGTGGGGGCAGATCAGCGCCATGGCACAGGGCTCGGTCCAGGTGACGCACACCAGCACTTCGCGGTGGCGGCGCCGCACGGGCGAGTACGCCTCGCTGGCGGCCGCCCTGGAGGCGGCCTCCGACGGCGACGTGCTGACCGTGGCCCCCGGCACCTACCGGGAGAACCTGGTGCTGCGGCGGGCCGTGACGCTGCGCGGCCCCGAGGGCTCCCCCGGCTCGGTGCGGATCGCGCCGACGGACGGCGTCCCGGTCACCGTGCGTTCTTCCGCCACCGTGCGTGACCTCCACGTCGAGGGACAGGACGCGGCGGCGCCCGCGCTGCTCGTCGAGGAGGGCGCCCCCGAGATCGTCGGCGTCCGCGTCGTGACCCGGTCCGCGACCGGCGTCGAGGTGCGCGGCGGCGCACGGCCGACGGTGCGCCAGTGCACCGTCGACAACGCCGCGGGCATCGGCATCGCCGTCCTCGACGGCGGGGGCGGCGTGTTCGAGGAGTGCGAGGTCGTCGCCGCGGGACAGGCCGGCGTCGCGGTGCGCGGCGGCGCGCATCCCCGGCTCGAGCGCTGCCGGGTGCACCACACGTCCGGCGCGGGCATCTCCGCGACCGGTGAGCACTCCGGCCTGGAGGCCGTGGGCTGCGAGGTGTACGAGGTGAAGGGCTCCGGTGTGCAGATCACCGGGCGGGCCACCGCGCACCTGACGGACTGCGACGTGCACCGCACGACGGCGGACGGCGTCACGCTCGACACGGACGCCGTGCTCACGCTCGCCGACTGCCGCGTCCACGACGTACCGGAGAACGCGATCGACCTGCGCTCCCGGTCCGTCCTCACGCTGACGCGCTCCACGGTCCGGCAGTTCGGGCGCAACGGCCTGTCGGTGTGGGACCCCGGCACGCGCGTGGACGCCAACCAGTGCGAGATCCACGACAGTACGGGCGACTACCCGGCCGTCTGGGTCAGCGACGGGGCGACCGCCGTGCTCGAGTCCTGCCGCGTGCACGACGTGCCGGACGCGCTGTTCGTGCTGGACCGCGGCTCGCGCGTGGACGTGCTCGACAGCGACCTCTCCCAGGTGCGCAACACGGCCGTGTCGGTGAGCGACGGCGCGACCGCGCAGCTCGACGACTGCCGCATCCGCGAGGCCGCGACGGGCGCCTGGTTCCGCGACCACGGCAGTGGCGGCACGCTCGCCAACTGCACGGTGGACGCCACGCAGACCGGCGTGATCGTCACGAAGGGCGCCGACCCCACGATCGAGCGCTGCACGGTCACCCAACCCGCCGAGGCCGGTTTCTACGTGTCCGCGGGCGGCCGGGGCAGCTTCCACGGCTGCCGGGTCGCGGACAGCGGCGGCTTCGGTTTCCACGTCATCGACGGCTGCCGGACGAGCCTCAAGAAGTGCCGTACGGAGCGGTGTTCGCGCGGCGGCTACGAATTCGCGGAGGACGGACCGCTGATCGAGGACTGCACGAGCGACGAGAGCGGTGGGGTGCGCCCCGGTGCGGCGGCGGCCCCGCAGCCGGCCGTGCAGACCGCGACGCAGACCGTCGGGCTGCTGAGCGCCGTACCCGACCAGCGGCCCGCGGCGGCCCCTCAGGAGCCCGCGAAGGAGTCCCGTACGTCCAAGGACGTGCTCGGTGAACTCGACGCCCTGGTGGGCCTGGAGAGCGTCAAGCGCGAGGTGCGCGCGCTCACCGACATGATCGAGGTCGGCCGCAGGCGCCAGGAGGCGGGCCTCAAGGCTGCCTCGGTCCGTCGCCACCTGGTGTTCACGGGCTCCCCCGGCACCGGAAAGACGACGGTGGCGCGGCTGTACGGCGAGATCCTGGCGTCGCTCGGCGTCCTCGGCCAGGGACACCTCGTGGAGGTGTCCCGTGTCGATCTGGTCGGCGAGCACATCGGCTCCACCGCGATCCGCACCCAGGAGGCCTTCCAGCGGGCCCACGGCGGCGTCCTGTTCATCGACGAGGCGTACGCCCTGTCCCCCGAGGACTCCGGGCGCGACTTCGGCCGCGAGGCGATCGACACCCTCGTGAAGCTCATGGAGGACCACCGCGACGAGGTCGTGGTGATCGTCGCGGGCTACACGGTGGAGATGGAGCGCTTCCTGTCCACCAACCCCGGTGTGGCGTCCCGCTTCTCACGGACCATCACGTTCTTCGACTACGTGCCCGACGAACTGCTGCACATCGTGGAGCAGCAGGCCGACGAGCACGAGTACCGGCTCGCCGACGGGACACCGGAAGCACTGCTCAAGTACTTCACGGAGCTCCCGAAGGGGCCCGCGTTCGGCAACGGCCGCACCGCGCGGCAGACGTTCGAGTCGATGGTGGAGCGGCACGCGGGCCGGGTCGCCCAGCTGGCCGACCTGGACACCGACGCGCTCACGCTGCTCTACCCGGAGGATCTGCCGGAGCTGCCCTGAGCGGGCTCGCCCTGCGCTTCCGCCTGCTCGTGGTCACCTTCGGGGCGCTGCTGCGGCACGCCCGGCTTGAGACGGGCGAGCAGCCGGGCGCGCTCCTCGGCGAAGACCGGGTCGGCCTGGTAGTCGCCGTGTCCCAGGATCGGTGCGGGCAGCGGGTGTTCGGCCGTGCGCCCGTAGGCGAGCGGGTCGAGGAGCGCCTCGCGGTCGACCTGGGGACCGCACTCGCCCGGCAGGTTGATCGGTCCCCCGATGGGATCGGTCCTGCGGTGCAGGTTGCGCCAGCAGTCGACCTGACGGTGCAGCGAGGCCAGCGCCTCGGGTCCGAACTGGGCCGGGAACCAGCGCCCGTACAGGCGCTCGAGCGGTGATCCGTAGGTGAGCAGTCCGACGCGCTTCCTTACGGAGGGGTGCAGTTGCCAGGCGGCCGCCGCCGCGAGGACGCTGCCCTGGGAGTGCCCGGACAGGATGAGCCGGCCCCCCGTGGACTGCGTCCAGGTGGCCATGCGCCAGGTCAGGTCGGGGACGGCGCGCTCGGCGTAGCACGGGGGCGCGAAGGGGTGCGCGGCGCGCGGCCAGAAGGTGCCCACGTCCCACAGGATGCCGATGGTGCGGCGTGCGGAGGCGTCCTTGTAGGCGCGGCGCCCCCAGGTGACGAAGAGTATGAAGCCCAGGCCGATCATCCAGGAGCCGAGCGCCTGCGCGGACTCGGCCGCCCCCTCCACGATCGCGTACGTCCCCCGGAACGCCGTCGCGGGCACCTTTCCGGTGGTCCAGGCGCCGACGACGGCGAGGGCGCCGAGCAGCAGCGTCACCGACGAAATGACGCCGATCATCAGCGGCGCCCGGTCGGTGAGGGCGGCACGCGCGCGTGTGCCCGCGATGCGTGCCGTGCGGGCCGCGTCCGGGGGCTCGGCCGTGGCGCCCGGCTTCTCGTCGAGGTGGTAGTCGGCCGCCACCTGTGCCGTCTCGCGCTTCTTGATGCGGGCCGTGCGCAGGGCGAGCGCGCCGCACAGGACGGCGAGCACGATCAGCAGCGGCGGGATCGCGGAGGCCTGCCAGGTGAGCAGCACCGGCGGGCCCTTGATGAGGCCGCTGGTGCCGTCCAGCCAGTCGGCGACGCGCTGCGCCACACCGCCGGTCATCACGCCGCCCAGCGCGCAGGCGAGCATCGCGGTGGCGGGTCCGCCGAGGCCGCGCAGGGCGGTGCGCGGGTCGCGGGCCGTGCGGTAGATGGCGTGCGCGACGACGGCGAGGACGAGGACGAGCGCGAACTGGACGAGGGCGATGCCGCCGAAGGTCGCGTCGCCCGGCAGGCGTCCGGAGGACTGCCATCCGGGGCGCGACCAGGTCGCGTACACCATGGTCACGGCGAGCAGGGCGAGCGCGCCGTACGGCAGGGCGCGCACCACCGTGCGGTCCAGGGTGTCGTCGACCCGGTTCTCGCTGCGGCCGCGGTGCACGACGACACCGACGACGGCGAGGGTGCCGACGACCAGCGCGACGACGATCGCCCAGCCCAGCACGGTGAGCAGGGCCGGACCGCCGGACGTCCGGTCGTAGCGGGCGGCGGACGTGCCCACGGCAGCGGCCACGGTGAGCAGCCCGGCCGCGGTGTGCGCGGAGCGCAGCCGGGAGACGACGCGGCGCCCGTACCAGAAGCCGGGCCTGCCGAGCGCGTTGTCGATCTCGCCGTCGGTGGGCTCGGGCATGTGCGGCAGCGGGCGCTGCGTCTCGTACGCGCTCCAGGTGCGGTGCGAGAGGTACCAGAGCAGGACCGCGAGGGCGGTCGGGACGAGCGAGGCGAGGGCGAGGCGGCGGCCGGGCTGGCTCCACCAGCCGCCGCCACCGTGCGCGTCCACGGCGAGGAAGCCGAGCCAGGTCCGCTGCTCGGCGCAGGCCGGGGTGCCCGCGCACTGCCAGGCCGTCAGGTCGAGGGCGACCTCGCAGGCGGCGCCGACCAGGAGCACCGTGAGGGTGAGCGAGAGGAGCCGGACGAGCAGCCCGTACAGGCGCACGGTGCGCGACCAGCTGCGGGCGTTGGGGCGCATCCAGTGGGACAGGTTCACCACCATGAAGGGCAGCAGCACCAGCCACAGCGCCCGCGATCCGTTGCCCGAGGTGAGGTTGCACCACACGTACGCCTCGGGGACGGGCTTGCCCCGGTAGTCGTCGGGGCGGTCCTCCGCGCCGGCGTCCTCGCCCCGCCGGAAGACGGCGGCCGTGTCGTCGCCCGACACCCGCACCGGCCGCGGGTCGTCGAGCATCTCTTGTGGTGTGGTGCCGCCGACTCCGTGGACGAGGAGTTCCAGGGCGGTCTCGTCCGAGGTGGCGGTGGTGTTGACGGTCTGGTGTTCGTGGTCGTGCGTCGTGCTCATGTGTCCCCCGTTTCTGAACACACCCAGGATCTCGGCCCGACGGCCCCGGGGGCACCCCTCGTCACGGAATCTCCCCGCCGTGCCCCGCTGCATTCACCCCTCTCGCGCCGTCGCGGCGCCGGTCGGCGGCGGAAGTGGTGGCGCGGGCGGTGGTCCCGGTGTCGGTGGCGCGTGCGAGGATGACGAGAAAGCGCTGGCCGGTACGCCGGTGTCAGGCGGGACGAGTCGAAGGGAACCGACGGACGTGAGCGAGAATCAGAACCTCCTCGCGGAGCAGCGCCGCGCCCTGATCATCGACGAGGTCCGCAGGCGCGGCGGCGTCCGGGTCAACGAGCTGACCAGGAAGCTCGGCGTCTCCGACATGACGGTCCGGCGCGATCTCGACGCACTGGCCCGGCAGGGCGTCGTCGAGAAGGTGCACGGCGGCGCAGTCCCGGTCGTCGAGGCCAGTACCCATGAGCCGGGTTTCGAGGCCAAGTCGGGGCTGGAGCTGACCGCCAAGGAGGACATCGCGCGGGCCGCCGCGCCGCTGGCCGCGCCCGGCACGGCGATCGCGCTGTCCGGTGGTACGACGACGTTCGCGCTGGCCCAGCAGTTGCTCGACGTCCCCGACCTCACGGTGGTCACCAACTCGGTGCGGGTGGCGGATGTCTTCCACGCGGCGCAGCGCGGCGCGGCGTCCCGGCAGGGTGCGGCGACGGTGGTGCTGACCGGTGGGGTGCGCACCCCGTCGGACTCGCTGGTCGGCCCGGTCGCCGACCAGGCGATCGAGGCACTCCACTTCGACGTGCTGTTCCTCGGGGTGCACGGCATAAGCCCGGAGGCCGGCCTGTCGACGCCGAACCTGGCGGAGGCCGAGACCAATCGGCGCCTCGTACAGTCGGCGCGGCGCGTCGTGGTGGTCGCCGACCACACCAAGTGGGGCACGGTGGGGCTGAGTTCGTTCGCCTCGCTCGACCAGGTGGACACGTTCGTGACGGACGGCGGGCTGTCGGTCGAGGCGCGGGAGGAGGCCACCGAGCACATGCGGCTCGTGGTGGCCGGGGAGCCCGAGGGCGGTACAGACATCTGACGGCGTGCCAGTTATGGTGACCGGGCCCGTCCACTTACGCCCAGTGCGTCAACTCCGTTGCGCTCGGCGCCTGTTGACCGGGGCCACGACCGCCGATCCAACCGTTGGGGGATGAACCTTCATGGCACGCCGTCTTCGCTCCGTCGAGCTCGACTTCGTCGACAGCGCGCCGCTGCGGCTCGTGTTCGCCCGGGAGGTGTCGGCCTCCCCCGAGGCCGTGTACCGGGCGCTCGCCGAGGACGTGGTCGGGTGGCCGCAGTGGTTCTCCGCGGTCACGCTGGCGCGCCCGTTGGACGGTGGGGCCCGGCGCGAGGTTCGGCTCAAAGGTGGGACGCGGTTCCTGGAGACGATCGTCGCCGCGGAGCCCGGGGTCGTGTACGCGTATCGCGTCGACGAGACCAACGTGCCGGGGCTTCGGGCGATGGTCGAGGAGTGGCGGCTCGAAGGGGTGCCCGGTGGGGGGTGCCGGGTGCGCTGGTCGTTCGCGGTGGATGCGCCTGCGGGGGTTCGGGGTGGCATGAAGCTCGGGCGGGCCGGGATGGGGCGGGCGTTCCGGGGGGCCGTGGAGGCGCTTGACCGGCGGCTGGCGTCCACGCCCGCGTGAGGGTGCGGTCGGCCGTGCTTTCGGGGCTCCGCCCCGGACCGGCTGCTCAATCGGCGGAGGGGCTCGAAGACCTGACGGGGTTTGGAGACCTGAAGGGGCTTGAAGACCTCAAGGGGCTTGAACGCCTCAGCCCTGTGGCCACTCGCCCGTTTCCAGTAGGTGTGTGATCGCCCGGGCGTACGGAGTGATGTCCAGGGACTGCCGGCTCAGCCACTCGTCCGAGTAGTACTTGTCCAGGTAGCGGTCGCCCGGGTCGCACAGGAGGGTGACCACGCTGCCCGTGCGGCCCTCCGCCACCATCTCCGCCACGATCTTGAGTGCGCTCCACAGGCCCGTACCCGTCGAACCGCCCGCTCTGCGGCCGATGGCCGCCTCCAGGGCGCGTACCGCGGCGACGCTCGCCGCGTCGGGGACCTTCATCATGCGGTCGATGGCGCCGGGCACGAAGCTCGGCTCCATGCGGGGGCGGCCGATGCCCTCGATGCGGGAGCCGCAGTCGCTCGACGCGTCGGGGTTGTCGGTCGTCCAGCCCTCGAAGAAACAGGAGTTCTCCGGGTCCGCGACGCAGATGCGGGTGTCGTGCTGCATGTAGTGGACGTAGCGGGCGAGCGTCGCAGAGGTGCCGCCGGTTCCCGCCGTGGCGACGATCCAGGCGGGCTCCGGGTAGCGCTCCAGGGCGAGTTGGCGATAGATCGACTCGGCGATGTTGTTGTTCCCGCGCCAGTCCGTGGCCCGCTCCGCGTAGGTGAACTGGTCCATGTAGTGGCCGCCGGTGCGGGACGCGAGGGCCGCCGACTCCGCGTACATCGTCCTGGGGTCGTCCACGAAGTGGCACTGCCCGCCGTGGAATTCGATGAGGCGGCACTTCTCGGCGCTGGTCGTACGCGGCATCACCGCGATGAAGGGGACGCCGATCAGCTTCGCGAAGTACGCCTCCGAGACCGCCGTCGAACCGCTCGACGCCTCGATGACGGGGCGGCCGGG
The DNA here is from genome assembly GCF_054963755.1 of Streptomyces sp. EDA2-14. Classification (NCBI taxonomy): domain Bacteria; kingdom Bacillati; phylum Actinomycetota; class Actinomycetes; order Kitasatosporales; family Streptomycetaceae; genus Streptomyces; species Streptomyces sp. EDA2-14. The sequence goes on from NZ_JBUEGE010000018.1 coordinate 167,515, forward strand.
GCGGATCCAGCCATTGCACAGGCCGTACAGGAAGAGCGAGCGGGCAAGGCGGTGCTTGAGGCTGCCCGTGGGGTGTGTCGACTCGTCCTTGAGGTAGAGGTCGATGCCCCACTGTTCGGGGAGCGGGAAAAGCAGCAGGTGAGTGTCGGCGGAGCGGTTGTTGTCCGCCTGTACCTTGCGTACCGCCTCTTTGAGCCACTCACGGTAGCCGGGGTCCGAGCGGTCGACGTCGAGCGTCGGCAGTGACGCGGAAACCGCGCCGTCTTCCGCTCGTCGGCCCTGTTCCCGACCCTGCTCCGTGGTGCTCACCGCATGGCTCCTTCACGTCGTACCCGGGCGTCGTGCCCGCGCTCCGGTACGGGGCGCCGACAGCGGCCCGACACCACGATCATAGGCACGGTTCGCGCGCTCCTCACCTGCATAAATGCATCTTTCAGCGCCTCAAAGGAACGCCTTGGAGGATGCGGAAACCCCGTCCAGGGCGGTATGGGGGCGCAGGAACGCGCAGCCAGGGGGGGCGCACGGCCGGGTTGCCCCGGTGCTTCACAGCCCGTCCACATGTGCACTGGTGCTCCCGCCCACCCGCGTGCAGACTTCACCGCACACACGCACTTGAGGGGGCGAGACGGCATGACGGAGCCGGAGTTCACGGCGACGGGCGTGCGCATCGGTCGGCGCCTGCGTTCGCTGACCCGGGCCGGGCAGGTCCGGATCACGGGCGGCAGGCTGGAGTTGCTCACGAGCTACGGGAGCGAGATCGACAGCGCGCCCCTGGGTGAAGTCCGTGCGGGCAGGCCCTGGTTCGGCGCCGAGGATCGGGCGACCGCCGATGTGGAAGGGCGGCGCTATCTGCTGCGCCTGGGCGGCCAGGGCGGCGACGCCGGGCCACCGGCGGCCCGGCGGTTCATCGAAGCCGTGCGCGCCGCGGCATCGCGCGCCGGATAGGGCATCACCGCGGCGAACCATCGTCGAAGTTGCACACCAACGCCCCCTGGGTCACGCTGGTCACACATCACTACTCAGGGTTTACCGGCGATAACGCTGCGAACCAGCCCGCCGGACACGGAGCGGGCAGTTCTGTCCCAGCGCGGTCGCACCGCTCGATCCGTTCTCGTCTTCTTCCGGACTCTTCGGGGAGTCGTAGCCGTGATCAGCCAGCCGAACAGGCATTGCACGGTGGAGCTCCAAGCCCTGCCGTCGCGGATAGGTCAGGTCCGCAGAATCGTATCGGCGCAGTTGCGCTACTGGCATCTCGATCCGTTGATCGAGATGGCCGCGCTCGGGGTCACCGAGCTGCTGACCAACGTCCATCGGCATGCCGAGCCGGACAAGCTCTGCACGGTCGAGATCGAGCTGCTGAGCGGCACGCTCACGGTCTCGGTGCACGACCACGATCCACGGCTGCCCGAAGTGCGGGACGCCGATCCCCTCGCCACCTGCGGCCGCGGTCTCGCGATGATCGCCGCGGTGAGCGAGAGCTGGGGTGTGCGACCGCACGGCGAGGGCGGCAAGGTCGTCTGGTTCGCCCTGCCGGCGCCCACCCCCGCGATGGCCCTCGCGCCGTACCCCGTGTACGCGGCTCAGCCCGCGCGCCGCGCGGACAAGCACGAGCGCAAGGCGTCCCACCATGCTCCCGCCCGGTCGGCCGTTCCAGGCTGACCGGGCGGTGATCATCGAAGGTACGTGGCTCACCTCGACGGCGTTGTCGACGCGGGCGGCGAGGGCGATGAGGGGGGAGCGTCGTGGCGGTGGTCAGGACGCGCCGCCCTTCGACCTGCCATCGGCGGCGTAGTGCCCGAACTCCTCGTTCAAGACGGTCAGTCGGCGCCAGTACTCGTCCTCGTCGATCTCGCCGGCGGCGAAGCGGCGGCCGAGCACGGCGATCGGCGAGTGCTCGTCGACGCGGGGGCCGCCGGGCCGCCACGGTCCGCGGCGGCCGCGCCGGACAGTGCGGCGCAGGAGCGTGACGACGCCGACGACGACGGCCGCCCAGATCAGCGGGAAGAACAGGATCCACGGGCCGGGCCCGTAGCCGGGTCCGAATTCCGCGAGGGTCTGCAGCTGCATCCGACTCATCTCCTCTGGTTCCCGGTGTGCCCGGCCGGTGGGTCGGGCATCCACGTGTGGTGATGACTCGAGCCTCGCGCCGACAGGGTCCGAAGTCGTCGTACGGCCGGCGGCACCGCGCGTACCTCACGGGGAGTACGCGGGGGCGGCGGGGCTGCTCCCGGGCGCCCGGCCGACCCTGACACGGGTCGGGGTCGGGTCAGGGGCGTGTCCGGGGCGGCCCCTGTGGTGAGCGGGTGCCGCCCGGCCGGAGGATCGGGTCGTGACGACTCCGAGACGAGACACCTTCAGCCGGCGGTTCACGTTCGGTGCCCCCGGCCGCCTGCTCGGCCCCGCGGTGTGGACCACCGTGGTCGTGGCCATGACGGCGGCGTTGCTGGCCCCGCGGGACACCGACCCGGGACTCAGCCCGCTGTCCCTCACCGTCAGCGACTTCGCGGCACTGGACCGCGGTGGACCGATCGAGACCGCCATGGCCTCGCTCGGCCTCGTCTCGCTGCTGCTCCTCGCGGTGGCGAGGAAGCGGCTCCCGGCGATGCGCGGGCTGCCGTCCGTGCTCCTGGCGATCTGGGGCGCGGGGCTCGTGCTCGCGGCCGTGGTGCCGACGGATCCGCTCACCACGCAGCTGACCGGGTCGGCGTATGTGCACCGCTACGCGTCCGTCGCGGCCTTCGCGGCGCTGCCGGCGGCCGGGCTCGTCCTGGCGGGACGGCTCCGCTCCGCGGCGGGGCGGACCGCGCGGTGGCTGCGCGTGCTGTCCCTGTTCGCGGTGGCCGGGGCGGGCGTGATGGCGTACTCGGCGGGGCCGGGTGGCCGGGAGCTGATCGGCCTGGTGGAGCGGGTGATGCTCGGGTGCGAGGTGGTCATGCTCGGAGTGCTCGGCCGGTACGTTCAGCGCATGGCTCCCCGGCCGGGGTTCCGAGGCGACGCATGGAATCTGTAACTACTGGTATGTACAGTGACGCCATGGCCACCACCCGGGATCGACTGATCGAGTCAACCCGCGAACTCCTGTGGGAGCGCGGCTACGTCGGCACCAGCCCGAAGGCGATCCTGCAGCGCGCGGGCGTCGGCCAGGGCAGCATGTACCACCACTTCACCGGGAAGCAGGACCTGGCGCTCGCGGCGATCCGGCGCACCGGGGACGAGATGCGGACGACGGTCGACCGGCTGCTCGGTGGCGGTGGTTCGGCGTACGAGCGGATAGCGGCGTACCTGAACCGGGAGCGCGACGTGCTGCGCGGCTGCCCCGTCGGGCGGCTGACGATGGACCCGGACGTGGTCACCAGCGACGCGCTGCGGGAACCGGTCGACGAGACGATCGCGTACGTCCGGAACCGGATCGCCGACGTCGTCCAGGAGGGCGTGGAAAGCGCCGAGTTGGCGCCCCATCTGGTGCCGCGCGAGATCGCGGCGACGGTCGTGGCGACCGTGCAGGGCGGTTACGTGCTGGCGCGGGCGTCGGGCGACACGGCGGCGTTCGACGCGGGCGTACGCGGACTGCTCGCCCTCCTCTCCCCCACCTCCGCGACCACCGACTGACACACATGAGCGAGGGCACCATGCACGCGATGCAGTACGAGATCACATTGCCCGCCGACTACGACATGGACATCATCCGCAGGCGGGTGGAGACCAGGGGCCACGCACTCGACGACTTCCCCGGCCTCGGCGCCAAGGCCTACCTGATGCGGGAGCGCGGCGCGGACGGTTCACCCGTGAACCAGTACGCACCGTTCTACCTGTGGAACTCCCCGGCGGGCATGAACGCCTTCCTGTGGGGCCCCGGATTCCAGGGCATCGTCGCCGACTTCGGGCGCCCGGTCGTCCAGCACTGGACGGGCATCGCGTACGAGGAGGGGTCCGCGACGACGGCACCGCCCCGGACGGCCGTGCGTCGGCGCACACCGATCGAGGCGACCACCGACCTCCCGAAACTGACGACGGAGGCAGTCGAGGGCACGGCCCAACTCGCGCAGGAACAGGGCGTTTTGTTCGCAGCCTCAGCCATCGATCCCCGCACCTGGGAACTACTGACCTTCTCACTCTGGACCCACGACACCCCCAAGACCCCCGGCGACCGCTACCAGGTCCTGCATCTGTCCCAGCCGGAGCGGGCGAGCTTGGGGCGTGGGAGGCAGTGGTGAGCGGGTCCTTCCCGTCACCGGGCCCTTAGCCGTCACGTCCCGCCGAGTGCTCCCAGGGGGTCGTCCAGGACCGGCTGCCAGGCCAGTTCGGCGGCGCCGACCAGGCTGTTGTGGTCCAGGGTTGATGCCAGGATCGGGACGCTGCCGCTGCGGCCCCACAGGCTGCGGTCCGCCACGACGGCGCGCAGGCGTTCCGGGTCGGCGTCGAGGAGGGTGCGGTGGAGGCCGCCGAGGACGATGCGGTCCGGGTTGAGGATGTTGACCAGGCCCGCGAGGCCCAGGCCGAGGCGGTCGATGAGGAGGGCCGTCGCCGCGCGGACGTCCGGGTCGTCCTTGGCCTCGGTCAGCAGTCCGCGGGCCTGTTCGAGGAGCGAGCCGTCGGGGTCCGGGGTGCGGCCCGCCGCCATGAGGAAGGCCAGCGGGTCCGCCTCGACGTCCAGGCAGCCGCGGCTGCCGCAGTGGCATGCGCGCCCCTCGGGGTTCACCGTGAGGTGGCCGACTTCGAGGGCGAGGCCCGAACTGCCGGTGTGCAGATGTCCGTCGAGGACGAGCGCCCCGCCGACCCCGCGGTGCCCGGTCGCCACCAGCAGAAGGTCGCGCGCGCCGCGGCCCGCACCGTGCCGGTGCTCGGCGAGCGCGCCGAGGTTGACGTCGTTGGCGGCGAACGCCGGGATGCCCAGGCCCGCTTCGCGCACGCAGTCCGTGAAGATCTGCCGCACCGGCGCGCCCACCGGCCACGCGAGGTGGAGGGGGTTGAGGGCCGTGCCGTCGGGTTCGGCGACGGCGGAGGGGACGGCGAGGCCCGCGCCCACGCAGCGACGGCCGGTCGTTTCCAGGAGCCGGACGCCCGCCTCGACGACCGACCGCAGGACGTCCGCCGGGTCCGGGTCGATGATCTCGCAGCCCGGTGTGGTGGCGACGATGCCGCCGCCGAGGCCGACGAGCGCCGCCCGGTAGCCGTCGGAGTGGACCTGCGCGGCGAGCGCGACCGGCCCGTCGTCCGCGACGGACAGTCGGTGCGAGGGGCGGCCCTGGGAGCCGGAGGCGGCGCTGGGCTTGGCGTCGATGCGGATGAGGCCGAGCGCCTCCAGCTCCGCGGCGACGGCGCCCGCGGTCGCGCGGGTCACGCCGAGTTCGGCGGTCAGCACGGCGCGGGTGGGGGCGCGTCCGGTGTGGACGAGTTCGAGCGCGGGACCGAGCGCGCTGCGGCCCCGCTCCAGACGCGGCGGCCGCCCGGTCGCATCGCCCGCCGTGTGGCCCCCGGCCCTGGAGGCCGCCTTGCCGCCCATCAGCAACTCCTCGCCCTGATCACGCTCAGGAATGGTAGCCGGTGAACGGCCCGCGGCCGATCCGTGCACCCCTCTCCCCCTCTCGCGCGCCACGAGCCGCTACAGCCCGCTCACGCGCAGCGTGATGTTGAGCCGACCGCTCAGGCCGAGTTCGGGCGGCGCCGTCCCCGGCTCGGTCCTCGGTACCCCGTGGTAGGCGAACCGTGACTCCCCGCCGAACACGAACAGGTCCCCGCTGCGCAGCTCGACGTCCGTGTACGGCTTCGTACGGTTCTCGGTGTTGCCGAAGCGGAAGACGCAGGTGTCACCGAGGCTGAGGGACACGACGGGCGCCGCCGACTTCTCGTCGCGGTCCTTGTGCATGCCCATGTGCGCGCCGGTGTCGTAGTAATTGATGAGGGCGATGTCGTACGGGTCGGTGGTGTCTCCGGAACCGGGACCGGGACCGGGACCGGATTCGTAGGCCGCCGCCACCGCCGCGCGGCCGAGCTCCGCCAGCTCCTGCGGCATCGGCTTCACCGCCGCCCCGTCGCCGTCGACGGCGGTGCGCGCGTAGCCGTAGGGGAACCAGTGCCAGCCGAGCCCGAACTGCCGCACCGACATGCGCCCACCGCCCGGTGTGGCCACTTCCCTGAGGCCTGCGGGCGGCATCGCCCAGACGCGGCACCGCTCCAGCAGCGCCCGCTGCTCATCGGCGGCGAGCCAGTCCGGCACGTGCACGGCTCCCGGAGCCACGACTCGACGCGCGCGGGGGAAGAGCTCACTCATACGTCCAGGCTATGCCGGTCGCTCCCATCTGCGCCGCACGTCCCTCGCCCTCGACGCGCTGCTCGCTCACCCGGAACCTTGGGTTCGAGCGCCGCCTCGCCGGCCTGGCTCACGCGGCCCTTGTCGCCACCACGCACGGCACGGTTCAGTACGGACGGAGCTTTCCTTCGTCCGCAGCCTTCCCCGGCCGCGCCGCCGTCCCCTTCGGATACGAGACATGGTCAGGATCGCCGTCCGACGTGTAGCGGGTGATGTTCCCCTTGGCCAGTTGGTCGAGCCAGTGCGTGGAGCTGTAGTCGGCGTCCTTGCCCTTGGCGGGGCCCGAGCGGATGCGCGGGATCGCGGCCGGGTCGAAGGAGTCCGCGTACGGGGAGGGGGCCGGGTTCGCGCCGACGAGGTACGAGCCACGGTTCTTGTACGTCGTCCCGGACGCGCTGCCGGTCAGGGCAAGCTTCGCGGGCTCGGGCTGGATGCCGTACGGGAGGGCGAGGGAGCGGACGTCCGCGCCGGGCACGGAACGCTCGACGGACTTCTGGCCCTCGGCGATCTGGGCGCGCGCCTTGGCGGGTCCGCTCTGCGCGAGGTTGGCGTGGTCGAGGGTGTGGTTGCCGATCTCGAAACCGTTCTTGTTCAGCCAGTTCAGTGCCTTCTTCTGACCGGTGGCCGCGAAGGCGTCGCCGTTCACGAAGAGAGTGGCGCGGGCCTTGAAGCGCGGGTGTTCGCGGGCCACGTCGCGCAGCACACCGACCGCGCAGTCGTCCGTGGGCCTGCCGTCCGCGTCCAGGCGGAGCTGGCTGTCAGTGGAGTCGTCGAAGGTGAGGACGACGGGGTGTGCGCCGGCCGGAATGTCGATCTTCCCGGTCTCGTAGTCGGCGGCGGTCACGGGCACGTAGCCCTCGCGGGCCAGCCGTTCCAGTTCGGTGCGCAGGTCCTTCGGTGTCCGGTCGTAATCGCTCTTGGGGTGCTCGACGATCTGGTGGTACATGAGCACCGGCACGGATCCGAGCTCGTTGGCGCGCACCTTGTCGGGCGCCGGAGGTTTGGCCGGTTTCGCTGCCCCGGACGTGTGTCCGGTGGTCGGGGAACGGGAATCCTGCCGGTCACCGGCGGACGGAGAAGCCTTGCCCCCCTCATCCGACGTACCGCCCCCGGTGCCACCACAGGACGCAACGGCAGTCACAAGAACCAGAGCGGATACGCCAGTTGTGGCAGTCCGGTGAAGGCGAGGAAGACGCAAGAGACGACGAAGACGAAGAAGCTGTACACCACGACGCACGAGACCTCCTGGAGGATCTACTGATGCGGCTCGACTGGAAGAACTGGCTCCGCTCCCCCACCTCCCGCTCGTCCGGTTCCACTTCCGATCCCGCAGCCAGTGCTTCCCCGGCGGGCTTCCCGCTCAGAAGGCCGGTCATCCTCGTCTGCGTGCTGCTCGCACTGGTTCTCGCCATAGGCGGCACACTCTCGCTACGCAGCGCACACGGCGCAGCCTTGAACCTCGTCGGCCTGCCGAACGACGGGAAGGTCGGCGCACACCAGCTGCGCTCGGGAGAGTTCGAGGTCACCGGCGGCGAGGGCGACAAGCTGGAAGGCACCAAGGCCACGCTCGACGGCAAGCCCCTGCGGACGCGGGCCGTGCGCGACAACAGCCTCTCCGTGCCCCTGGGAGACATCAAGGACGGCACCCACGAACTGCGTGTCACCCAGCCCGGTTCCTGGCCCGGGGGCGACACCGAGGTCGTCCGAAAACTGACCGTGGACACCAAGGCGCCCACCCTCAAGGTGGCCGACACCAAGGCCGAGGGCTTCCAGAAGCCGGTCACCGTCAAGGGCACGGCGCCCGGCGCGCAGCGAATATCCGTCGCGGGGCGGACGGCGAAGCCCGCGAAGGACGGCGCGTTCGCCATCCGGCTCCCCCGCCCACCGGGCCGTACGACGGTCACCGCGACCGACGCGGCGGGCAACACCGCGAAGCAGGAGGCCGAACTCACCGTGCACCGGCCGCTGCTGAAGGCCGTGCACGTCAGCGCCCAGGCCTGGGCATCCGACGCGCTGCGGGGGCCCGTCATGAAGATGCTGAGGGAGAAGAAGATCAACGCCGTGCAGCTCGACATCAAGGACGAGCTGGGCGAGGTCGGTTACGCCTCGAAGGTGCCGCTCGCCAAGAGCGTCGGCGCCGCCAAGGGGTACTACGACGCGAAGAAGGCCATCAAGGAGATCCACGCCGCGGGCGGCACCGTCGTCGGCCGCATCGTCGCCTTCCGTGACCCGATCCTCGCCACCAAGTCGTGGAAGACCGGCCACCGCGACCGCGTGGTGCGCACCCCGGACGGAGGTGCCTACAACGGCGGCAGCTACGGCCAGCTGTCGTTCACCAACTTCGCGGACAAGGAGGTCCGCCAGTACAACATCGACCTGGCCACGGAGGCCGCGAAGCTGGGCTTCGACGACATCCTCTACGACTACATCAGGCGTCCCGACGGCCCGATGAGCAAGATGTCCTTCCCCGGCCTCGGTGACACCACGCCCGAGCGGTCCGTCGCCGATGTCGTCGGGGACACCCGCGCCGCCGTCCGCAAGTACGGCGCGTTCCTCGGTGTCTCGGTGTTCGGCATAGCGGTCGACCGGCCGAAGGAGATCGCGCAGGACGTCGGCCTGCTCGCGCAGGAGGCCGACTACATCGCGCCGATGATCTATCCCTCGCACTGGGCCGAGGGCGAGTACGGCGTCTCCGACCCGAACTCCCACCCGTACCCGATCACGAAGCGCTCCCTGGCCGCCTTCGCGAAGAAGACCCGGCACACCGACGCGCAGATCGTCCCCTGGATCCAGGACTTCTCCCTGGGTGTCTCCTACGGCGACAAGGAGGTCCGCGCTCAACTCGACGCGGCCCGCTCCGACGGCATCAAGGGATTCCTGCTGTGGAATCCGGCCGTGCAGTACCACTCGGGGGCGCTGGACTGAGGAGCAAGGCTGCTCCGCCCCCGGTGCATGGGTGAGCCGGCCGGCTCACCCGGACTGCGCCTCCCGCGCCGCCCGTATGGTGGCGCGGTGGGCGGAGTCGAGGTACTCGTCGATACGGCTGATCAGGCCGTCCTCGATGCGTACGTACATGGCGGCGTGCAGCGTCACCGCGGCGCCGCCGGGCAGTGTGCCGTGCAGGACGTGCTGTTGCAGCAGGCCGTCGTCGAGGCGGGCGCGGCGGACGATCTCGTAGCGGAGGTCGGCGACCGTGCGGTGCAGGCCGCGCAGCACCTTGAGGTTGTCCTCGACGGACTGTTCCACGAGGTCGTCGTTGTGCCAGATGACCGCGTGCGGCGCGTACAGGGAGCGGACGGTGTCGATGTCGCCCGCCTCGATGGCGGCGAAGAAGCGGTCGACGATCCGGTCGGAAGGCTGGTCCGTGAGGTGGTGGTCCATGAGCACTCCTGGCGGTAGGGGTGAGCGATGGATCAGTGGGGCGTGCGGCTGCGCAGTTCGCGTTTGAGTACCTTGCCGGTCGTGGTGCGGGGCAGTGCGGCGGTGAACTCGACGCTGCGGGGGCACTTGAAGTGGGCCAGGTGCGCGCGGGTGAACGCGATCACCTCATCCGCCGTCGGTGTCCCGCCATCGGCCGGTACGACGACGGCGTGCACGGCCTCGCCCCAGCGCGCGTCGGGGCGGCCGACGACGGCGGCCTCGGCGATGCCGGGGTGGCGCGCGAGGACCGCCTCGACCTCGGCCGGGTAGACGTTCTCCTCACCGGTGATGATCATGTCGGTGGCCCGGTCGAGGATGGTGAGGTACTGGTCCGCGTCGAGCCGGGCGATGTCGCCGGTGCGGTACCAGCCGCCGTCCGTGAAGGCCTCGGCGGTGGTCTCGGTTGCGTTCCAGTAGCCGCTGAACAGGCAGTCGCCGCGGATCAGGAGCTCCCCTGGAGAGCCGGTGGGCACCGCCCGTCCTTCGGGGTCGACGATCGCGACCTCCCAGCCGAAGGAGATCCGCCCGGCCGTGGCCAGGCGCGGGTTGTCCGGCTGATGGTCCTCCGGGGCCAGCAGGCTGATCATGCTCTGGCTCTCGGTGTTGCCGTAGATCTGCCGGAACCGGCAGCCGAACGTGGCGAGGGCCGCCCGGAGCGAGGTCGGGGTGATGGGGGCGGAACCGTAGGCGATCTCCACCAGGCTCGACAGGTCCGGGGCGCGGTCACGGCCGCGTACCTCGGCGACGAGCATGTCGACGATGGAGGGGCCCGCCGTGAAGAACTGAATGCGCTCGCGCTCGATGGTGTCGATCGCCGTCGCCGGGCGGAACGCCGTGGGGACCACCAATGTGCCCGCGGTCAGGAACACTTGGAGCGCCTGGCCGAGGCCGCCGAGGTGGAACAGTGGCATCAGTTGCAGGTGGCGTGAGCCCGCTGCCTGGTCGCCGATCTCCAGGGCGAAGGCGGCGACGCTGGCGATGAGGGCCCCGTGCCGCAGCGGGACCGCCTTGGGCCTGCCGGTGGTGCCGCTGCTGTGCACAAGGGCCATGACGGCGTCGCCGCGCAGCCGCTCGACGGGGCGGGCGGGCGCGGGTGCGTCCAGACCGTCGCCGTCGAGCCACCCCTTGGGGAGCGGACCGCCGCCGACACGGACACGCAGCGGGAGGTCGAGGGGCGTGGCGAACTCGGCGTCGGCGGCGACGGCCACCGGCCGGAGCAGGTCGAAGAGGTCCTTCAACTCGCTTGCCGAGAGGCGCCAGTTCACCAGCGCGGGCACGGCCCCGACCCGCATCAGCGCGAAGGAGTGGACGAAGAAGTCCGCGCTGTTGCGCGCGATCACCGCGACCACGTCCCCCGGGGCGACGCCCGCCCGTGCCCAGCCGCCGGCCCGGCGTTCCACCACGGCGAGCAGTTCGGCGTAGGTGAGCGCCGTGCCCCGGTCGTCGATCAGTGCGGGAGTGTCCGGGCGGGTCGTCGCCCGCCACTCCAGGACATGGATCCAACTCTGCATCCGTGCGCCTCCGTCCGGCCGAGTACGTCCGTCACGTCACGGCGTGCGTTCCGCCACCCAGTTCGCGATCAGGTCGGCCGCCAGCGGGCGGGCGTCGTCCGGCTCCTGGAGGTAGTGGTCGGACTTGATGGTTTCGAGGCGCTTGTCCGTGGCGGCGAGGTGGCCGAAGAGGGCGCTCGCGTCGCTGTCGTACACACAGGCGTCGGCCGTGGCGTGCACCACGAGGGACGGCACGGTGATCCGGGCCAGGTGCGGGGCGGCGATGCACTGCGAGGTGCGCAGGCTCCACATCGACAGCCAGGTGCGCAGCGTGGAGAGCGTTCCGATGCCGAACACGCCGTAGTTGGCGCGGACGGGCTCGCCCAGGTAGCAGCGGTTGGCGGGGCGGTCCGACGGCTCGATCGTGGGGTCGATCATCCGCAGGTCGGCCCAGGTGCGGTGGAGCGGGAAGAGCTGGTCGCGGGCACGGGTGCCGCGCAGCGCGTCGAGCCGTTCGAGCGCCCAGTCGGTGATCCGCTCGTTGCGGGCGCGCTGCGCGGCCCGGTAGCGGGCCTGGAACTCCGCGTCGTACGGGGCGGGGTTGCGCGGGTCGAAGGGGTCGAGGTCCGGGTCCACGGAGAGGGCGTCGGTCTCGTCCGTGACCGACGGATCGAGCCAGTTCGTGAGCACCTCGGGACGTCCGGAGTGGGCGGCGAGAGCCACGAACAGGTCGCCCGCTTCGAGGTGTTGGATCGACTCGACGGGGCGGGCGTCCGCGGTGGGGAGCACATTCGGCTCGACGGCCTGCGACTGGTAGGCCGCCATCAGGGAGCCGCCGCCGGAGTTGCCGAGCAGGACGACGCGTTCGACGCCCGCCCGCTCCTTGAGCCAGCGCACCCCGACGCCGATCTCCGCGAGGGCGTGGTCGAGGAGAAAGTACGGTTCGTTGCCGCGAAAGCGGGTGTTCCAGCCGAGGAAGCCGTAGCCCCGCTCGGCGAGATGCTGCGCCAGATAGTGCTCGGAGAAGTCCACGTTGTAGTGGGTCGCGATGAACGCCGTGGTCGGGCGGTGCCCCTTGGGGCGGTGGTAGATGCCCTGGCAGGGATGGCCGCCTGCCCCCGCCCGCCCGACCAGCGGGGATGCCAGACCGACGAATTCCCTGGTGATGTCGTGCACTGCGCTGCCTCCGTCGACGAGAACGGCTGACCGGATCGGTTCGTGAACGCTGTGTCCGTCGGCACGCTAGCGCAGATCTGAATCTGAGTTTAGATTCAGAACAGGATTCACCGGTCGACGACAGGGAGGTCCGGCGCATGACGTGGCGGAACCCGAAGTACGAGTTGGGCGGGGTCAACCATCTCGCCCTGGTGTGTGCGGACATGGAGCGCACGGTGGACTTCTACACCCGGGTCCTCGGGATGCGCCTGATCAAGACGATCGAGTTGCCGGGCGGCGCCGGGCAGCACTTCTTCTTCGACATGGGCGGCGGCAACGCGCTGGCGTTCTTCTGGTTCGCCGACGCGCCCGACGCGGTGCCGGGAGTGTCCCGGCCGGTGACCGTGCCGGGCATGGGCGAGTGGATGTCGGCGGTCGGCACCATGAACCACGTCGCGATCAACGTGCCCGAGGAGCGGTTCCTGGAGTACCGCGCGGGGCTCAAGGAGGACGGGGTCCGGGTCAGCCCGGTCATCGACCACGACGACAGTGAGGACGGGTACGCCGAGAAGCTGCACGACGGCGTCTTCGTGCGGTCCTTCTACTTCCAGGACCCGGACGGCATCCTGCTCGAATTCGCCTGCTGGCGGCGGGAGATGGGCGCTCCCGGCGATGTCGCCCACACCCCGCGCACGGCGGCCGACCGGGTGTCCCCGGCCGTGACCGGCTGAGCCCGTGCCGGCCTGGCAGCACGTACTCGACTGGCGTGCCGGGCACGACGCCGACCGGATCGCGCTCAGCGACGACCGGGGCGGCGAGCTCGGCTACGCGGAGCTTGCGGACGCGGTGGAGCGCGAGGCGGCGCGCCTCGCGGCGGCCAGTGTGGCGCCGGGCGACGTGGTCCCGCTGCTCGCGCACAACCGGGTGGAGTGGGCGGTCACGCTCTTCGGCCTGCTGCGGGCGGGCGCGCTGCCCGCTCCGGTCAACTGGCGCCTCGCCCCACCCGAAGTGGCCGTTCTGCTGGACATGATGAAGCCCCGTCATGTCGTGGCGGACGAGCCGGGTGCGCAACTCCTGGACGGGGCAGGCGGATTGGCCGCCACCACCCTCCCGCTCGTCCCGGACGGTGCGAGCGGACCGCCCGCGCCCGTACCCCCACGCCCGCACGAACGTCTGCGGACCTCCGCCCCGTGCGCGCTGCTGCACACCAGCGGCACGACCGGGCGGCCCAAACTGGTGCCGGTCACGCACGAGATGCTGATCTCGGCGGCCACCTTCATGTCCCTGGAGGTGCCGGAGGCCGCGCCGGGCGCCCGCCATCTGAGCGCCCTGCCGCTGTTCCATGTCGCTGGGCTCGTCAATCTGGGCTACGCCCTGTTCACGGGCGGGCATCTGCACCTGATGGACGGCTTCGCACCGGGCCGGTTCGTGGACGAGCTGTCCGCCCGCCGCGTGCAGCTCACGCAGCTCGTACCGACGTTGGTGGACGCCGTGACCGCGGAGGTGGCCTCGCGCGCGACACCGCCGGACCTGTCCGCCTTGGTGGAGGTGATGTACGGGGCGTCGGCGATCCGGCCCGAGGTCCTGGAGCGGGCCGTCACCACGCTGGGCTGCCGGTTCCGGCAGGCGTACGCGAGCACCGAGACGGGGCCGCTGCCGATCACCTCGCTGACGCCCGCCGACCACGACGTGTCCCGCGGCCGCCTCACCACGGCGGGCCGCCCCTCACTGGGCTGGGAGTTACGGCTCGGTGAGCACGACGAGATCCAGGTGCGCGGGGCGGCACCCTTCCCCGGCTACTGGAACGATCCGGACGCCACCCGCCAGGTGCTCACCGCCGACGGCTTCTACCGCACCGGGGACATCGGGGCGATCGACGGCGAGGGTTACCTCACGCTCGTCGACCGACTCAAGGACATGATCGTGTCCGGCGGGGAGAACGTGTACCCGGCCGAGGTGGAGGCGGCGCTCGCGGCGCATCCCGCGGTCCGCGAGGTCGCCGTCATCGGCGTACCGCATCCGCGGTGGGGCGAGACGGTGCACGCCGTGGTCGTCCCCGCCGACGGGGAGGGCGAGTTCACGGCCGGGCCGTTCCTCGCCTGGGCGCGGGAGCGGCTCGCCCATTTCAAGGCACCGACCGGCATCACCGTCGCGACACACCTGCCGCGCAACGCGACGGGGAAGGTGCTCAAGGGACCCCTGCGCGAGCCGTTCTGGGACGGGCACGCACGCCGGGTGTCGTAGCGGGTGTCGTGGCGTACACAGGCGCACCCGTCGTCCCTGGTGCGGGGCGGTGCCGGATAGCATCGCGGCGGCAGGAGGGGGGCCGCAGCATGAGGAGACACACCGTCAGGCCCGCGCGCAGGGCGACGACCACGGCCCGGCCGGGCGTCGAGCGCGCGGCCAAGGCCACCAGGAAGGGGCGGGAGACGGACGAGGCGTTCCGCGCCGCGGCCCGGACCGTGTTCGCCAGGGACGGCTATCTCAACGCCCGGATCAGCGACATCGCCGCCGAGGCGGGCAAGTCGGTCGCGTCGTTCTACAACTACTACGACACCAAGGCCGATCTGCTGGCCGCCCTGGCCGAGGACTTCCACGCCGAGGCCTCGGAGCTGACGAAGCGGCCCTACCGCGCGGGCCTCGCGCCTCAGGAGGCGTTGCGCCAGGCGGTGGCCGGCTTCTGGCACACGTACCGCAGGCACCGCGGCGAACTCGTCGGCGTGTTCCAGGCGTCGATGCTTGAGGAGGAGTTCCGCGACCGGTGGCTGGCGATCCGCGCCGAGGGGACCGGGATGATCGCGGCCGAGATCCGGCGGGCGCAGCGGGACGGGTACTGCCCGGGGGCCGACCCCGAACTGACGGCGTCGGCCCTCTCGGCCATGCTGGAGCACTCCTGCTACATCTGGCTGGGGCTCGGCGACACCCGGACCGCGGCGGACGAGGAGCGCGCCATCGACGCGCTCGCCACGATCTGGGTCAAGTCGATCTACTGGCGCCCGTAGGACGGTCCGCCCGTCCGCGCACCACCCCGATGAGTTCGGTGACGGTGCGCGTCATGGCCTCGCGGGCCACCCCGAGGTACTTGCGCGAGTCGACCGCCTCCGGGTGCGCGGTGAGGAACGCGCGAATGGCCTCGGTCATCGCGATGTTCAGGGCCGTGCCCACGTTGACCTTGGCGATGCCGCCGCGGACGGCCGCCGCCAGTTCCGTGTCGGGCACACCGGACGAACCGTGCAGCACCAGCGGCACGTCGAGGCCGTCGGCGAGCCTTTTCAGCAGGTCGTGGTCGAGCGTGGCGGTGCGGGTGGTCATCGCGTGCGAGGAGCCGACCGCGACGGCGAGCGCGTCCACGCCCGTGTCGGTGACGAAGGCGCGGGCCTCACCGGGGTCGGTGCGGGCACCGGGCGCGTGCGCGTCGAGGGGCGCGGCCCCGTCCTTGCCGCCGACCTGGCCCAGCTCGGCCTCGACCCACAGCCCGTTGGCATGGCCCCAGTCGGCGGCGGCGCGGGTCGCGGCGAGGTTCTCGTCGTACGGCAGCCGCGCGGCGTCGTACATCACCGAGCCGAACCCGGCGCCCGCGGCCTGCCGCAGCAGGTCGTCGCTCTGTACGTGGTCCAGGTGCAGGCCGACGTCGACGCGCGCGCCCTCGGCTGCGGCGACCGCGGCACGGGCCAGCGGCTGGAGGCGGCCGTAGCGGTAGCGGACGGCGTTCTCGCTGACCTGGAGGATGACGGGGGCCTCGGCCGCCTCGGCGCCCGCGACGACCGCCTCGACGTGTTCGAGGGTGATGACGTTGAACGCGGCCACGGCGCCGTGCCGGGCCGCCGCCGCGCCGACGAGGGTTCCTGTTGCTGCGAGGGGCACTGCCCCTCCCTTCTCAAGAGCCGTGAACGGCAGGTCAGTTGGCGTCGAGGATCACGGAGCGGGTGAGGTGGCGCGGGCGGTCCGGGTCAAGCTCGCGGCGGGCGGCGACGGCCACCGCGAGGCGCTGGGCGCGGACCAGTTCGGCCAGCGGGTCGAGGCGGCCCTCGATCCACTGCGCGCCGGTCGCGGAGACCTGCTCGGCAAGACCCTCGGGGGCCTCGCCGAACATCCAGGTGGCGGTGCCGGAGGTGGTGACGCTGATCGGGCCGTGCCGGTACTCCATCGCCGGGTACGCCTCGGTCCACGACAGGGACGCCTCGCGCATCTTCAGCGCCGCCTCGCTGGCGAGGCCGACCGTCCAGCCACGGCCGAGGAAGGTGAACTGTCCGCAGTCCACGAGACCTTCGGGCAGCGGCTCGGCGAGCGCCGTGCGCGCGTCGGCGACCGCCTGCTCGGGGTGCAGGCCCAGGTGCGCGCGGAGCAGCGTGAGGGCGGTGGTGGCGAAGCGGGTCTGGACGACCGACTGCTCGTCGGCGAAGTCGAGGACGACGAGGTCGTCGGCGGAGTCGGCGATCGGGGTCGCCGGGTCACCGGTGATCGCCGTGGTGCGGGTCCGGCCGCGGTGGGCGGCGAGGAGGTCGAGGACCTCGGTGGTGGTGCCGGAACGGGTCAGCGCGATCACGTGGTCGTAGGACCGCCCGGAAGGGAACTCGGAGGCCGCGAACGCGTCGGTCTCGCCGAGGCCCGCCTGCTCGCGCAGCGTCGCGGCGGCCTGCGCCATGAACCACGAGGTGCCGCAGCCGACGATCGCCACCCGCTCCCCGGCGGCCGGCAGCGCCGCCTTGTGCCGGGTCGCGAGCTCCGCGGCCCGCGTCCAGCACTCGGGCTGGCTGTTCAGTTCGTGTCCGACGTGGCTTTCCTTCTGGACGTTGCTCATGCCGTGCCCCCACTCCGCGATTGGTCACGCCTCTGGGGCGCGCTCACTGGCTGCGTATTCCTGCAAGATATAGCTAGCTTTCGCGCATAATCAAGCATTAGTGCGCAAGCCAGCTAAGGTCGTGCCACCGAACCGCACGAGAAGTTGGAGCCGCCGATGTCCCGCGATGCCCGCTGGAAGTCCCTCCTGGAGCTGCTCGTCGAGCGCGGGCGCCTCGACGTGGAGGACGCGGCGAGCGAACTCGGCGTCTCCGCCGCGACGATCCGCCGCGACTTCGACGGGCTCGCCGAGCAGCAGATGCTGGTGCGCACCCGCGGCGGCGCCGTCGTGCACGGCGTCAGCTACGAACTCCCGCTGCGCTACAAGTCCGCGCTGGGCGCCGCCGAGAAGCAGCGCATCGCCAAGGCCGTCGCCGAACTCATCACCCCCGGCGAGGCGGTCGGCCTCACCGGCGGCACGACGACGACGGAGGTTGCGCGGGCGCTCGCCGTCCGGACCGACCTCGCCTCCGGGACGCCCGCCCTGACGATCGTCACGAACGCCCTCAACATCGCCAACGAACTCGCGGTGCGGCCCCAGTTCAAGATCGTGCTGACGGGCGGGGTCGCGCGCCCGCAGTCGTACGAGTTGATCGGCCCGCTCGCCGACGGCGTGCTCGGCCAGGTCACGCTCGACACGGCGGTGCTCGGCGTCGTCGGCCTCGACGTCACGCACGGCGCGTCCGCGCACGACGAGGCGGAGGCGGCCATCAACCGGATGCTGTGCGAGCGGGCCGAGCGCGTGGTGGTCGCGGCCGACTCCACCAAGCTGGGCCACCGGGCGTTCGCCCGGATCTGCGCCGTGGCCCAGGTGGACGTCCTGGTCACGGACACGGCGGCGGACAAGGCGGCACTGGCGCGGTTCGAGGAGGCCGGGGTGCGGGTGCTCACCGTATGACCGGGTGCGACGTACACACACCTCTGGTCAATCCCCTTGTTCGGCCGCGGAGTCCCGCCCTAACCTGACTTTGTGCCGCTACTGAACAAACTCGGGGCCGTCAGCGCCGACGACCCCCACGCCGCGTCCCTGGCCCGTCTGCGCCTGGCCATCACCGCGTTCTTCGCGCTCGACGGCTTCGTCTTCGCCGGCTGGGTGGTGCGCATCCCCGCCGTCAAGGCGCAGACCGGGGCGTCCGCGAGCGCGCTCGGGCTCGCGCTGCTCGGCGTCTCGGCGGGCGCCGTGATCACGATGATGCTGACCGGGCGGCTGTGCCGCCGCTTCGGCTCGCACGCGGTGACCGTGGTGTGCGGTGTGCTGCTCCCGTTGACCGTGATCCTGCCGCCGCTCACCCACTCCCCCGTCGCGCTCGGCCTCGTGCTGCTGCTGTTCGGCGCGGCGTACGGCGGCATCAACGTGGCGATGAACAGCGCCGCCGTCGTCCTCGTCGGCGCTCTCGGCAGGCCGGTCATGCCCAGCTTCCACGCCGCGTTCAGCCTCGGCGGCATGGTCGGCTCGGGCCTCGGCGGCCTGGTCGCGGCCCATCTGACGCCCACCCGGCATCTGCTGGCGATCGCCGTGCTCGGCCTGGCCGTCACCGCGTGCGCCGCCCCGACACTGCTGCGCACCCCGTCGCCGCACCCCGTGGACCAGCAGGCGCCCGACGGTGAGCGCGAGCGGGCCGCCGACACCAAGGGCACCCGCATCGACGGCCGCACGCGCCTGCTCGTCCTGGTCTTCGGCCTGATCGCGCTGTGCACGGCGTACGGCGAGGGCGCCCTGGCCGACTGGAGCGCGCTGCACATGGAACAGGACCTGCACGCCCACCCCGGCGTCGCCGCCGCCAGCTACGCCTGCTTCGCCTTCGCCATGACGATCGGCCGGCTCACCGGCACGGCCCTGCTCGAACGGCTCGGCAGGACCCGCACGTTGGTGGCCGGCGGCGCGACCGGCGCGATCGGCATGCTGCTCGGCTCGCTGGCCCCCACGGTGTGGCTCGCGCTGCTCGGCTTCGCGATCACCGGGATCGGCCTCGCGAACCTCTTCCCCGTCGCCATCGAGCGGGCCGGGGCGCTCGCCGGGCCGACCGGTGTCGCCGCCGCGTCCACGCTCGGCTACGGCGGCATGCTGCTCGGCCCGCCCGCGATCGGCTTCATGGCGGACTGGTTCTCGCTGTCCGCGGCCCTGACCAGCGTGGCGCTGCTCGCCGCCGTGGCGGCCACGATCGGCTTCGCGACGCGGCGGGTGGCGACGACGTAGGTCCACGGCGACGCGGGGCCGGCGGCACCGCAGTCCAACGGCATATCGCATCAATGGACTTGCGCCGCCGCGCACCCCGGACGGCAGACTCTGCACATGCAGATTGCCGAACACATTCGAGTGGTGGACGACGAGGGCCGGTTGCTGGCCGCGTTCGCCGAGGAGGCGGGCGTCGACGCCAAGGTGGCGACGTGCCCCGGCTGGCAGGTCCGCGATCTCCTGCGCCACCAGGGCGCGGTGCACCGCTGGGCGACCGCCTACGTGGGCGAGGGCAGCAAGCCGCACGGCGTCGACCGCCACGACACCGGGCTGGACGGCGCCGAGCTGCTCGCCTGGTACCGCGACGGCCACCGCCGGCTCGTCGACACCCTAACGGCGGCGCCGCCCGACCTGGACTGCTGGGCCTTCCTGCCGGCCCCTTCCCCACTGGCGTTCTGGGCCCGCCGCCAGGCGCACGAGACGACGGTGCACCGGGTGGACGCGGAGTCGGCCCTGCCCCGGATCGGCAGCCGGGACGCGACCTCCATCACCCCGGAGTTCGCGGCCGACGGGATCGACGAACTGCTCACCGGTTTCCACGCCCGCGAGCGCAGCCGGGTGCGCTCGGACGAGCCCGGGACCCTGCGCGTACGGCCCACGGACACGGACGCCGTGTGGACCGTGCGCATCACGCGGGAGCGGCCGGTCACCGAGCGCGGCGCGTCGGGCGAGGCGGAGTGCGAGATCTCGGGCCCCGCGGCGCGGCTGTACCTGGCGCTGTGGAACCGGCTGCCGTTCCCCGAGGTGAGCGGGGACCGTTCGCTCGCCGCGCTCTGGCGGGAGCACTCGGGCATCTGACGCGCGCCGGGCTCGCGGGCCCTCAGCCCAGCCAGCCCGGCCGGACGAGCCCCGACTCGTAGGCGAGGACGACCAGTTGGGCCCGGTCGCGGGCGCCCAGCTTGACCATCGTGCGGCTGACGTGGGTCTTCGCGGTGAGCGGGCTGACGACGAGACGGCGGGCGATCTCGTCGTTGGACAGGCCGATGCCGACGAGGGCCATCACCTCCCGCTCCCGCTCGGTCAGTTCGCCGAGCGGGGCCGCGGCCGAGGGCTGCTTCGAGCGCGCCGCGAACTCGGCGATCAGGCGGCGGGTGACGCCCGGCGAGAGCAGCGCGTCGCCGTGCACCACGGCCCGTACGGCGCGCAGCAGTTCGTCCGGCTCGGTGTCCTTGACGAGGAAGCCCGAGGCGCCGGAGCGGATCGCCTCGAAGACGTACTCGTCGAGTTCGAAGGTGGTGAGCATGACCACCTTCACCGCCGCCAGGCCCGCGTCCTCGCCGATCCGGCGGGTCGCCGCGAGGCCGTCGAGCAGCGGCATACGGATGTCCATGAGCACGACGTCGGGCCGGAGTTCGCGCACCAGGCGCACCGTCTCCTCGCCGTCGGCGGCCTCGCCCGCGACCTCGATGTCGCGCTGCGCGTCGAGCAGCGCCCGGAAACCGGCGCGGACGAGCGACTGGTCGTCGGCGAGCAGTACGCGGATCACTGGGGCTCCTCCTGTGCGGGCGCGGCGGTGAGCGGGAGCGTCGCGACGACCCGGAAGCCTCCGTCGGGGCGCGGGCCCGCCTCGATCGTGCCACCGAGGGCGGCGGCCCGCTCGCGCATGCCGGCGAGCCCGTTGCCGCTGCCGCCCGCCTCGGCGCGTGTCGCGGGCCCGTCGTCGTCGACGGTGAGCGTCGTCGTGCCGTCGCCGTAGGACAGGTGTACGCGGGCGTGGCGGGAGCCCGAGTGCCGTACGACGTTGGTGAGGGCTTCCTGCACGATGCGGAACGCGGCGAGGTCCGCGCCCGGTGACAGCGCGGTCCGTGGCCCGTCGGTGCTGACGTCGACGGTGAGCCCGGCGCCCGCGGCCTGGTCGACGAGTTCGGGGAGCCGGTCGAGACCGGGCGCGGGGGCGCGCGGCGCGTCGCCCGGCGCTCGGAGGGTGTCGAGGACCTGCCGCACCTCCCCCAGCGCCTCCTTGCTCGCGCTCTTGATGGTGGTGAGCGCGGTGCGGGCCTGCTCCGGGTCGGTGTCGAGCAGCGCGAGTCCGACGCCCGCCTGCACGTTGATCACGGAGATGGAGTGGGCGAGCACGTCGTGCAGTTCGCGGGCGATGCGCAGGCGCTCCTCGTCGGCCCGCCGCCTGGCGGCCTTCTCCCGCTCCACGCGCGCGTGCTCCCACTGTTCGCGCCGCACGCGCGCCAGTTCGGCGATCGCCAGGACCGCGAGCATCCAGGCCGCGACGATCCCTTCCTGCGCCCACGGGGCGGGACCGTCGCCCGAGGGCGGCAGGTACGCGTACAGCCAGTGCCCGATGAGCAGATGTCCCGCCCAGAGCAGTCCGGCGGCGGCCAGAGCGGCCCAACGGCGCCCCGCCACGATCGCGGAGAAGCACGCGAGGGCGACGAGCAGGAACACCGGACCGTACGGATACCCGGCGCCCAGGTACACGGTGACGCACGCCGCCGTACCGAACGCGACGGCGACGGGGTACCGCTGCCGCCACAGCAGCAGGGCGCCCCCGGCGAGCATCAGCAGCCGGGCGAACACATCCAGGTCGGCGCGCTCGCCCGCCTGACCGTCCGCGGCGAAGTTCGTGCCCACGAGCACGAGCGCGGTGACGAGCAGCGTGGACCGCCACGGCCACGCCCGTGCCCCCTCGGCGGGCCCGCGCCGCAGCCACGGTGGCCCGGCCCACTGCCGGGGCGGGCCACCGTCGCGTACGCGCTGCTCGTCCATGCCGCCACGCTAAGCGCCGGGGCCCGCGCGGGGCGTCCGCCGTGCGAGGTGATCGGGCGTACTTCCGCGGGAGTACGCCTACCCGCGCAGCCCGACGCCGCGGGCGAGCTCCGCCGACGCGTGTGCGAAGAAGCGGGAGCGGTCCTCGACGACCCGGTTGAACTGGCCGAACAGCTCGAAGCCGACGAGCCCGAACAGCTGCGCCCACGCGGCGACGAGCGCGGCGACCGCCTCCGGAGGAAGGTCGGGCGCGAAGTCAGCGGCCATCCGCTCGGCCTCGGGCAGCAGTTCGGCGGAGAGCGCGGGCGGCGTCACGTCGCCGCTCCCGTAGGCGTCCCGCACGATCTGGATGAGCAGCAGTCCGACGCGTGCGGCGGCCCGGACCGTGGTGTCCGGGGCGGTGTAGCCGGGCACCGGGGATCCGTAGATGAGCGCGTACTCGTGCGGGGAGTTCAGGGCCCAGTCCCGGACCGCCCCGCACACCGTGCTCCAGCGCTCGGTGGCGGTCGCCGTCCCGGCCCGGCCGGCGTCCACGCGCTCGACGGCCTCGCCCAGCGCGTCGTACGCGTCGATGATGAGCGCGGTCAGCAGGTCGTCGCGGCTCGGGAAGTAGCGGTAGAGGGCGGAGGAGACCATGCCGAGCTCCCTGGCGACGGCGCGCAGCGAGAGCTTCGCCGCGCCGTCCTCGGCGAGCTGTCTGCGCGCCTCGTCCTTGATGGCGGCGGTGATCTCCTGCCGGGCGCGGGCGCGGGCTCCTTGCGCGGCGCTCGGCGCTTGCGGGGGTGTGCTGCGACGCGTGCTCATGCGTCGAGTCTTCCACGGATGCGGAGCGGTGCACACATCCCGGTTCGGTGCACACATCCTGGTGCGGTGCTCAAAAAAGAGAGCAGTGCTCTTGCAGTGCATCACCGAACGGGTGCACACTGCTCTTGAGCGAGAGCACCGCTCTCGATAATCCTTCCGGGGGTCACCATGACCGCACAGTCCGAGCCCTACTACCTCAAGGCGACGCCGAGCGCCGTGCGCATGAACAAGGCCGTCGGCTGGCTGGCCCGCCGCGGACTCAGCCTCGCGGGCTCCGCCGAGCTGTCCGTGCGCGGCCGCAAGAGCGGGCAGCTCCAGCGCATCCCGGTCAACCCGCACACGTACGAGGGCGAGCAGTACCTCGTCTCGGCCCGCGGCCACTCGCAGTGGGTGAAGAACATGCTCGCCGCGGGCGGCGGCGAGCTGCGGTTGGGCCGCAAGGTCCGCACGTTCCGGGCCGTCGAGCTGACCGACGACGACCTCAAGCGGGCGGTGCTGCGCACGTACCTGGAGCGCTGGGGCTGGCAGGTGAACGACTACTTCAAGGGCGTCACGGCGAAGTCGACCGACGCCGAGATCTCCGCCGCGGCGCCGGACCACCCGGTCTTCCGCATCACGGTCGAGTGACCGTGACGCGGTTGCGCACTCCTCGGCCGCGCCTCAGCGGTCGAGCCGCGACAGCGCCCGCCCCGCCATCGGGTGCGTCCGCACGAGCTCGCCGAGCGACGACGAGCCCCGCGTGATCCTCGCGAACGCGTTCCACGCGGGGCGGAACGTCGTGATCGCCGTGTGCAGCAGCCCCGGCTTGCGCTCGAAGACGGCCAGCATGCTCTTGCCGACGGCCATTTCGACGCCGAGCCCGGCCTTGACGGCGAACGCGTAGTTCAGCGCCTGGCGCCGCGCGTCCACCGCGTCGTGCGCCTCCGCGACGCGCACCGCCCACTCCCCCGCGAGCCGCCCCGAGCGCAGCGCGAACGAGATGCCCTCACGGGTCCACGGCTCCAGGAGCCCCGCCGCGTCACCGCACACCAGGACGCGGCCGCGCGAGAGCGGCGAGTCGTCGGCGCGGCAGCGCGTCAGATGCCCGGACGAGATCGACGGCTCGAAACCGGCGAGCCCGAGCCGCGCGATGAAGTCCTCCAAGTACCGCTTGGTGGCGGCCCCTTCGCCCTTCGCCGAGATCACGCCGACGGTGAGCGTGTCGTCCTTGGGGAACACCCATCCGTAACTGCCGGGGATCGGCCCCCAGTCGATGAGCACGCGCCCGCGCCAGTCCTCGGCGACGCTGTCGGGCACCGGGATCTCCGCCTCCAGGCCGAGATCGACCTGGTCCATCTCCACGCCGACGTGCGCCCCGATCCGGCTCGCGCTGCCGTCGGCGCCGACCACAGCGCGCGCCAGGATCGTCTCGCCGCCCTGCAGTCCGACCGCGACGGTGCGCCGGTCGGGCACGCTGGATCCGTGCTGCTCGACGCTGGTCACCGTGACCCCGGTGCGCAGCTCGGCGCCCGCCTTCTGCGCGTGCTCGACGAGCTGGGCGTCGAACTCGGGCCGGTTGATGAGCCCGAACAGCATCCGCTTGGAGCGCCGGGTGCGGGTGTACTTGCCGTTCAGGGAGAACGTCACCGCGCTGATCCGGTCCTTGAACGGCAGCACGAAGCCGGGCGGCAGCGCGTCCCTGGAGGGGCCGATGATGCCGCCGCCGCACGTCTTGTACCGCGGCAGTTCGGCCTTCTCCAGGATCAGCACCCGGCGCCCCGCGTCCGCGGCCGCGTACGCGGCGGACGCCCCGGCCGGGCCCGCGCCCACGACGACGACGTCCCACACGCCACCGGCCTGCCCGCCGTCGCCCATCTCATTGCCGTCCGTGCCGTCCGTCGCCGGATTCTCGCTGCTCACGACTGTCCGCTGCTCCCGATTCGCCCATCTTGGAATGCCTGCCGCACCTGTCCCAGGCATCCTACGGCGGGCAGCGCGGCGACCCCCTGTGGGAGGATCTTCCGCACACCCTGCACAACGTCGCACCCACGAGGAGCGTGCCCATGTCGCCGCATCCGATCGCCGAGACCGTCGCCTCGCTCATGCCGAGGGCCAAGGCGGAGCTGACCGAACTGGTCGCCTTCAAGTCGGTGGCGGACTTCGAGCAGTACCCGAAGAGCGAGAGCGAGGGCGCCGCCAACTGGGTCGCCGACGCGCTGCGCACCGAGGGTTTCCAGGACGTCGCCCTGCTCGACACCCCGGACGGCACGCAGTCGGTGTACGGCTTCCTGCCCGGCCCCGAGGGCGCGCCGACGGTACTCCTGTACGCGCACTACGACGTACAGCCGACGCTGGACGAGGCGGCGTGGGTGACGCCCCCGTTCGAGCTGACGGAGCGCGAGGACGGCCGCTGGTACGGGCGCGGCACCGCCGACTGCAAGGGCGGCGTGCTGCTTCACCTCCTGGCGATCCGCGCGCTGAAGGCGAACGGCGGGGTCCCGGTCAACGTGAAGGTGATCGCCGAGGGTTCGGAGGAGCAGGGCACCGGTGGCCTGGAGCGCTACGCCGAGCAGCACCCCGAGCTCCTCACCGCCGACACGATCGTGATCGGTGACGCCGGCAACTTCCGCGTGGGCCTGCCGACGGCGACCGCGACGCTGCGCGGCATGACCCTGCTCCGCATCGACATGACCACCCTCGAAGGCAACCTGCACTCCGGCCAGTTCGGCGGCGCCGCCCCGGACGCGCTGGCCGCCCTGGTCCGCGTACTGGACTCGCTGCGCGCGGAGGACGGCTCGACGACCATCGACGGCCTGGCCGCGTCCGAGTCGTGGAACGGCCTGCAGTACGACGAGGAAACGTTCCGCAAGGACGCGAAGGTGCTCGACGGCGTCGAGCTGATCGGCTCCGGCACGGTCGCCGACCGCATCTGGGCGCGCCCCGCCGTGACCGTCCTCGGCATCGACTGCCCGCCGGTCGTCGGCGCGACGCCGTCCGTGCAGGCGGGCGCCCGCGCCGCGGTCAGCCTGCGCGTGCCGCCGGGCACCGACGCCGCCGAGGCCACGAAGCTCCTCATCGCGCACATCGAGGCGCACACCCCGTGGGGCGCCCGGGTGAAGGTCGAGCAGGTCGGCCAGGGCCAGCCGTTCCGCGCGAACACCGAGAGCCCCGCGTACGCGGCGATGGCCGACGCGATGCAGCAGGCGTACGACGGCCAGGAGATGCAGTACGCGGGCCAGGGCGGCTCGATCCCGCTGTGCAACACGCTCGCCTCGCTCTACCCGGAGGCGGAGATCCTCCTCATCGGCCTGAGCGAGCCCGAGGCCCAGATCCACGCGGTGAACGAGTCCGTGTCCCCCGACGAGCTGGAGCGCCTTTCGGTGGCGGAGGCCCTGTTCCTCCAGAAGTACGCGTCCGCCAACTGACGTTCGCGACCGGCTCTGCCCTGAGCCGATTCGTACGACGTCATGCCCGCACCCTTCGTACGGTCGCGGGCATGACGCCCTACGCACCCACTGATGTCATCGACCTCACGCCCCGGCTGCGCATGCTGCGCTTCCCCGTCGGCCAGGCCTACCTCTGGCGCGACGGCGGCGAGTTGACCCTCGTCGACGCGGGCGCGCCCGGAGCGGGCGAGCCCGTCGCGGACGTCGTACGGGACTGGGGGCACGCTCCCGAGGACGTACGGCGGATCGTCCTGACGCACTTCCACGAGGACCACGCGGGCGGCGCCGGGGAGTTCGCGCGGCTGAGCGGCGCCGACGTGTACGCGCACCGGCTGGACGCACCGTTCGTCCGGGGCGAGGAGCCGGGCCCCGGGCCGGTCTACGAGGACTGGGAACGCCCGATCCACGAGCAGGCCCTGGACCAGCTCCCGCCGCCTCCGGCCGCCCCTGTGCTCTCTTACGAAGTAAGGGAGTTGAACGACGGGGACGTGCTCGACTTCGGCGACGGGGCGCGCGTGGTCGCGGCGCCCGGACACACCGAGGGGTCGATCGGGATCCATCTCCCCCGGCACGGCGTGCTGTTCACCGGCGACGCGATCGCGGCGTCGCCCCTGGACGGCCAGGTGATGCCCGGCGTGTTCAACCTGGACAAGGAGCGGGCGCTCGCCTCGTTCCGGCGGCTCGCCGCGCTCGACAGCGAGGTGGCCTGCTTCGGGCACGGCGATCCGGTGGTGGGCGGCGCGGGCGCGGCGCTGCGAGCGGCGCTCCGGCGCGCTCACCCGACCGGCACGCCCGCCTCCAGGTAGTGGGCGGCGCCGCGTTCGCGCGCCCTGAGGGCCCAGCGCAGCCGTTCGAACCGGACGGGCGGCAGCAGCGCGGACGCCTCGCTCTCCGTCACGAACCGCCATTCCCGCAGCTCGGGCCCCGGCAGCAGCACCTCGTGGGCCCGCGCGCCCGCGAGCCGGCCGCCGTCGAAGAGCAGCCGCAGGCCGCCGTAGCCGGGCGGCACGGGCGCCTCCCAGTCGACGACCAAGAGGCGCGGCAGCTCGTCGAGCTGTATCCCCGTCTCCTCCGCCACTTCGCGCACACCCGCGCGCGCGGGTGCCTCGCCCGCCTCGACGACGCCGCCGGGGAACTCCCAGCCCGGTTTGTACGTGGGGTCGACGAGCAGCACCCGGTCCTCGTCGTCGAAGAGCAGCACGCCCGCCGCGACGGTCTCCGCGGTCGGCTCGGGCGTCTGCACGATGTCGCAGGACGGCGCGTCCCCGGCGCGCAGCGCGGCGGCGATCCGCACGGCGGTCTCGTACGGGGACAGGGCGCCGTTGTCGACGGGGTAGGCGTCGGCGGCGAGCCAGCCGCCGAGCGCGGCCCGGTACGGTTCGATGTCGGCGGGTGCCTCCCCGGCGGGGTCACGGGAACGCAGGATCGTTTCCCCAGGAGCAAGCACCACATGGCACACAGGAATCCGCCGGGCCGCAAGCCCACCGAAGACCTCGTCCCGGTACTCCTGGCGCAGCAATCCCATGGGCACCACGAGCACTCCGCCCAGTTCGGCGAGGAGAGCGGCAGCGGTGTCGACGACGAGGCGTCGCCAGATCGGCAGGTCCTGACAGGAGTTGACCTCGGCGAGCCGCTTGGCCGGCAGCAGCCGCTCCAGCTCGCCGTCGATCACCTCGGGGTCGAAGAGTGTGCAGTCGGGGATCAGGTCGATCAACTCCCGCGCCGCGGAGGTCTTTCCCGCGCGGGACGCCCCGTTGATCCAGACGATCACGGTTCCCCCTCTTCCATTGGCCCCCTGTGGCTTGCCCGCAACACCCTGCCACGGAAACCAGCCGCTGATGAGGAGATCCGTGCATAGGGCAGCGACCGTGCCGGGCGCCAGGGGGCCCGTAGCGTACGGTGCCCGCCCACCGCCCAGGGAAGTCGCGGCAGACGGGCCTCCGTACCGGGCGGTCGCACGCCATGACACCGCCCGCGCGCCTCCGGATATCGGGGGAACCCGGGAGACGCTCGCAGGAGGCCCGCCGGCAGGACGGCGCCCACCGCTGCCCGACGGTCGGCGGCCGGTCCCGATCACGGCCTCCCGCGCTTTCTTCGGGCCAGTCAAGCGCGACCCGACGGCGGGCGACACCGTGTGTGCGCCCCCGGTGACGGTGCGGAGTTCACACGGGGTGTGCGACAAATACACGGGCTGTGAACGGTGAAATACCTCTAGACGTCAAGCGATTTCGGGGATATTCACCCCTTCAAGTGACGTAAGCCGCTCAGGAATCGTTACGTCATCACAGCGTACGAGCCCTCCGGCTAGCGTGATCGGCCAGGCACCCCGGACCCCGGTGACCTCGTCCCGCCCGCCCGGCACCGCCATGGAATCGGCCGGGCACTTGACCCGGGGGGCCAGATGCTACAGAACCAACCGCAGGGCTGCGCTCTCGAAGCCCTCAGCAACGCGACCGAGCCCGGCGAGGAAGTCCCCGCGCCCAGGCTGCGCACCGTCGAGGACTGCATCGTCGTCGAACTGTTCGGCGAGGTCGACATTCTGACGTTCCACCGGCTCGCCCCGCTCCTCGATCCCGTGGCCGCGGGGCCCTACCGCGTCGTCGTGATCGATCTGACCGGCACCACGTTCTGCGACTGCTCCGGGCTCAGACTCCTCGAGCGCGCCGCCCGAAGGGCGCGCCAACGGGACGGCCGCGTCTCCGTGGTGTGCACCCAGCGCCTCACGCTCCGCCTCATCGACATGGGCGGCCTGGCCGGGCTGCTGGCGCCGGTGGCGACGGTGGGCGAGGCGCTCCGCGTCGGCGAGGAGGTGGCCGACTAGGGCCCTTGTGACGGATCCCGCCGGAGTCGCGAGCCCCGGCGGGCGGCCACGGGCCGACGGTGCGTCACACCGCCTGCCGGTGCGCCCCGTTCACGCCCGCACCCGGGCGCAGCGCCGCTGCCGCCGCGCCCACGAGCCCCGCGTCCGTGCCCGTCGACGCGGGAGCCACCGTGAGGCCCTGCACGAACGACAGCGTGGCGTAGTCGCGCAGCGCGCGGCGCAGGGGCGTGAACAGGACGTCGCCCGCCTTCGCCACGCCGCCGCCGATCACCGCGATGTCGATCTCGACGAGCGTCGCGGTCGCCGCGATGCCCGCCGCGAGGCCCTGGGCCGCGCGCTCGAAGGAGGCGATCGCCACCGGGTCGCCGGCCCGGGCGGCGCGGGCCACCGCGGCGGCGGTGGCGTCGCCGTCGGCCCCCGGCTGCCAACCCTCGGCGAGGGCGCGGCGGGCGATGTTCGGGCCGCTGGCGATCCGCTCGACGCAGCCGCGCGCGCCGCACGGGCAGGGGTCGCCGTCCAGATCGACGCTGATGTGGCCGATGTGGCCCGCGTTCCCGGTCGGGCCGGGGCGCAGCTCGCCGCCCAGGATCAGTCCGCCGCCGACGCCGGTGGACACCACCATGCACAGCGCGTTGTCGTGGCCGCGGGCCGCACCCTGCCAGTGCTCGGCCGCCGTGATCGCGACCCCGTCACCGATCAGCTCGACGGGCAGCTCGCCGGTCACCGCGCGGACCCGGTCGACCAGCGGGAAGCCGCGCCACCCCGGCACGTTGACCGGGCTGACCGTGCCGCGCGAGCGGTCCACGGGCCCGGCGCTGCCGATGCCCACCGCGCGCACCCGGGGCCACGGCGCGGCGGCCGTCAGCTCCCGGAGCACGGCCTCCACCGCGGCCATCACCGTGTCGCCGTCCTCCTGAGCGGGGGTCGGCCGCTGCGCTCGTACGAGGAGGCGACCCCGGTCGTCCACAAGGGCACCGGCGATCTTGGTGCCGCCGATGTCGAGCGCGGCGACGAGGTCCATGTGCATCTGTGTCAGTTCCCCCGGAAAGGCAGGTCGAATGCGCGACTGCGGGTCGACAGTCGGCCAATGGTCGACAGTCTCTCTCGCATCTGACAACGTTGTCCAGGCCCTATGCTCGACGCCACACGCCGAGACGACAGGACAGGACAGCGCACAGTGGACCGTACCGCCCCCCGCACCGAGAACCGCTACGGCAACCGACCGACGATGAAGGACGTCGCCGCGCGGGCCGGGGTCGGTCTGAAGACGGTGTCCCGTGTCGTCAATGCGGAGCCCGGAGTCACCGAGGACACGGAGCGCCGCGTCCAGGAGGCGATCGCCGCGCTCGGCTTCCGGCGCAACGACAGTGCACGCGTCCTGCGCAAGGGCCGTACGGCGAGCATCGGACTGGTCCTGGAGGATCTGGCGGACCCGTTCTACGGGCCGCTCAGCCGCGCCGTCGAGGAGGTCGCGCGGGCGCACGGGGCGCTGCTGATCAACGGGTCGAGCGCCGAAGACCCGGAGCGGGAGCAGGAGCTGGTGCTCGCGCTGTGTGCGCGGCGGGTGGACGGGCTCGTGGTGATCCCCGCGGGCGCCGACCACCAGTACCTGGAGCCGGAGATCGCGGCCGGCGTCGCGACCGTCTTCGTGGACCGCCCCGCCGGGCAGATCGACGCGGACGTGGTCCTTTCCGACAACTTCGGCGGCGCGCGCGACGGTGTCGCCCACCTCGTCGCGCAGGGCCACCGCCGCATCGGCTTCATCGGCGACCAGCCCCGCATCCACACGGCGATCGAGCGTCTGCGCGGTTATCGGGCGGCCATGGAGGAGGCAGGGCTCGACGTCGCCGACCGGTGGGTGTCGCTCGGCGTCACCGATCCCGAGCGGGTGCGGCGCGCGGCCGAGGAGATGCTGACGGGCCCCGATCCGGTCACGGCGATCTTCTCGGGCAACAACCGGGTGACCGTCACCGCGATCCGTGTCCTGGCCGAGCGAGAGCGGCCCGTCGCCCTCGTCGGCTTCGACGACATCGAGCTGGGCGATCTGCTGAAGCCGGGTGTGACGGTGGTGGCGCAGGACGCCGCGCAGCTCGGCCGCACGGCGGCGGACCGCCTCTTCCTCCAGTTGGACGGGGCCGCGCTGCCGCCGGAGCGCATAGAGCTGACGACGCGGCTGATCCAGCGCGGCTCCGGCGAGATCCCGCCGAGCGACTGAGCCGCACCACGACGCACAGCTGCCCCTCCCCGGCCGTCCCCGGGGAGGGGCAGTGTCCGTTCGACCGGGCTCCTACTCGGCCGTGGCGGTCAGGTCGCCGCGGCGCGGGGCCGAGTAGCCCTCCAGGTCGGCGCGGGTGAGGCCGGAGCGGCGGGCGACCTCGGCGACGTCGAGGGCGCCGCAGTCCAGACCGCGCAGCAGGTAGCCGGCGAGGGCCTTGGCGGTGGCGGGCTCGTCGGCGATGTCGCCCTCGGCCTGGTTGGCGTAGGCGGACAGGCGCGCGGCGGCGGCCTCGAAGCCCTCGCGGTAGAAGGCGAAGACGGCGGCGTAGCGCGTCGGGATGTGGCCGGGGTGCATGTCCCAGCCCTGGTAGTAGGCGCGGGCGAGGGCGCGCCGTGTGAGGCCGAAGTGCAGGCGCCAGGCGTCGTGCACCTTCGCCGTGGAGCCGACGGGCAGCACGTTGGTGGAGCCGTCCGAGACGCGGACGCCGGTGCCGGCGGCGGCGACCTGCATGACGGCCTTCGCGTAGTCGGCGGCCGGGTGGTCGCTGGCCTGGTAGGCGGCGGAGACGCCGAGGCAGGCGCTGTAGTCGAAGGTGCCGTAGTGCAGGCCGGTGGCGCGGCCCTCGGCGGCCTCGATCATGCGGGCCACCGTGGCGGTGCCGTCGCCGCCGAGGATGGACTGGCTGGTCTCGATCTGGATCTCGAAGCCGATCCGGCCGGCCTCGAGCCCGTGCTGCGTCTCGAACGCCTCCAGGATCCGCACCATGGCCGTGACCTGCTCGGGGTATGTGACCTTGGGCAGGGTGAGCACGAGGCCCTCGGGCAGGCCGCCGTGCTCCATGAGGCCGGTGAGGAAGATGTCGAGGGTGCGGATGGCGCGGTCGCGGACCGCCTCCTCCATGCACTTCATCCGGATGCCCATGTACGGGGCGGCGGTGCCGTTCGCGTACGCCTCGGCGATGAGGCGGGCGGCGCGCGCGGCGGTCTCGTCCTCGTCGGCGTCGGAGGCGGGCCGGTAGCCGTCCTCGAAGTCGACGCGCAGGTCCTCCACCGGCTCGCGCTCCAGCTTGGCGCGTACGCGGGTGTAGACGGGCTCGGCGAGCTCCTCGCTCAGGCCGAGGACGGCGGCGAAGGAGGCGGCGTCCGGGGCGTGCTCGTCGAGCTGCGCGAGGGCCTTGTCGCCCCAGGTGCGGATGGTGTCGGCGGTGAACGCGTCACCGGGGACGTAGACCGTGTGAACGGGCTGACGGGTGCCGGGGTCTCCCGGGTAGCGGCGGGCGAGCTCCGCGTCGACCGGGGCGAGTGAGGCGCTGATGCTCTCGCTGACCGCGCCCGCGAGGCTCGTCGACACCTTCTCCTGCTGACCCATTCGTGCACTCTCCGTATGCTCGATGTTTCCACTTCACGGAATCAACAATCCGTATAGCGAAGTTAACCGTCGCCGTGATCGGCGTCAATGGGTCTTTTCCGTCGCCCCGTCACGCGGACGGGGCCGCGCGGTGCGAACACCACGCGGCCCCGTCGACGTCGGAACTGT